>CAYVRS010000035.1:0-5290 GCA_964454075.1 uncultured Chitinophagales bacterium
AAAAAACATCCCGCCGACTGCGGTCATCGCCCCATTTCCCTATTATTGGGAAACCTTATTTCCCATGCATTCCCTTCATCGCGAGAAGCTTTTTTCTCTGCTTTCCGAATCGCACGGCACCGATGCGGTGCTGATCTCAGGCGCTGCGGTGCAATACCGTTACGGCACCGATCACGAATATCCGTTCCGCCAGGAATCGAATTTCCAATACCTCACCGGTGTCTGGGAACCCGATTTCAAGCTGCTCCTGGATGTGGCCACGCGCGAATATCATCTTTTCGCGCCGAAGCGGGACGCCCAATTCGCGGTCTGGCATGGGTTCGTGAAGTCGCTGGATGAGCTCCGTGCCGAGTATCAGCCCGACCATCTGCATGTCGTGGAAGATCTGCCCGCCGTGTTGGCCCGCATCAAGCCGAAGACCGTGCATGTGCTTTGGTCCACCGACGCCGCGTTCGCCTCCTGGCTGGGCTACACCCCAAGCGACGGATACCTGAGTGACATGCTCGCGCACTGCCGGGTGATCAAAACCGAGGGCGAATTGGCGCTCCTGCGTCGCGCGAACCAGGTGGCCAGCGCCGCCCACGACGCCGTGAAGGCCGCCATCCGCCCGGGGATGTTCGAATACGAAGTGAAAGCCCTGTACGAGTTCGAGTGTCAGAAGCGCGGCTGTGTGTTCGCACCCTACAACGGCATCCATGGCTCGGGCACGGCCAGCGCCATCCTGCATTACACGGAGAACCACCGCCAATTGAAGGATGGGGACATCTATCTGATCGATGCCGGCGCCGAAGTGCAAGGCTATGCGGCCGACCTGACCCGCACCTGGGCCATCAATGGCAAGGCCACCACGATTCAGAAAGAGATCTATGCCGCCGTGCTCCGCATGCAGACCTCCGCCATCGACGCCGCCAAACCCGGCATGGCCATGGAAGACCTGCAACTGCTCAGCGCACGCGTGCTGATGGACGACCTGGCGGGCATCGGACTCCTGCGCGGCACCACGCACGAGTTGATGGAGCATAACATCTTCGCGCTGTTCTTCCCGCACGGACTCGGTCACTTCCTCGGCCTCGACACCCACGATCCCGGCGGGTATCCGAAAGGCGTGCAACGCATCGACCGTCCCGGCTTGCGTTACCTCCGGGCCCGCCGCACCCTGGAGACGGGCATGGTCGTCACCATCGAACCGGGCTGTTACTTCATTCCGGCCCTCCTCGAACCCGCGTTCGCCAACCCTGCGATGAACCGATTCCTGAACGTGGAAAAACTGACATCCATGCTCGATTTCGGCGGCATCCGCATCGAAGACAACCTCATCATCACGCCCGACGGCAACGAAAACATGACCAAGGCAATCAAATGAATCTCTTGCTCTTTCTCCTGCTCTTCCAAGTCTCCGGACTTGACACCTTGTCCCTGCGCAGCATCTTCCATGAGCCGTATCTCGCTGGGGTGCGTCCGGCCTTGAACTCGTTCTCGCTGGATCAGAAATCCATCGTCTATTCGTGGAACGACTCGGCGCGCACCGGCACTGAATATTTCTCGGTGAACCTCGACGGTACCGGGTTCAGCCAGGTGAAAGAGCGTCCGGATCTCGGAACGGTGTCGCCCGACGGCAAATGGGCCATGTTCAATGAGCGCGGCGCGCTGATGATCGGCAAACCCGACGGCACAGGGAAACGCGTGCTCTTCTCTGCGCCCACCCCGAGCTTCGCGCCGGTCTGGAGCCAAGACAGCAAATTCGTCGCTTTCGTGAACGCCGGCGACGTGTGGACGGCCGATGTCACCACCACCTCGGTGCAGCGCATCACGAACAAGAAGCCGAGCGACCCGAACTTCCAGATCCGTGGCTGGGCCACGGGCAACACGCGCTTGGTGCTATCGTCGAGCGACAATTCCGGAGCGCGCGACATCTATTTTCCGGAATATGTGGGTCGCTTCGTGACGCCCGGAAACGTGAAACGCGGCTTCCCTAAAAACGCGCTATATGTGGTGGATGTGGCCACGCGGCAGATCCGGACCTTACTCGAGGGCGACATCCGCCTCGTCGGCGCACCGGTCAGCGAGTCCGGACGATATTTGGCGGTGGATCAGACCGACCACTATCAGAAACGCCGCGAAGTGGGCGTCTACGACCTGAGCGACGCCTCCTACAAGGTCATGTTCAAAGATTCGACCCAAGGCTGGCTGGTGAACGGTTTCGGAGATCTGCGTTTCGCGCCAGGCTCGGATGTGGTCAGTTTCACCTCCGAACAGAGCGGATACAACCATCTGTACACCGTGAACCCGGATGGAAGCGGACTGACGCAGCACACCAAAGGCGAGTGGCAGATCACCTGGTACCAATGGCTGGATGCGAACGAGCTGCTGTATGTGAGCACCGAAGTGGATCCGGGCGAGCGCCACGTCTACCGGTACGACATGAAACGCGGCGTCACGAGCCGCCTCACTACGGAAACCGCGTTCCGGAATGATTTCCGTCTGAGCGGCGACAAGCAGACTTTGGTGTACGGGAAGACCTATTTCAACACGCCGACGGACTTGTACGCGCTGAATCTGCGTCGCCCGAATCGGGAAATCCGCCTCACGAACTCCATCCCCGACCGCTTCAAGTCCATCGCTTGGCTTCAGCCGGAGTATGTGCGCTTCACCGGTCGCGACGGCGTCACCAAACTGTCGATGGAAGTGATCAAGCCTCCGGTGATGGAGGCGGGTAGAAAATACCCCGTGATCGTGTTCGTGCATGGCGCCGGCTCGCTGCAGAACGTGTACAAAGGCTGGTCGGAAAGCTATTACCGCGAATACATGTTCCACCAGTGGCTGGCCATGAAAGGCTATGTCGTGATCGAGGTGGATTACCGCCACAGTTTGAATTACGGGCGCAAGTTCCGCGAAGATGTGACCGGATGGATGGGGCGCTATGAGCTGGAGGACATGATCGACGGCATCGACCATGTGGCGAAGGATAGCATCATCGACGTGAACCGCGTGGGCGTGTACGGAGGCAGCTATGGCGGCTTCATGACGCTGTACGCGCTGCATCACGCGCCGGACCGCTTCCATGTGGGCGCGGCGCTTCGGGCTGTGACGAACTGGGAGAACTATTTCTGGGCGAATCCGGGATACACGGGTCCGCGCTTGGGACATCCCGAAAAAGACAAAGAGAACTATCTGCGCAGCTCACCGCTCACGCACGCCGATTCGCTGAGTCGCCCCATGATCATGTTCCACGGCTTGATTGACGACAATGTCGGCTTCCAGGACGCGATGCAGTACATCGACCGGCTGATCCAGAGCGGAAACGAGAACTTCGAGCTGATGGTGTACCCGAGCGAGCGTCACTCGTTCGTCAAACCTGCGGCTTGGTACGACGAGTACAGGCGGATGGCGGAGTACTTTGATCGGTGGTTGAAGCCCTAGGGAGGCTTGTGTCCGCCAGGGTCACGACTCCCTGGCGGCCTGACGGAACAGCAACGCCGAGGCCGTCCAGAACACGGTGAAAAAGAGGTTGACGCCCAAGATTTCCGTCACTGAACTGTGCGGCAGATGCTGCGCGCCCGTGGCCAATGCGAAGGCGGCAATGCCCATCTGTCCCGCGGCGATGGATCCCATCACCCAGGTCATCCCCTTCGCTTGGAAGCGCGCGACCAGGGCGCCGGCGAAACCGAGCACGATGAGCCCGAAGTACAAGGCATTGATGTCCTCGTTCTCAGACGCGATCAGCCCTACAGCCAGGTTCGACCAGATCAGGAAAAAGCCCGTGCCTATGCCCGTGCCTACGGCCAATTTGTAGGACAGCGTGTCGGAAATCCGAGAAATCAGTGTGTACGCCATCCCCGTTCCGAAAATGAGGATACCCATGATGAGGAAGTCGCTGAAGGTCCAGTTCACTTCGGAGGTGAACCGCATCGCGATGAACGGAATCAGGAGGATGGAGGCGGTAACGCCGGCAACGCGTGCGATGGAGGTGGAAAGAGGTGTCATGCGTTTTTATTGGATTGACGTGTCATTGTGAGCTTGTTCAAGAGGAGTCCGGCGATACCGGAAAGCACCAGCAGCAAGGGCAAGGCCCCAGGCTCGTCTTCGACCGTGACCATGTAGATCAGCAGTGCCAGCCCGAGGACCAAGGCGATTGTCGAGAAGCGTTGTCTCATAAACGGGGTTTATAAATGAAAAGTACTTTGTGATTCAAAGTTAATAGATAAAAAGAAAGGGGACAAGAGGTTTTTCCTCCCATCCCCCTGTACTCCCTGTTCGAATCCTCAGAATCGATCCAGGTTCATCACTTTGTCCCACGCGCGGACGAAATCACGCACGAACTTGGCTTCGTTGCCACGCTCGGCGTAGACTTCGGCGATGGCGCGGAGCTCCGAGTTCGAACCGAAGATCAGATCGGCGCGGGTGGCGGTCCACGTCATGTCGCCTGTCTTCCGGTTGACGCCATAGAAGCCTTCCTGCACGGGATCGGCGGCCTTCCACTCGGTGTCCATCGAGAGCAGGTTCGTGAAGAAGTCGGTGCTCAGCGTACCCACGTTCCTGGTGAAGACGCCGTGCGACGAGCCGTCCCATGTGGCGCCCAGAACCCGCATCCCGCCGACCAGAACGGTCATTTCCGGTGCGGTGAGCGTGAGGAGTTGCGCTTTGTCGACGAGCAGTTCTTCGGTCGGAATCGCGGCTTTGGCTTTGAGGTAGTTCCGGAAGCCGTCGGCGAAGGGCTCGAGCACGCTGAAGCTGTCCACATCGGTCTCGTCCTGGCTGGCATCCATCCGTCCCGGAGTGAACGGCACGGTGATGTCGATGCCGGCCTTCTTGGCGGCCGCTTCGATGGCGGCGCATCCGCCCAGCACGATCAGATCGGCGAGGGAAACGGTCTTTGCGAAGCCCTTCTTCACGCCTTCAAGCACATCCAGCACCTTGGCCAGCTGGGTGGGGTTGTTCACTTTCCAGTAGCGCATCGGCGCGAGGCGGATGCGGGCCCCGTTTGCGCCGCCACGCTTGTCCGACCCACGGAAGGTGGATGCGGACGCCCATGCCGTGCTCACAAGCTCGGAAATGCGGAGTCCGCTGCCCAGAATCTGCGTCTTGAGCGCGGCGATGTCGGCCTCGTTGATCAGCTCATGGTTCACGGCCGGAATCGGATCTTGCCAGATGAGCACTTCGGCAGGCACTTCCGGACCCAGGTAGCGCGCCCGCGGACCCATGTCGCGATGGGTCAGTTTGAACCAGGCGCGGGCGAAGGCGTCGGCGAACTGGTCGGGATGTTCATGGAAACGGCGGGAGATCTTTTCGT
>CAYVRS010000035.1:5300-17164 GCA_964454075.1 uncultured Chitinophagales bacterium
GGCGACCCACTGGTAGGCGCCGGCCGGGCTCTTCGTCAGTTCCCATTCGTAGCCGAACAGATTGTCGAAGTAGAGGTTTGTCCATTGCGTGGGTTTCTGAGTCCACGTCACTTCCGGTCCGCCGGTGATGGTGTCGACGCCTTTTCCGCTGCCGAAGCTGCTGTGCCAGCCCAGGCCTTGGGCTTCGATCGGGGCCGCTTCCGGCTCCGGACCCACATGATTCGTATCTCCGGCTCCGTGCGATTTTCCGAAGGTGTGTCCGCCGGCGATCAACGCCACGGTTTCTTCATCGTTCATGGCCATGCGCGCGAAGGTTTCGCGGATGTCGCGTGCCGCGGCGATCGGATCAGGATTGCCATCCGGACCTTCCGGGTTCACGTAGATGAGGCCCATCTGCACGGCCGCGAGCGGATTCTCCAAGTCGCGGTCACCGGTGTAGCGCTTGTTGCCGAGCCAATCCGATTCGGCACCCCAGTACACATCCTCTTCCGGTTCCCACACATCGGCGCGGCCGCCGGCGAAACCGAAGGTCTTGAAGCCCATGGTTTCGAGTGCCACATTGCCGGTAAGGATCATGAGGTCGGCCCAGGAGATTTTCGAGCCGTATTTCTGCTTGATGGGCCAGAGCAGGCGGCGGGCTTTGTCGAGGTTGGCGTTGTCGGGCCAGCTGTTAAGCGGCGCGAAGCGTTGCTGGCCGGAACCTGCGCCTCCGCGTCCGTCGCCGGTGCGGTAGGTGCCTGCGGCATGCCAGGCCATGCGGATGAAGAACGGGCCGTAATGGCCGAAATCGGCCGGCCACCAGTCTTGCGAATCGGTCATCAGCGCGGCGAGGTCTTTTTTCAATTCCTCGTATTCGAGGCTGAGGAAGGCGTCGAGGTAGGTGAAGTCTTCACCCAGCGGGTTCGACAACGAGGAATGCTGACGGAGGATGTTCAGATTGAGGCGGTTCGGCCACCAATCCTTGTTTTTGGTTCCGATGCCGACCGGTGCGGCGCTCGGTTTGGCGCCCATGCCCGTGACGGGACAGGTGCCTTCCGACGAATGATTTCCCATAGGGTAACGTAGAATGATAACGGGGTGATTTTGGATGATAGAACCTCTAAATTACCCCTGAAATAACCCCAAAATACCCCGATTTGTCCATAGACCCGAGGGAAATCGCTCGGATTAACGCTCTTTCACAACTCGCCGCGTCGCTCGATCAGGGTTTGCTTGATCTCGCGGGCACGGGCTTCATCCAAGTCGTAATCCCACATCACCCAGATGGCCAGGAGTCCGGCCAAAGCGGGGATGGTGATGTCGGCGAGGCGAAGATTGGTGAGTGTTTCCGTGGACTGGACGGCCAGGGATTGGTCGAAGCCGACGAGCTTGAGCACGAGTCCGCCAAGCACCAAGGCCAGACCTTGACCCAGTTTCACCATCCACCAGTAGATGGCACCGAAGGTGCCTTCTTTGCGCGGCATGCCGTTGTACAGCTCATCCAGGTCGCAGACGTCGGCCGTCATGCTCATCATCAGAGTGAAGAGTCCGCCGATGCCGAAGACGAAGAAGGGCACGGGCAGGAAGATCATCCAGGGGTTTTCCGGGCTGAAGCCCCACCATTTGAGGATGTATCCCACGATCGACAGAGCGGTCGAAATCACGAAGGCGGTGCGTTTGCCCCAACGGTTGGACATCCAGGTGATGATGGGGATGATGAGGAACGCGGTGCTCAGCGCGCTGATGGTCGAGAACCAGGCCGGCCAGTTGCCTGCGGCGCCGTAATCGCCCTGGAACATGTAGAAGACGATGATGAAATAGCTGAACGAGGCCACCATCTGGTAGCCGTTGAACACCAGGAAGGTGGCGGCGCACAACTTCACGAAAGGCTTGTTCTTGAAGATCTGGACCATGCTGCGCATCAGGTTCTTGAAATTCGCGGCGATGGCGCTCAGGCTCAGATCGGCGCGCTTGGCGTCTTCCGGCTGCGGCATCTCTTTGCAGAAGATGGCGGGCATCAGGCCCAGAACCATGCACGCGCCGCCGACCACCACAGCCAGCTGATGCACGCCTTCGGCTTGGGTTTCGAACAGGTTCGGATTGGCGATGAGCACCCAGAACCAGGGCACGATCACCCAGGCCATCTGCCCGATGGTCTGAGAAAAGCCCATGAGGCGGGTGCGCTCGTTGTAATCGGACGTCATCTCATAACCCAACCCGATCAGTGGCGTCGAATAGATGGTGTTGGCGGCGATGTAGATGAGTGAGAACAGCAGGAAGTACCAGAAATTGTAGTTCTGCGATTCGTTCGGATCCAGCTGCCACAAGAGGATGAAGAAGATGCCGCTCAGAATCGCGCCGATGAAGATGTAAGGCTTGCGTCGGCCGTACCGCGTTTTCGTGTTGTCGGTGATGTAGCCCATGATGGGGTCGGTGAGCGCATCCCACAGGCGCGGCAATCCGCCCAGCAGCCCCGCCAGGAACGGATCCATGCCGAAGGCCGTGAGCAGGAAAAAGGAGAACACGCCCAACGCACCCGGAAGGAGGTTGTTGACGAGGTGACCCGCGCCGAACGCGGCTTTCTGACCGAAGGGGATGGACTCTCTTTGCGACATGGTGGACTTAGTTAGGGATCAGGACCGTTTAGATGGAGTTGCCTTGAATGCTGAATTCGATGCGGACCGCGCCCGGACGAATCAATGTACTGAAATGAGCCATGGTGTGATAGAGCGGGGTGAAATAGACCTCATCCGACTCCGGATCCACGATCACCGGCGCCACGCACCAGTTTTTCGCCCAATTCGGACCGTCTTGGCGGTCCAGCACCATGTTCCAGTCGATCCAACCGTCCACATGATGGTTCAGGCTTCCGATGATGTCGCGCGCATAACGGAACACCGGCACGTACTTCGGATGCAGGTGCTTGCCGGGGGCCTTGCTCTTCGCATATTCCAAGGCTTCTGGGAAGTAATCGACCGTGCTGGCGTACCAATGCACCGCGGTGCCGTCGAAATACTGCGCCGCTTCGGGATCGTCGTACATCGCATCGACCCAGATCTTGAGCTGTTCATCCCGGTTCTGGTCGAAGCCGAGCAGTTTGCCGCCGCGCCAGTCGTTGTTGTCTTTCATCCATGGCGGAGCGGTCCAAGGCGAGGCGATGATCTTGAAGCCTTCGCTGGAGGCCGCCATCGCGTCTTTGATCATGGGGATGATGTCGTCGCGGTCCTCATCGATCGAATCGGCGAAGTTCGCGTCGATGATGAGCTTTCTTTTTTCCGGACTCATCCGGTTCAGCAGGGAGGCCGACGCCTCTGTGAATGACCCGCCGAAGCCGGTGATGGTCTGGAACCGTTGTTCGGGGCGAAGCGTGATTTCAAGGGTCCGCGCCGGCTCGGGAAATTCCCGCACCTCCGTGAGCTGATGTCCGCTTCGCGAGGTTTCGATGATTCGGATGCCGGAATGCGGAGACCGGATGCATGCGTTCAGAAGCATGAGGGCGAGGAGGAGTCTCATGGACGGGGTGGCGGAGCAAGCACATCCTTCATCAGCGAATCCAGATTGCCGCCATAGGTTTTGGTGATGGAGCGGCCGTCGCGGGTGAGGCCGTCGAACACGCCCGTATCCACCTCGTCCCACAACACATATTTCGCTTGCGCTTGCAGGTTGATGAGACCGAAATGGTTTTCGGAGCCCAGCGGATTGGCCGCATCCTTCCATTGTTCGTCGAAGGCGATGAAGTAGAAGACCGTGACGCCGTTCGCGTCGGACCATTCACGGATGAGGTCATGGTACCGCGCCGATTTGTACTCGTCGACCGCGCGCGAATCGGTGGCGCCATAGCGCTCGTTCGAGCGCGTGCTCCATCCCGTCTCGCCGATGTGGACCGGTTTTTCGATTCCCTTGCTCCTCATGTAGGCCACCACGCTTTCGTATTGCGAGATGGCATAATCTCGGGATCGGAGGAGCGCCGCTTCCACTTTGAGCGAATCCGACAGGCCGGCTTCCTCGGCGGGCACCTGCCAGAACTCGGGATTGTAATGGGTGTCGTGCATCGGATAGGTATGCATCGAAATGAAATCCACTTCGGCGATGAGCGCGTCCAGGTCGGCGTTGTGGTATTCGGGTCCGCCGCCGCCCCAGGAGGCGAAGTTGTCGGAACTGGTGATCCACACGTCTTCGGGCAGGCCGCCGGTGCGCTTCAGCTCCTGCAGGTGACGCACCCAGTTCAGGATGATGCCCGGCGCCACATGGTATTCCCACTGCCAATGCACCATGGCCTCGTTGCCCACGGCGATGAACTTCACGATGTCCGGGTACTCGTTGGCCAAGGCGACGCCTCGAGCCACTTCCCGGGCGTTCTCTTCGCTGTCCTGGTCTCGGATGCGCTCCGGAAGCGCGGTCCAAGCGTTCTTCGCATCAATCCAGAGGCCCATCATCACG
Source organism: uncultured Chitinophagales bacterium (assembly GCA_964454075.1). GTDB lineage: Bacteria > Bacteroidota > Rhodothermia > Balneolales > HLUCCA01 > CAMTWZ01. The sequence goes on from CAYVRS010000035.1 coordinate 9,720, forward strand.
ACCATCTCGAATCCGGGATCCTCCTGTTTCAGCTCGCGGATAGCCTGAAGCAGGTTTCCGGTTTCGGCGAAGGTGACATTGTACGTGCGCAGCACCTTCACGCCCATGGCCGCCAAGATCTTGAGGTCTTCCTTAAGCTGAGGCAGCGTGGGCTGGATGTCGCGCGACAGCTCGCGGTACCCGCCATACGACATGGCCCGGTACTCCGGATTTCCGAGGATGTCGGACGGATGCGGACCGCGTTCGCAGCCAAGCGTTCCGATCAGCGCCACAAGGGCGAGCGCAGCGCGCAGCCCCCGGCTCATCGCAGTCTGGAGGCTGCGATCGTGACACGCAGACGGCTCACTTGGCCGCTGCGGTTGAAGATCGAAGCGCTCAAGGCTTCATCCAGCTCCAAGCCGTCGATGCGCCGGTTCGTTCCGTCACTGACGTCCACATCCACCCCTTCGCGATCGCCCACGGTGTACACCACAGGCACTTGGCAATAGGTGAAGGCCAGCGAACCCGGTGCGAGATCGATGGGTTCCGTCGCGCCGTTCAAGGTCACCACCTCGATGCGCGCGTCTTCCGTGAGGATGTCGTCTTTACGGAGCAACGTGGGATGGAACCCGAGGCGTCCATGACGCACCGTCACGCCGAGTTCGGAGAACCGGATGAGGATGTCTTCCTTCACCTGGCCCGTCATGCCCGGCTGCTGCGCGCCCCGGTGCTGCGGCGTATGCGAGTAGGGATCGGTCGGGAAGGCGCCGTACAGTTCCGGCGTCTTGTGGATGCCGATGCCTTCGCCAATCTCGACATAGTGCGTGGCCAGACGGTCGAGCAAGGGGGCGGATTCCCCGTCGGCGACCGCCCTCAGGTAGACCTCTTGCACCGCGAGATGCAGTTTGGAGACCATGTGCCAGTAAATGGAACCGAGGCCTTCGTACGCATAGAACGTGCCCGAGCGGCCTGTGAAGGTCTTGTGGTCGAACACCTGCTCGAAGAGCTGCAAGAGAAGGTCTTTTTCGGAATTCGCCAAGGCCGCGTACTCGGTTCCGGCGAGCTGGTCGATCGCGGCGCGAAGGTCGTCGGCGTTCTTGAAGTTGCCGTTGAAATGGAGACCGCCCAGAATGTCGCGGCTCACGATGCGCTGGTTCTTGTCGGCCACCATGCGATGGATGAGCTGGGAAGCGGCCGCGGCGTCGGCGGGGATGCTGTTTTTCCGCAGGAAGCCCGGGAGCCGCTTGTTCGGATAGAGGATGTAGCTGTTCTGGTCGCTCCGGTACAAGGCGCTGGCTCGGAGCGCGTCGAGCATGTCGGCGACTTCGGCGGCGGACAAATATCCGGAGCTGATCGCCGCCACCTGGCCTTCCAGCATTTCACTCAAGTGCGAGACGGCGATGCCGTCGGCCGTGACGCTCATCAGGTTGTAGGCATGGTACAGGCCGTCGCCGCGGCGGTTCGCACGGATGGAATGCTCGAGGTGGTTCAGCGCCACGCGAACGAAGGCGCGGATGTCCGCCAAGGTCACCGATGCCGTGGCGCCGCTGAAGCCTTGGTCGTAGATGCGGGTGCGGTAGTCGCTTCCGGCCATGCCGAGCGCATCGGTCACCGCCTTGCGGTCGCGGTCGTTGATGGCACCGCCAAGCAGGGCTTGATGTTCGAGCAAGATACCGTGGATCTGCGAGTAGAATCGGTTCAGTTCGTCGGACAACGCCACATCCGACACGGCGGAGTCGGCCAGGATGCCGTCGAAGAACATCAGGAAGCGCCTCAGGTAGTACAGCGTCACCATCGACACGCCGTTACCGACCAGCGCATTGTTGGCGTCGTTCCATTCCGGACGCTGCGTGTTCATCCAGATGCCGCCCTCGGGAATGAAGTTCGAGAGCTTGGAGAGCACGGTGGCGAGCAGTTTTTCGATGAAACCGACATGATGGATGTCGCTCATCCGGCTTCCGAGAAGGGCCGCATCCGCCCCTTTGATGGCTTTCTGCGTGCGGATGGCCTCATCGCTCTTGAAATCGAAATCGATCGTGCTTTTGGGATTGCGCGCGATGTCGGCGTAGGGTTTGATGCGGTATGGCACATGGGCGTAAGCGAATCCGTCGCTGCGCAGAAGCGCGTCGAAGCCGTTTGGCTGGTGGCGTTTATGGAACTCGAGGAATTTGAGCAGATAGATGATCTGGTGGTCGCCCCAATAGCCGATGTACGACCACGGATTGTCGTGCTCGATGGTCTCCCAGTCGAATCCGCCTTTGGTGACGCGGTAGGGATTGTAGCCGTCGAACGTGGTCGCATTCAGGAACTTGAACATCATCCCTTCGATGAATCCCGGATAGGAATGCACCAAGGTCTCCCAGTTCTGGAAGATGTCGCGCCAGTTGCCTTCGTAATCCAAGATTTTCGATCCATCGAGCTCGTCGAAGGTGTTGATGGAGAATTTGTTCCAAGGCCGGCTCGGATCGCCATGCCGGCGGCTGAATTTGAGCGGCAGATATTCTTGGCTGAGCCGGCGCAGGTCCCGGTCGTCGACCGACGCCGCGAGCTGGTCGAGCGCCGTGGTGTCGAACACATCCGGAAGGGCGTTCAAGCGGTCTTGATGGCGCTGGTAGACCGAGCGGTTCGCTTTGTTCAGATAGGGAAGGAAGTCGCGCTTCTCGATGCGGTAATGGTCGTCGAACGTGCCGCCCCGCATGATGTTGAAGAGCACGTTGGCGTAGTGCCGCGAGTCTTTGAGATGGTCCGCCGTGGTCTGGATGCCATCCGCTCCAGCCACGAGGTGCTTCAGCTGCCGCGTGCCCCGGTCGACGTCTGCCTCGATGCGTGCGCCGAGGTCGCCGCCGCGGCGGATCTCCTCGTTCAGCTCGATGATCTGCGCATGCGTCTGATTCACGTTGGCGATGAACATCCACCGCGAGGTGGCGCCGGCGCCGACCTCGATCCCGCTGATGGCGAAATACGCGCCGCGCTCGCCTTTGATGTCGCTTTCCGCGGAGACAGGCTCCACTCTGCGGAACCGGTCGAGCTGCAACGACGACAGCAGGTGCGTCGGTTTCGGAAGGCCCATCGACCAGACGGTGTTCGCTTTGAGCGCTTCGCTAGGCTCGGCTTTGTCAACGATAATGGCGCTCAAGGCATAGATCCCCAACCCGGTGTCGGACACCAACTCACTGCGCTTGTACGCATCCGCCAGGTTGCTGGCGGCCGTCTGCAGGTCGCTTTCGATGCCGTAAGGCATCAGGTTCTGCATGCCGTCGAGAACGGTCACCCTCATGGTGCCGGGCGACGAGTTTTCCAGTTCCGAGGTTTTCACGAAGCCGTACTGATGGCTGGAACTCCACTGGTAGCGGAAGGTCAGCCCCAGGTCGTGGTTCACTTCCTCGAATCGGATCTTGTTGCCGAACTCGCTCTTGTACAGATTGCGGGTGAGCCGGAAATGGGTCTTCGACCATGCGGAGAACGGCTCCCAGACACGGACACCTTCCGACGTACGCACCTGGAGGATCGTCTTGCTTCCGGTGATGTCCGCTTGGTCGGTGATCTTGTCGTCCGTGGTGTACGGGAAGAGGGCGAACTGGGCGTTTTTGCGGCCGGCCGTGAGGCCGCCATTGCTGGAGATGAACATCCAATGGTTGGAATCACTGACGATGTTCATGAAAAATGGACGGAGAGCATCATGGTGGTCGATCTTGAACCATGTCTCCTTTTCGAAAGCGACGACTCGAATGCTCACGGAATCCCTAAATGTTGGTTTTAGGGCCGTAATATAGGTTTTCTATCGCGTGGATTCGAGCACAATGTTCTCAAAGTGGCGCTTCAGAGACTCCAAAGAAGCGTCCGGGGCGTACGGATCGAAGCGGTGGATGTCGATGAGCGCGCGATAGGCCGCACGCGGTGTGAGCTCCGGAATGCCGGAGGCTTGCGTCGGACCTTTCGCCAAAACGCCGAACCATTCCTCGTTCATGTTGTTCTTGCCGGTCTGGTAATCGCACGTATAGCCGCCATTCATCCATGAGGCGGTGGTGTTGTGCACATCCAATTCCACGGTTTGTCCGGTTTTCCACCAGCCATCACTGAATTGGAAGGTGAACCCGCCGATGGAATTCTCGGCGCGACCCATTCCGGCCGCGTGGCTGTACACATCCATCCAATTGTCGACTACATAACGCGCTTGGCAGGCCTGGTCCTCCTTACCGGTTTTCGAATTGAAAGCGTCGGCTCCGAACTCGGTGAGCAGAACGGGTTTTCCATAGCCCGATTTCACGTTGTCGTACAGGTCGGTGAAGGTGAGTCCGCGGTAGGTGTTCGTGCCGAAGATGTCCATATCGGGCACTTCCTCGGCGATGATGTCCAGGAACATGTCGTCGCCGTTGGCGATGGCGATCGGTCGGTTCACACCCACGGCCTTCATCGCCACCGCTCCCTTGTTGAACAGCTTGTACATGGCCCGGGCGCGGTGCGTCGACGCACGGTCGGCCATGGGGATGTCCTGCGTTTCAGCGCCTTCCCAGAACAGGCCGTAGTTGTTCTCGTTGCCGAGCAGATAAAGCAGCAAGCCGGGTGTGCCTTCATAGTCGCGGACGAGCTGGGTGACTTCGCGAATCAGGATCTCTTCGACCCGCGGATCGGCGTAATCGGTGTTCGCCACCCAGGACCCATCCAGCATCAGCCCGTACCGGCCGAACGAATGGTTCAGCATCGTGCGGATGCCGTAGGTCTCGTAGATGTGGGTGATCCATTTGGGCTGGATGCCGGTATACACGCGGATCGCATTGACGCCGGCGGCCTTCAGCAGACCCATCTCATGGTCGAGAACGGCGCGGATCAGCGTGTCGGGCTGGTTCCAGAACACGTACTCGTAGTTTGTGCCGATGGGATAATGATCCCAGTTCATTCCGTTCACCATGAACGGGGCGCCATCCACCATCATGCGCCATCCGTCCGCGCTCTGTACCACATGGATGCCGGGTTTCGCGGGCTGGGCGCCGCAACCGACCGCGCCGGACAGGCCGATCAGTAGCATAAGCGAAAGAGCGGCCTGTTTGCGCGTCATGTCAGTTCTTCGGAGTCTTCGTCGTTTTCTTTTTCGGCTTGGATCCGCCTTCGATGTCAGCCATCAGTTTCGCATGGTCGATCTTCTTGTTGATCATGTACTGTTGGCCGATCGACAGCAGATTGTACAAGAGGTAGTACAGGCTCAAGCCGGATGCGAAATTGTTGAACATGACCAGGAGCATCACCGGAAGCACGTAGGTGAAGATCTTCATCTGCGGATTGGCCGCGCCGCCTTGGCCGGAAATCTTCATCTGCCACACCATCGAGGCGGTCATGAGAAGCACGAATCCGGCGATATGGTCGCCCAGGAACGGAATGGAGAACGGAAGCTGCAGGATGACGTCCGGCGCGGAAAGATCCGCCGCCCAGAGGAACGACTCACCGCGGATCTCGATGGCATTCGAGAAGAAGCGCCAGAGGGTGACCAGCACCGGCAGCTGAAGAAGGTTCGGAAGGCATCCGCCCAGCGGATTCACCTTCGCCTTCTTGAACAGGTCCATCGTGGCCTGCTGCTGTTTGGCCGGATCGTCTTTGTACTTGTCTTGGATCGCCTTCATCTCCGGCTGAAGCTCGCGCATGGCGGCCATGCTTTCGAAGCTTTTCTTGGTCGGGTAGTGCAGGATGATCTTGATGAGGATCGAGAACACGATGATGGCCAGACCCATGTTGCCGAGCCAGAGTCCGAGGTTCGTGAGTACCGGAAGGATCATGAACTTCACGAAGGGTTTGGAGAACCAGTTGATCCAGGAATATCCCACATCCACCATGTCGTAGGCGGCTTTTTCGTAGCGGGTGATCTGGTAGTATTCCAAGGGACCCATGTACATGTGGAATTCCGCCACGTTAGAGTCGGGGATGCGCCAGCGCAGCGTGGTGGCGTAAGAATGGCGGGTGGTCTCTTCCGTGGGTTTGCCTGTGAGCTCGGCCCGGATCACGGATCCCGTGGCCTTGGTCTCAGGTTTCATGATCTGGGTGAAGAACTTGGTCTTGGAAGCGATCCAGTCCGTCTCGCCGTTCAGCGTCTTGTCTTCAGCGCCCGGATCTTTGCGGATGAACTGCTCCAGCTCTCCTGCCATCGACACATAGGCCGACTTGAAGGTGGCTTCCGATGCGTTCGATTTCTCCGTGGTGTTCAAGCGCGGCACGAACGTGAGCTCCACGTTCCGGTCGCTCATGTAGCTTTGGATGCCGTCGAAGCGGATGTCGAGGTTGAAGTCGTACGATTCGGCGTCGAGCGTGTAGGTGTAGACCAGGCGCTGACCCGGTGCCGCCTCGAACACGTATTCGATGACTGTGGTGTCGCCTTCGGCCAAGGTGACGCCTGATCCCGCGGTGACCTGCTGGAACACCAGCGAGCGGTGCGCACCATGCACTTTGAGTTGCATTACCAACCTCAGTGGCACGTCAAGCATCGCCGTGTGGTGGGCTACGAGGCCTTGTTGCGCTGGCAGCACCGCAACCGTGGCGAGCTGATGCCTGAGAGTTTTGTGGCGCTGGCTGAGCGGCTGCGTTTGATTGATGACATCGGGGCGTGGGTGGTGGATCAGGCCTGTCAGACCCTGAGCCATTGGACCGATTTGCCCGGCATGGAAGATATTTCTATTTCGGTCAACGTCAGCGTGGAACAGTTTAAGCACGATGGTTTTGTGGATGTGGTGCGCCGCTCTGTGGAGAAGTGGCAAATTACACCGGCGTTGCTCAAACTGGAAATTACTGAGTCGTTGATGGCCGATGACATGGATAAAGTCATTGAGAAAATGGAGACCCTGCGCTCGCTTGGTGTGGTGTTCTCGTTGGATGATTTTGGAACGGGGTATTCCTCTATGGCTTACCTCAGCCGCATGCCCATTCAGCAAATCAAGATTGACAAAGGCTTTGTGGGCAAACACCCCGGCAGCGCCAACGACTCTGCCATTTGTGCGGCCATGGTGTATTTGGCGCACACCCTGGGCATGGAGGTGGTGGCCGAGGGCGTAGAAAACGAGGCCCAACGCCATGTGCTGGCCGACCAGTTTGGGGTAGATTTGCTGCAGGGTTACAGCGTGGGCAGGCCCTTGAGTGCGCGGGCCCTGGTGCAGGCGTCAGTGCCTTCACTGAACTCTCGGCAGGGCGAGGGTCTCCACTCGTAAATGCCGCAAGCCACGCGGTGACCCACCTGGCCACTTAAGGCCAAGCAGCGGGGCGAGCGGTGGTCGGTGCCTTTTAAGCGCGCAAGGGCGCCATTGAGTTCATCTGCAAGCCCATCGGGTACATGCCCGCCGTTGGCTTGCAGTTCGTCTGTCGCAAAGTCCACCCGAAAGGCGGCGCAGCAGGCACCGCAGCGTTGACATTCGCTCATTAATCGTTGTACAGGCGCCCACGCAGCAAAAACTCCATGAGTGCTTTTTGCACATGCATGCGGTTTTCTG
>CAYVRS010000036.1:0-17112 GCA_964454075.1 uncultured Chitinophagales bacterium
GGATTTCGAATCCCATGTATACAGCACGAGGTCCACAGCCTTCACCCAGGCGGGAAGATTGCGCCCGTTCGGAACCCCGGCCAGGATGGTGCCTTCATAGCTGAGCGCGTTCTGAAGTTCCTGGGTAAGGATGGGAATGCTGTCGGAGTCCGCGGCGATGATGCCGAGCGACTGCACCGCCGAGCGCTCCATCACGGTCATCAGGATGGCGGTGTCGAAGCCGTAGGCGACCGGAATCAGCGGGATGCTCTCGCTGTCGTCGCGCAGTTTCCGGAAATAACGCAAGGGCACGAACAAGGCGTCGAAATTGACCACTTTGTCGGTGTCTTTGAGGGTGAGGATGTTGCTTTTCACACCCACCTGTTTGCGGATGGCGCGGGCGATCATGGACGACAGCTCCACGGTTTTGGCGACCGTCGCGCAACGCTCGATGCGGTCGGGCCAATCGAGGTACGTGAGCTGCTCCTCGAACAGGGTCTCGATCTCGTCCTCATCCAAGCCATAGCCGATGAGCTCCTCGAGCAAGGATCGGATTTTCTCCGCGCCTTTCTCCAGACGGGCCGATTTGTCGAGCTGCACATTCTGCCGATGCACGATGAAACCGCGGCCGGGTTCGGCGATCAGCAACCCCTCCTCGGTCAGCGTCTGATAGGCCTTTCGGACCGTGTGGAAACTGGAATTCAGCTGTTTGCCCAAGACCCGCGTCGACGGCAACACCTCACCCACCTGGAACTGCTTGGTGGCGATCATGAGGCGGATGCGATCGGAGATGTGACGGGCGGTTTTCATGGTCACAAGATATGAACGTAAGGGCGGATCGCATCCGCCCTGGATCGCATCCGCCCGGGGCGCGTGCGACGCGCCCCTACGGGATCATCTCCCTCAACCTCTCCCCCAACCACTCCCCGAACTCCACTCCCTCCAACTCCGCCAAGATCGCGAAGGACTGATCGACGGCGAAGGTCGGCAAGGGATTGATCTCGAGGAAAAACGGATGCCCCGCCTCGTCGCATTTGAAATCCAACCGCGCGAAGTGCCTCACCCCCAGCTCCTCACACAGGGCCAATGACCACATCTTCAGCTGTTCGTCGAGCTCCGGTGTCAACGATCCGCTCACCAGCACCTCGCCCCCATCCTTGACCACATGGGAACCGAGTCTGGTGGCCGCATCCAACCCGCGCTCGAGCACCGGATACGCGGCCAGAGGGGCGCCGATCAGCGCCACGGTGAATTCCGCGCCAGACAGAAACGGCTCGACGACCGCATCCTGCCTATACAGGTCATGGATGCGGGCCACGGCGGCGTTCAGTTCGTCTTCGGTCTCGACAATGCTCGCAGCGCCGAGACCCTTCGCCGTGCCTTCATATCGAGGTTTTACAAAGAGTTTTCGGTTTTCGGTTGTCGGTTTTCCGAAGCGGTCGATCGCATCGACCCTTGCTTTAACGTCGATACCACGTTCTTCCTCCACCGAAAACGGAACACCGGCAACCGACAACCCGATCGATGCCGCCACGATTTTTGTAAGCCGCTTATCCAGGCTTACGCTTAACGTCAACGCATCGCTCCCCAAAAACGGAATGCCGTACATCTCGAGCAGACTCGGCCCCCATCCTTCGCGGTTGCGGGTGCCATAGCCTTCGGAGATGTTCCAAACCAAGTCCACATCCGGCCGTTCCTTCAGGATGCTGAGCGGACCACCCAATCGCACCGGTTCGTGTCCAGCATGACGGATCGCCGCCTCCATCACCTGGATGGTGCTTTCCGGTTCGAACTCGGCGAACGCATCTTGAGCACTTTTTCCGACAACGTCGGGATACTCCTCTTCCCGGTCGTAGAGGATGCCGACCTTCATGGCAGCGGATTGAATTCACGCCAGGTCTCGCCGCCATACGCCTTCACGACCACATGGTCGCCGTCGCGCTCCATGAACCCGCTCGGCGTGAGCGGCACCTTTCCATGGGGCGTGTCCAGCACATACAGCGGAATGGCAAAGCCGGAGAGACGTCCGCGGAGGCCTTTCATGATCTGCATCCCCTCTTCGATGGTTGTCCGGAAATGCTTCGTGCCGCCGATCAGCTGCGCCTGGTACAGGTAGTACGGCCGCACTCGCATTTTCACCAGCGACGAAAACAGGGTTTTCAAGGTATCCACGTCGTTGTTGATGCCTTTGAGCAACACCGTCTGATTGCCCAGAGGCGCACCGGCACGCGTGATGCGGTCGCACGCCTCGGCCGCATCCGGCGTCAGTTCTTTCGGATGGTTGTAGTGCGTGTTCACCCAGACCGGATGGTATTTCGCGATCATCTCGGTGAATTCAGGGGTGATGCGGAAGGGGTTGAGCACCGGAAAGCGCGACCCGATCCGGATGATGCCCACATGCGGAATCTCACGCAGGCGCGAGAGGATCCACTCCAGGTTCGAGTCGTTGAGGATGAGCGGATCTCCGCCGGTAAGCAGCACATCCGTGATTTCCGGGTGCGCGGCGATGTAATCGATCCCCTGCTGGATTTCGGACTTGTTCATCGCGTATTCGCCATCGCCCACCATCCGCTTGCGCAGGCAATACCGGCAATACACGGCGCATTCGGCCGCCACGCAAAAGGCCACTCGGTCGTTGTAATTGTGCACCAGGTTCTTGACCGGACTGTGCGCCAGTTCTTCCAACGGATCCAGGTCCTCGATGCCGATGTCATCGCTCATCTCATCCATCTTCGGGACCACCTGCCGACGGATAGGGCAATTCGGATCGTCGCGATCCATCAACGAGGCGTAATAGGGCGTGATCTGCCACCGGAAATAGGCCTTCGTCGCCTCGATGGCGTGGCGTTCGTCGTCCGTCAGGTTGATCCACGCCGCCAACTCGTCGGCCGTGCGGATGCGGTTTCGCAACTGCCATTTCCAATCGCGCCATTCAGGGGAATTCTGCATGGGCAAAGTTAACGGTTTTCAGTTTTCCGTTTTCAGTGATTCACGTGTGCGTCACCTACAACCGACAACCGACAACAGACAACCTCAATACGAATTCCGAACCGTGAACTCGACGCTCTTTTCCTCACCTGGCTTGAGGCTCACGTTGAACAGCGCCACGCCCCCTTCCATCACCGCCGGAACGGTCGACCGCGTGATGCTCGTGTTCGGCGAGAGCGGCATGGCCACTTCCACCACGATGGCTTCGCGCTTGGTGTTTTTCACGGAGACGGCGTAATGATTGTCATAGACATTGTCGCGGATGCGGTCCTGGCGCATGCCCTGCTCGTTCACAAGGATATCGAAGGCCGTTCCTGTGACCAGCCGGACGCGACCGCCCACAGAGATGTGCCCGATCCGAGTCTCGCCCGTGAGCGTCAACCGCTCGCCCGAGCGCATGTACACGGTCACATCACCCGCCGGAAGCGGTTTGCCCAAGCCTGCGGCCGGGGTGTTCGGAATGTCGTAGATCACTTGGGCACGACTTCCGGCAAAGAGTCCATCCCCACTACCGTTGGCCGTGTAGCGATAGCGGCGCGCCGGCTTCACCGCTGTGTCCTCCATCAGCGGGATGCGCGTCTGCATACCGTTCATCACATCGAACGGCTTGTCGAGCGTGTACACATGCACATCGCCGACCGACTCCTGACCGAGTTTCATGTCCGATGAGACACGTTCGGCCATGGCCGCCATCTGCATCAGCAAGGGACGTTCATCCTGATCTCCCCGGTTCCGATAAATGTCGCCCGCCACGAGCCGGAGCGTCGAGCCTTTGAAATCCATGCCCGTACTGTTTTCGATGCGGGCCATGCCGCTGAAGCGTCCGGCGGAGCCGTTCTCATCCAGCACCACGACGTACGAGGCCGCCCAGTGGAACCCGCCGGCCTTATAGAACAGACTCACATCCTGCTTTCCGGCGCGACGCGCGATCAGCTCAGCCCGAATCATCGGATAGCTGCCGAACACGGCCGGAAGGCTGTCCACCGAAAGATGGAACGAGCCCGGGTTCTGCACCGTCAACAGGCTTCCGTCGTTCAATTTGAGGATGAGGAGCCCGACTTGGAACCGCTCCACCACGCCTGTGAAGGTGTGGTCGGCGCCGATCAGCGTCACCTTCTTGCCGACGCGCGAAGACAGGATCGACGCCGTGTTCGGCTGTTCCATACGCAACGCAATCACACCCACCGTGCCGTTGAACTGCGGGAACAGGGAATTCGGATCCAGGCTTTGCGGCAGACCGGTCAGGTCGATCCGGTTCATCCCGGCGCTCAAGGTCATCGAGCGGGTGTCTTTGACCACCGCGAAGCCCGAGTTATACAGCGTGAGGTCGTAAGGCTGGGCCGATGCGGACACCGCAAGGCCCGCGATAAGGAGTGCGAGGAAGGATTTCATATGTGGGTTCTTTTAAAGACCCCCAGCTAAAGCTGGGGGTTGGTGTACAACCTGACTCTGACTCCGGGTTTTAACCCGGGGGCCTACGTCATCAAGATAACCCCTGCATAACGCCTATAAGCACGACTTCATGTCCCACATCTTCGTGCGAGTCTCTTCTTACTCTTTTTCAACCTTCAACCTTCAACCTTCAACATTCAACATTACTTCTTGATCACCGCCCGGATCACCTTCGCAATCCCATCCCCATAGGGCGGGAGCAGGATCTTGAATCCGTCGATACCGAAGCGAGGGCGCAGGATGGCGCGTTCGTTCGAAAAGGCCACAAAGCCGTATTCGCCGTGCGATTTACCGATACCGGAGCCGTTCACCCCGCCGAACGGCAGGTTCGGATGCGAGAAATGCGCCATCACATCGTTGATGCAGGTCGCCCCGGCCGCCGTTCTCGAGATCACCCGATCCGAAAACACGCGGTCTTTCGTGAAGATGTATAACGCGAGCGGATCGGGCAGCGAACGGATGTGGGCCACCATCGCGGCTTCGTCGTCCCAAGCAAGGATGGGGATGACCGGACCGAAAATCTCTTCCATCATCACCGTCATCTGCGGGGTCACCCCGGTGAGGATCGTCGGATTCAGATGCTTCACCGAGCCGTTCAGCTCATGAGACCATGCCGTTGCGCCTTGCGACACCGCCTCGTCGACGAGGCCTTGAAGCCGGTGCACCAGCACATAATCCGGTGCGATGCAGGTCTGTCCGGCATTGAAGCACTTGCCCCAGACCAATTTCCGGGCGGATAACTCCAGATCGGCCGTCGAATCGATGATCATGGGCGATTTTCCACCCAGTTCGAGCGTCACCGAGGTCAGGTGCTTCGCGGCGGCTTCCATCACGATCTTGCCCACACGCGGACTTCCCGTGAAAAACACATGGTCGAACGGCAGATTCAACAATTCGGTCGACACCTCGACACCGCCTTCGACCACGGCCACTTCGTCTTCGGTAAACAGTCCGCCGAGCATCTTCTTGACCAGGGCGGAGGTGTGTGGCGCCAGCTCCGAGGGCTTCACGATCACGCGGTTTCCGGCCGCGAGCGCCGACACGAGCGGAATCATGCACAGATTGAACGGATAGTTCCAAGGCGAGATGATCAGAACCACGCCCATCGGCTCGCGATGCACCCAAGCCTGGGTGCCGGCCATCATGAGTGAGGGCATCGCCCGCTTCGGACGCATGTAGCGCTTCAGATTCGCCAGCGTGTGGCGGATGTCCTCCGTCACCGTGAGGATCTCGGACACCAGAGTCTCGACCTCGGGCTTTTGCAGATCTGCCTGCAATGCCGCGACGATGTCGCGCTCATGCGCCTGAACCGCATCCAGCAAGCGTTTCAGCGTGGCTTTCCGCTTCGCGTATGTTGGGGCTCCATGGCGGAGGAAGGATTGGTTTTGAAGGGCGAAAAGGGTTTTCACAGTGTGAACTCGGCTTTGTAACGTGGCTTCCCATGCCGTTCAAGGAAATACGTCAATGTCCCGTTCTCCCTGTCGATGGTGAAGGTCCACACATTGGTCACGGCCTCCGGAATCAGCGCTCCGGTTTCGGCATCGGCGGGGAAGGATTGCGTGTACCTGCTTCCGGCATCGGTCGCCCATCCGCCGTAATTCGTGAGCGTATCCGGCGTACCGTCCTCATGGCGATGGTCATGCTTGAACAGCAAGCCGTCTTCAGACAAAGTGAGGATCCATGTGCGGCTCTTGTCTTCATTCACTTGGAACGGAATACGGATTTCGGAATCGGAACAGCCGACAAACGCCGCCTGCAACGCCGCTCCGACCATGGCATGGGTGGTGTCGTCGGGAAAGACGGTCTCGCCAAGGAGGGTTTGTCCGCATAGCGACTTCATCTCATGGAAAAAGGCGGATTTGGGGGATTCCTGCGGGGAGCAGGCGACGATCGCGACGCCGACGAATAGCGCGGTAAAGATGGATTTCATGATGGAAAGTAGAGACTCCACAATTACGCATCAACCGATAACTGACAACCGACAACCGATCAGAAATACGCCCTATACAGCAGGCTTACGTTCCGACCGGGCTCGGGCATGATGAGTTTCACACGCGAAAGATGCATCCGATACTCGGTGTCGGCCACGTTTTCGATCTTCACGGAGACCGTGTGCAACGCCCGACCTTTGGCGATGTGCGCCTGAACGCTCAAATCGCCGACCACATAGCCGGATGTCGGTTCCTCGAACTCCCCGAGCCGATTCTGGTCGGCCGCGGCTCGAAGCCCGGCACCCAGGGTGAGCGACTTCAGGGAATACTCCAGATTCAGCTTTCCGCTGAGTGGTGGAACGAACGGAATAGGTGCGCCGGAGCCTACGACGCTTCCTTCCACCCAGCTCGCGGTTCCGGACAGGTGGAACGATTCGGTGATGCGCACTTCCGACAAGGCTTCCATCCCCACCATCACCACGTCGTCGCCGGTGTACTGGTAGATGGGAAGCGGGCGTTGGATGGCGAAATCTCCGGTATTGCGAGGATACAGGTAATCTTGGATGCGGTTGACGTAGGCGCTGAGCTGGAGTCCGGCGCGATCCGTCGCCACCCTGGCGAACGCTTCGCCACCCCAACCGCGCTCGGCGTCGAGGTCCGGATCGCCCACTTCGTAACTGTAGGCAGGCAAGTGCGGACCCTCCGAAAAAAGTTCTTTGACGCTCGGAATCCGCACGGTTCGCATCCCGTTCAGGCCGACTTCGACGCCCGTCCCAAATGTTCGCGTGAGTCTCAACGCGCCCGACGGCTCGGCATAGGTGCGGGTGCGGATGAGGCCGATGCGCGCGGAACGCTCCTCGTCCGGGATGACGGAATGCACGTCGAATCGCGCCGAAACCTGCAACGTCCACATCCCCATATGCACATCTTCGAAGCCATAGACCGCAGCACTTCGTTCCGTGGTGGGTGGTGTGAACGAGTATCCGCCGACGGTCAGACGCGTCAGTCCGCCGCTGTAGCCCAGCTGACCGCGACGCAGCCAACCTCGCGTTCCATGATTCCAAAGGCTGTGCAGTTTGAGCGACGAATAAATGAAATCGCTGCCCACGATGTCATGCGTCTGCCGCAGGTTGCTGTATTCGAGCTCTTCGTGGAAATAATAGGAGCCGGTGAGATGATGCTCGATCTGCTCGAAGAAACCGCCTTTCGGCGTCAGATCGAGCCGCATGTCGCTCTGCATCCGCTGCATGTTGATCTTCACGCCATTGGGATGCGCGCCCACGAAATCACCTGGAATGCCGTAGCGGCTGTCCAGCAGGTTCATCGACATCCCGAACAAACCCCAATCCCGGAGGGTGGATCCGCCCACAGCCGCATGCATCGTTCGCATCGACGTGTTGTCGAGCGTGCCGGCCGGAGTGCGGATATTGCCGGCGCCGCGGCCGCTGGCATCCGCTTTATACGCCCAGAGTCCTTTCGACCCGTAGAGATTGGCACCTACCGACATCCCGGAATTCACCGTCTCACCCTGAAGGCTCACCGTGCCGTGCGAATGGTTGATCAGCGAGGTCGGGATTTGTCCGCGCACCACATTGATCACCCCGGCCATGGTGTTCGAGCTGTAGATCAGCGCGGCCGGACCACGGATGATCTCGATGCGGTCGGCATTCAATGGATCGATGGCCAAGGCATGGTCCGGACTCGACGACGACAGATCGCCGGTGGAACGCCCGTCCTCCAGAATCAACAAGCGGTCGCCGGCCAAGCCGCGGAGCACGGGTCGAGCCGGAGCCGGACCCATCGTGCTTTGCGACATCCCCGGCTCGTTCGTCATGGTTTCGGCCAAGGTGCGGCTGAGCTGCTGGCGAAGGGAGCGTCCGCCGATGATGCGGTCCACATCCACGTCCGAACCGGCGGTCTCGCGTTGACCCACGATTTCGCTGAGTCGGCTGCGGTACACGGTGGGCGTCATCTCGAATCGAAGCGCGATGGGGTCGCCTGCGGCCACCGTTCCGACCACGATCACCGGCTCGTAGCCGATGCGGCTTGCGCGGAACGTGTACGCGCCAGGAAGCAACTGCCCGATGACGAACCGGCCGTTGTCGTGAGACATCACCCCACGGTTCGTTTCAATGATCAGAACGGAGGCGAAACCCACCGGTTCCGAGGTATCCATATCAACGACAAACCCAGACACCGACCCGCGTTGCGGAGCCTGTGCCTGGGTCGTGCCAAACCAACCGAGAAAAAGAATCAGAGGTAATGCGCGGATCACGGACCAACGGTAACGGGAACCGGTCTCGATTCAAAATCTTTATGCCCGCTGTGCACAATATTTACAACGAGATTGGCGCTGCCGCTCGAGACGGGCGTCAGCGAGAACTGCCAGCTTCCGGTCGTGGTTTGACCGGTGAAGACCGATGCCGACGAGGTTTCCACCAACAAAGTGGACTCTTCTTCCATCTCGGTGATGTCGTGTCCGTCTTCATCCTGGAACATCACCGTGATCGGAAGATTGGATCCTGCAAGGCTCAAGGACACCGAGCCGGTGACCACCGTGCCGGTTTGTTGAGCGATCACCGTATTATCCCGGATCAGTTTGAATCCATACACCTCGGCATGATCGTGGTGGTGATGTTCTTTGCACCCGGCAAAGGTCAGAAGCAACAGGAAAAACAGGACTGGGGTTTTCATGGATGGGACTGGTTAATACAACTTAGTTGCATCTAAGCTACCAAAGGAGACATCCAAATGCAAGTTAGTTGCAGGAAAATTTTACAGATTCTCGCCGTGTCCATCGCCGCGACCCTCTGGGTGGCGCCGATTCAAGCGCAAACCTTGGTCATTGTGCGGCACGCCGAGAAATTCGAACCATGGCCTGCGGAAGACCGGCTTCAACCCCTGAGTGCGGAAGGCCTGCGGCGCGCTGAACGACTGCGCGACATGGTCAGGAAACTGGATGTGAAAGGGGTCTACACGTCGAACACGACCCGTGCCCTCACCACCGCGATACCCGCGGCGATCGAGAAGCAACTCAAGCCCGTTCCGCATCCCGCTTGCGAGAAAACCGATTCGTTGGATGCGTTCATGAGCCTGGTTCGGGAACAATATGACACGGCCGACTTCATCCTGGTGGTCTCGCATTCGAACATCATCCCGGAATGGCTGAGTCGGTTCCGCATTGATGCCGCGACACTCACCGAGATGGGAATCTCGTTCAATGCCAGATACAACGGGTACCTGGTGGACGGGTACGACGGGGTCTGGATCGTAAGATTACCGATCGACGCCGACGGCGCGCCGCATGTGCGTTACGCTACGATGAACGTCGACTGATGAATTTCATGACAGGACGCTCGAGGAAGGGCGTCAGTTTGGTCAGCAAATACAGCAGTTTCATCTTCGCAGTAGGGAGCCAATGGATTTTTCCTCCGTGGACGGCTTTCCAGACCGTCTCGGCGATCTCTGACGGCGCGGTACCGGCACCAAGCACCTTCAAGGATTGGATCTTGGTCTGTTGCGTGCTCAGCATCGGGGTGTTCACATAGCTGGGCATCAGATCGGTGACGGTGATGCCGCTGCTTTCGAACTCCAAATTCAGCGCCTCGGTGAATCCTTTCACCGCGAACTTGCTCGCTGAATACGTGGACAGATCCGGCACACCGTACATCGCCGAGGCCGAGCACATGCTCACGATATGGGCTCCTTCGGCGCGTTTTAGATAGGGCAGACTCAGATAGGTTCCGGTGACCACGCCTTTCACGTTCACATCGATCGTACGCAGGTGGTCCTCAAGCGATAGTTGTTCGAACCCACCCATCACCATGATGCCCGCGCAGTTGAACAGGGCATCCATCTTGCCGCCGGTCTTGCTGGTGAACAGTGTGAGCGCGTCTTTGAATTCTTTGGCATCGGTGACATCGAGCCGGCGCCAGCAACATTGTCCGGCTCCGATCTCCTGTTCCATCGATTTGAGAACGGCGGTGTTCAGGTCGAACAAACCGACATACCAACCGCGTTTGGCGAACAGAAGGGCGGTTTCTTTGCCGATCCCGGAGGCGGCTCCGGTGATGAAAATGGATTTTCGGGTCATAAAAAGGGTTAGCGAAGCTCTTGCAGCACCGGGCGGAGGTGTTTCCACACGGTTTCCGCGACTAATTTATGACCTTCCGCGGTAGGATGGATACCATCCGGCAAATTCAATTTCGCATCGCCCGCCACTCCTTCAAGCAGAAACGGAATGAGCACGGCCTGGTTGGACCGGGCCAGCTCCGGGTACATCTGCTGGAATCGGCGGGTGTATTCCTGCCCCAGGTTCGGTGGCACCATCATCCCGGCGATCACGATCTTCACACGAGGGTTTTTGGCTTTCACTTTATCGATGATGCCCTGAAGATTGGCGCGGGTCGATGCCAGATCGATGCCGCGCAAACCGTCGTTGCCACCCAGCTCCAGCACCAGGACATCCACACGTCCGCGAAGCATCCAGTCGATGAGGCGGAGTCCGCCGGCGGAAGTGTCTCCGCTGAGTCCGGCGTTGATCACCTTGAAATTCCACTCCAAGCCGTCGATCCTCTGCTGGATGAGGGCCGGAAACGCCTGCGAGGCTTGCAAACCGTATCCCGCGGCCAAACTGTCTCCGAGGAACAGAACCATTTTCGGATCATCTTCGTTGGTTGCGGTGAATCCGAACGTAAACAGGACGAGGCAGAGCAGTATTTTGTGTGTCATTTGAAATCAGTTCAAGCGTCACAAGATAACGCGCCCCAGTCTCCATTCCGGCCATACCCGCATCATCATGCTATTTGCAGAACATCTCACGAAAACGTATCGCAGCGGCGACCGCTCCCTCACCGTTCTCCACGACATCTCCTTTGAGATCGAAGACGGCTCCATCACCTCCATCGTCGGTCCGTCGGGATCCGGCAAAACCACCTTGCTCGGTCTTTGCGCGGGTCTGGACCATCCCACCTCGGGCAGCGTCTCCATCAACGGCGTTTCTCTCTCCGGGCTCAGTGAAGACGCCCTCGCATCGGTCCGCAACCAGCACGTCGGGTTCATCTTCCAAAGCTTCCAACTCATTCCGACCCTCACCGCATTGGAGAACGTGATGGTGCCGCTGGAACTGCGCGGAGAACGCGGCATCGAGCCGAAAGCGAAGGCCTTGCTGACGGATGTGGGTCTTGGCGACCGCCTTCACCATTACCCTACGCAGCTCTCCGGCGGCGAGCAGCAGCGGGTGGCCATCGCCCGGGCCTTCATCAACGATCCGGTGCTTCTGTTCGCCGATGAGCCCACCGGCAACCTGGACACCGACACCTCCGCCGCCATCGAGGACCTGCTCTTCGGCATGAACCGGAATTTCGGCACCACCTTGGTGCTCGTGACGCACGACTTGGAGCTCGCCGCCAAGACCCAGCGCATCATCCGTCTGAAAAGCGGACATATCCTGAGCGACACCCGAACGGAGCCCGCATGAACGCATTCGTTTGGAAGATGTCCTGGCGCGAAAGCCGGGGCAATCTAAGCCGCCTTGCGCTGTTCGTGGCCTGCATCGTACTGGGTGTGGCCGCGTTGGTGTCGATCACATCGTTCGGCGACAACCTGAACCGGGCCATCGACGAACAGGCCAAGACCTTGCTCGGCGCCGATCTGGTCGCCGATTCCCGCATGGAATTCTCTCCCGAGGCGGAAGCCCTCTTGGATTCTCTAGGCGGAGAACAGACCCGAGAAGTCCGCTTCTCATCCATGGCGTTCTTCCCGAAAGCCGAGAACGCCCGACTCTCGCAGATCCGCGCCATGGAAGGCGGATTCCCCTATTACGGCATCCTCGAAACCCTGCCCGCAGACGCCAAAGCCACGCTCAGCCAAGGAAACAACGCCTTGGTCGACGACGGCTTGATGATGCAGTTCGGCGTGGATGTGGGTGATTCGGTGAAAATCGGCCAGGTCACCTTCCGGATCACCGGCCGACTGATGTCCATTCCGGGTGAAAGCGTGGCGCAGGGGATCGCGGGTCCGCGCATCTTCATCCCCTTGGCCAGCCTGGAAGCCACAGGCCTCGTGCAATTCGGATCGATCGTGCGGCATGTGCGTTATGTGAAATTGGAGGATGGATCGACGGAAGCGCTTGCGGCGATGGAAGAGTCGCTGGAACCGCGTTTCGACGCGCTTCGCCTGGACATGGACACCGTGGAGGACCGCAAACGAAGCCTCGGGAGGACCTTCGGAAACCTGACCCGCTTCCTGAATCTGGTGGGCTTCATCGCCCTCCTGCTGGGTGGCGTAGGAATCGCGAGTTCCATCCACGTGTACATCAAGCGGAAAATCAATACCGTGGCGGTGATGCGTTGCCTGGGCGTCGGCACGTCGCAGGCCTTGTGGATCTATGTGATCCAAGCCGCGGGCATGGGCCTGATCGGCGCGACCATCGGCGCCGCGATCGGCGTGCTCGTGCAAGTGGTCTTGCCGCTGGTCCTCAACGACTTCCTTCCGGTCGACATCCGGTTCGGCGTGTCATGGTCAGCCATCGGGCTGGGGATGCTCATCGGGGTCACCATCACCGCTCTATTCGCCTTGAACCCGCTCGTGGCCATCCGCAACGTCTCCCCCCTGCTTGCCATCCGACAAGGGTTTGAGACCGAAAGCGACCTTCCGTCCGATCCCCTCAAGTGGATCCTTTACGGAGTGGTTGGTGCCGGCATACTGGCCTGTTCGCTGCTTTTGGCCGACAACATCGAGTTCGGCGTCTGGTATTTCATCGGCATCCTGGTCGCCTTCGGGCTGCTTGGCACGCTCGGCTGGGCTGTAAGCCGCCTGTTCAAGCGCTTTTTCCCTCGAAACAGCGGGTTCATCGTGCGTCAAGGAATCGCCAACCTGTACCGACCGAACAACCAGACCACCGTGATGATCATGACACTCGGTTTCGGAACGTTCCTGATCGCCACGCTCTTCCTCTCGCGCGATGTGCTTTTGAATCAGATCAACCTCACGGATGCGCGACAGCAACCCAATCTGGTCTTTTATGACATCCAGACCGACCAGGCGGACGCCTTGAGAGGCGTGATCTCCGACTACGGACTCGCCCCGCTCCAAGACGTGCCGATCGTGACCATGCGCATGGCCGCCATCAACAGCGAAACGCTGGAGGACCTCCGTGCCAGCGAAAAACGCCGCATTCCGAGTTGGATGTACGAACGCGAAATGCGGTCGACGTATCGCGACACGCTCACCAGCACCGAGACCATCTCCCAAGGAGAATGGATTCCGGTCGCCCCGGATCCGTTCGGACTCGTCCCGATTTCCGTCGAAAAAAGCGTCTTCGACGAACTCGGGCTCGCTCTCGGAGACACCATCCGCTTCGACATCCAAGGCATTCCATTCGACACGCGGATCGCCAGTGTGAGGGATGTGGATTGGCAGCAGATCTCACCCAACTTCGTTTTCCTGTTCCCGAACGGCGTGCTTGAAATGGCGCCGCAGTTCCGGGTGATGGTGATGCGCACCGAAGGACGCGACCAAGCCGCCAAACTCCAGCAGCAGGTGGTGCGCCAGTTCCCGAACGTCTCCGCCGTGGACCTGGCCTTGGTGCTGTCCATCGCCGAAACCCTGATTTCACGGGTCAGTTTCGTGATCCGGTTCATGGCGCTGTTCAGCGTGTTCACCGGACTGATCGTGCTCAGCGGCACGGTCATCGCCAGCCGCTACCAACGCGTGCAGGAATCGGTGCTGCTCAAAACCTTGGGCGCGGGTCGCCGGCAAGTGCTGGCCATCATGTCGGTCGAGTACCTCGTGCTCGGCTTCCTGGCGGCCATCACAGGCTTGTTCCTGGCGTACTTCGCCGCTTGGGCGATCAGCTACTTCGTCTTCGAGACGGTGTTCATTCCCAACGTTGGAAACATCGGCCTTCTCTTGGCCGCGGTCATGACACTCACACTGCTTTTCGGATTGCTGAACAGCGGCGACATCTACCGGCGCAGCGCCTTGGAAGTGCTCCGGGAAGGATAAGGATGTATGGACTTCGGTCGGCCGGCGTGCCTACCTTGGTCCATCACCAACCGGGGTCCCATCATGGATCTCGCACATCTCCACCTCATCCTCAACCACATCCCCATCATCGGTTTCCCGCTGATCACTGTGATGCGCTCATCCACCAAGGCGGATTCGTACGACGGTCGCACCCCGAACCAGGTGAGGAGAGTAGATGCGAAAAGGACGACAGTACATACGAGAATCAGCCGGACTCGGAGTGTGATCATGAACAAACCATCGCAAACGATAGATGCAGGAGAATCAAGGCGTTCCCTTGATGATTCGGCCCAACAATTTACCTAAAAATTTGCGTGGATAGACGGTGCGCATGTGATCCAGGTCGGCGATGAGAAACACCTTTTCTTTTGCCCTGGAGAACGCCACGTTAAGCAGGCGCGGAACCTGCAGTCCGCTCTTGGCCTCATCGAACGGACGCACACTGAAATGGCGCACCTGGCCCCGTTCCCCCATCCCCGACATCACCGTATCGAACACGATGATTTTCTTTTCCCGGCCTTGGAACGTGTGCACTGTGCCCACTTCCACATCCGTGAAACCGTCCTTCCGGAGCACTTGGCGGAGGTCCCACACGGCCGACCGGAAGGGAACGATGATGCCGATGTCGTACGGACTGTAGCTGTGTTTGAGCACCAGTTGAACCACCAGGTCGCGCACCACCCCTTGATGCACTTCGTTCACAGGCTGGAAACCGTTGCTCTGCTTCCCGACAATCGAAGGACCCAGAGGGGAGGTGTCGATCACTTGGATGGGTGAGGTCTTCGACTTCCTCGACTTGGCGGGCGAGATGAGCCGGCCTTCGTAGAACACGTCGGAAATGAGTGAGGCGAGCCCGTCGGGCATGCGGTATTGCGTATCGAAAAAGCAGGTGAAATCCGGATGGGCATCGTGCCAGGCGAACAGATCGCTGGTGGTTTTCGCGCCGGAGGCCAAGGCGTACATGTCGGTCTCCATCCACGTCTTGGCCTCGGGTTTTTCGGACTGCGAAATCGGCGGAAGCTGCATCGGGTCACCGGCGATGACCATGTGGGAAGCCGCCTTGGCCGCGATCACGAGCACATAGGGCAGCGAGGCCATCGACGCCTCATCCAACACCACCACATCGAATTCACGCCCGTCGAGCAGCTCGCTGGTGCAGACCTTGGCCAAGGTCGTGGCCATGAGCCGGCTTTTGTTGAGCAGCGAATAATCGATGGAGGCGAACCGGTCGATCAGCTTGGAGAGGTCGGCGTCCACTTTCCGTTTGCCACCGAGTTCCTTCATCTTGACCATCACGGGGTCGGGCTCGTCGACATCCGCATCGCGCACGGCGTCGTATCGGCTGATGAGCGACTGCATGGAGGAAATCTGCTCGCGCATGCGCTCGCGGGTCTGCTCCACCACGAGTTCGAACTGGCAATCCACCAAGCGGCCGTCTTCGAGTGCGGTGTCACCGAGCCGGTAGACGCCGTCAAGCGTCTCCAATTGGGTGATCACGCTGATCAGACCCACATCCACCGCGCGGTTGGTGTTCGACACGAAAAGCACGGTTTTGCCTTGAAGCAGGAATTCGGCCATGATGTGGCCCAGCGTCGACGTCTTTCCGGTCCCCGGCGGCCCCCAGATGTAGGTCACCGGTTGAACCAGGCTCTTGGCCAGGGCGTCGGATTGGGAAACATTCAACGTGGGACGTGGAACGCCGGATGCCGGACGCTGAGCGCCTGACGCCGGAGAAATCACCCGATCAATCCGTTCGTACAAGGCATCGTTTTCATTTTCCTTGAGATGCATGAGTTTCTCCCGCAGGCGGCGGAGCACGAAATCGTTCTCCCATTCCACCTCCAGGCGGTCGATGTTCGAGCCGACCGATTCGGGAAGGTGCAGAGACAGCGTCTCGTCATCCGAATCGCTCAGCGTGACTTCATACACCGATTCCTTGTATCGGGCGGTGATCTTCTCGGCGAACTTCAGCCCGAGTTGGGTCGACCTGAACCGGTACACCGCCCCTTTTTCGATGTTCGGACGGTTCAGCACCTGGCCGTCGAACAGCACATCCTTGGCCGGACGCAGTTTCACCGCATCGATTTCGGCGTCAATGGCGGCGATGCAGGCGGGTAGGATGTCGATGGTTCGCATGGGAGGGGAAAGATATCCCGAATCTCCCTGTTGCGACCCGACTTTTTATCCTAAAAGAAGCACGGATGTCATCGCGGCGAAGATCGCGCCGATGAACGGTCCGACAATCGGAACCCAGGCATATCCCCAATCGCTGCCACCCTTGTTGGCCATGGGTAGAAGGGCGTGCATCACCCGAGGAGCCAGGTCGCGCGTGGGATTGATGGCGTAGCCGGTAGGTCCGCCGAGCGACAGACCGATGCCCAGCACGAGGAACGCCACGGGCAAGGCGTCGAGTGCGCCAAGACCCACTTGCGGCACCGACATGTACAAAACGCCGGAAACCAGCGTGAAGGTGCCGATGATCTCCGTCAGGAGGTTCTGCATCGGTTTCCGGATGGCCGGCATGGTGCTGAAGCAGGCTAGTTTGGTCTGCGCATCCTCCGTCTCGTTGAAGTGGTCCCGGTAGGTCAGCCATACCAGGAACGCCCCGAGGGCCGAGCCCAGGAACTGGGCGAGGAAGTAGGTCGGAACGAGATTCCAGGCGAACTTGCCGGCGATCGCCAACGCGACCGTGACCGCCGGATTCAGATGCGCGCCGCTGTGCGCAGCCGCCGAC
>CAYVRS010000037.1:0-16748 GCA_964454075.1 uncultured Chitinophagales bacterium
ATGACGCTTGTCAACAGGATCGCTCGGCCCGTTTTTTCCGTGGTGATGCGGATTGCGGTGTGAAGGTCCTGGTTTTTCCAGCTTTCCAGCCGCAATCGGGAGAGGAAATGGATGGTGTCATCGACCGCGATCCCGAAGGCAATCGTGAAAATCACCGCGGTGGATGGTTTCAGGTCAATACCGAAATAGCCCATGAACCCGGCAGTCACGAACAGGGGAACCAGATTGGGAATCAGCGAGATCAGGATCAGTTTGCCGTTTCGGAACAGCCAGGCCATGATGGCTCCGATGAACAGCACGGCCAGAAGGATGGAGGAGGTCAGCGAGCGGACCATGTTTCCGGTCAGGTCGCTCACCAGGATGCTGGTTCCGGACTGCTGCAAGCGGCTTTCCGGGAAGTTCTCCTGCAGATAGAGGCGGATGTCGCGTCGGATGCCGTTGATGCGGTACGAACCGGCGTCTTGGATCTGGGCGGCGATGCGGACTTTCGTGTAGGTGAAATCCGTGAAGGAGGGAAGCAGGTCGGGGTCGGCCATTTCGAGCAGGAGCATGTATTGCGCGATCAGCGGCGCGGCATCGGGCTGAAAAAGGGCTTCGAGTGGCGCCTCGGGTTGCATCACGCGGTGTGTCTCGCGAAGCAGTGTGGTGATGGACGTGGACCGTGAAATCTCGGGAATGGAGTCGAGGAAGGCTTCGAACCGCATCAGGCGCTGGATGTAGTCCGGCTGAAGGATCCCGTTCTCGGTCTCCGTGTTCAGTACCAATTCGAGCGGGAAGGGCGGACTCAGCCGGGTCGAGAAGCGGTCGCTGTCTTGCATCAGCACGCTTTCAGGTCCCACATCGTCGAAGATGAAGCTGTTGACCTTGAGATTGGTCGCACCGAGTCCGATGAGTATTGTGACTCCGATTGTGGCGACCACAATGGCCTTGTGGTGCGCTTCGATCCAATCATTCAATCGACCAAGAATCCGACCTAGGAAGGTATGGACGGCATGTCCGCTCATGTCTTTGGGACTCTTGTCTTTGAAGTAGGGCAAGGCTGCGGGGATGGCGAACATCGTGACCGCGTAGGCCACCATCACTCCGATGGCGGTGTACAGGCCGAAGCGTTGGATCGGAACCACGCTGCTGGTGAGCAATGTCGCGAACCCGATGAACGTGGTGATGCTGGTGAGGAAGGTGGCGCTTCCCATCACCAAGACGGTGTCTTTCATGGCGGAACGGCGGGAAAGTCCGTTCAATCGTCCATCGTTGTACTTGGCGAGGATGTGCACGGAGTCGCTGATGCCGACGCACAGCAGGATGGGGGCGATCGTGGAACTCAGGATTTCGAAATATCCGCCCGTGAGCACCATGATGGCCAGGGTGAACAGGATGGTCAGCCAGACAATGCCCAAGGGAAGCACCACGCCCCGAATGTTCTGAAACAGCCCGGCCAAAAGCAGCATCACCAGGAAAGTCGACAGCGTGATGTAGAAGAAGATCTCATAGTTGAGCATGTTCACATACTCGTTGCGGAAGTACGGGATGCCTGTGATGCCGACGTCATACAAATCCATGTGCGGCGCAAGGATGACCCGCATCGCATCGATCACTTCGCTCCGGATGCGGAACGGGTCAGCATCGGCGTCGATCGTGATGTAGATGGCGCTGGCCGTGCCGTCCCGGCTGATGAGGATGTCTTTCAGGAAAGGATTGGACAGAAGGCTGTCGAGTGAGGGCGCTGGCTGCCCCGGCTCCCAGACCGGTTCCACCACCAGATTATCGTCACGGTTGGCCAGGCCACGGGCTTCGGTCAAGCTCTCCACATCGGTGACATGCTCCATCGCCTTCAAGGCCTGGGTAAGGCTGTCGATGCGGGTCAGATGCTCGATGGTCAGCATGTCCGGATGTTCCAAAAGCAGGGCGATGACATTGTCATCGCGACCGAACTCCTCCGACACGGCTCGGTATTCGATGATGGTCCGGTCGTCGTCCGGAAAGAAAGCCTCCAGGTTGAAATCGGTACGGATGGTGGAGGCGGGAAACACCGCCGCGACCATCAGGATGAGCAGACTGGCGAGGACGGATCTCGGATAGGAAAGGACGAACGTGGCGAAGCGTTTCAAAGCGGGTTACCAGTAATAGGCGAGTTTGGTGTACAGAAAGCTGTTCGGACGATATTGGCTGAAGGAGAAGGTCGGATCATTGGCCGATTGGATCGGTCCGCCGAAATGATGCCCCCCCAAACGGAGTTGGACGCTGTCGCTAACACGGTACAGCGCCTCAGGGTTCGCCCAGAATCCGGACGGATCATGCTGGATGCGCGTGAACAGCCGCAGGGTGAGGTCGTCGTACCAGAAGCGTCGGAACAACGAGAACGACCCGCCGACCACCGTCCGATCGGCCATCATGGATTCGGGTTCGCGAAGAAAATGCTCTACAAAGACCTGCGCCGACGCATTGACCCCCATCCACACGGTCTTGGCTCCGAACAAGGTCTGAACGAAGGGCGCCGATCGTAGGAAACGGTTCGGGTTCTCCGTTTCGAGCTTCGACGGATCTGTCGGAAGGATGTCGGTCTCACGGTCCATCCACCAGGCGGCTTCAGCGGTGAGTCCGAGAATGGGAGTGGCCCTGTATTCGGTGCTGAGAATGGCTAAAACGCTGTGCGAGGTGCGATTTTCCAGGTTGACCCGGGTGGGAAATGTGAACGGACCCATGCTCATGAACTCCAACGTCTTGGCATAGGAATCGACCGGATACGACCAATGGCCGACGGCGAGGTCGACATCCCAATCCAAGGTCGGACGCAGCGACAGAAGCAGGGCGGCACGCATCGGGCCGGGATCGAGGGCTTTGTTGCCACCGGACAGGGTGCTTACGGGAATGCCGTTCACGGCTTCATCCGCAACGGACCAGTCGCCTTTCGGAAGAGAGGAGACCGGTTTGAATGGAGAGGCCAGAAGCTGGATCGAATTCGCACCGAACTGGGCGCTGAGGCGGAGACCGTCGATGGCTCGTTTCAGATCGGTGGGATCTTGGGTCAGGAACTCGGACAGGTCGTAAGAACTGAAGACATCCGAGAGGATGACCCCGTCGGAGCGGCCGAAGGTGTGGAGAAAGCGTCCCAAGCGCAGATCGATGGGGCCGGTGCGCGCATCCGCATACACTTCCCTGACGGTGAGGCGGGCGTCCAGAGCATGTTGGATCCGGTTCTCATCGGCTTGAACCGAGCCGAAAAGACGTACGGACGTCAGCCGGAGGTCGGTGTCGAGTCGCAAGGTGGTCCGCGCCACGCGCCATTCAGGACCGTCGATGGGCGTAAGACCGAGGTAATTGCGGGCGAAACCGGTCACTTCGGCCTGCGCATGGAGGGTTCCCGTTCCAACTAACGATGCGAGGATGAGAAAGAGGCGTCTGCAAGACATGTGTTTTGTTGCCGTTGGTCCGGAAAAGCCGTAAATTATGTAAATGCGGAGTAGACTTCCTTAAAATCTTCTTCTCCTGGCGGCATATTCGCCGAACACATCACAACCCACATTCACGAAGCACAACGGTATCATATGGCGCACGAAACGATCGATGTTAACCTGCCTCTGGCCAAGGTTTATGAATTGATGAGCTCCCCGACGGATTTTCCTAAGTTCTTGAAGCACATCGACCAGGTTAACAAAATCAATTCCCAGACCTTCGCATACAAGACCCGTATTGGAAGTGAAGATTTTCAATGGACGACCAACATCATTGACGACCTGCGCAACACGCGTTTCGCCTGGATCACCATCAACGGCAACATGAACCAGACGGGAACCATCCGTTTCACTCCGCTGGACAACGGTACCCGTACGAAAGTCGATTTCAGCTTGGATTACCGCATGTTCTTCGGTGAAGCCACCGACGAAGTGACCTCCTTCATCGACAATCTGTCGAGCGAGTTGCGTTCCAACCTGGAGTCGTTCCGTACCCAAGCCGAAGCCGGCACGTTCAACGATGAAAAAGAGCCGAAAGGCAAAGTAAAAACGGAAGAAACCGTCTAAGCGATTCCTCCATGTCTTATTTTTCAAGGAAGCTCACAAGGCTTCCTTTTTTTTTATCCCATGCTCAGAGACTTCCTCTCGCAACCACCCGAAACCCCGTTCTGCCTTCTCCTCGGAGATCCAGTGGCGCACAGTTTGTCGCCGCGATTGCACAATGAGGCGTTCCGTTTGGCCGGAATGGAGTGGACCTACCACGCCGTCCAGGTGGCGGGGCATGAGCTGGAACGACTTCCTGAACTGTTCGCCTTGTCCGGTTTCCGTGGAGCGAATGTCACCGTACCGCACAAGCAGGCCGTGATGCCTTATCTCGGACGGATCGATGCGTTGGCGGCCGAGATCGGCGCCGTGAACACCTTGGTACCGCAGGATGGAGGCGTTACCGGTCACAATACGGATCTGGGAGGTTTCCTCGATCCGCTGTCCGCGCTCGAAAGCCGTCTTCGCGGTGCGCACGCCCTGATTTTCGGATCCGGAGGAGCGCACAAGGCGGTCCGCACAGCCTTGCATCAACTCCAACTCGGTTCCGTGCGTGTCGTGAGTCGAACACCCGATCCCGAAGATGCGCTTCAGATCGGATATGCGGACGTTCCCCATTCCGGTGACATCACGTTGTTTGTGAATGCGACGCCGCTGGGATTGCCGCATCTGACCGGACGATCCCCTTTGGATGGACTCGACTTCGCGATCGGTCCCCAGCATATCGGGTACGATCTCTTGTACAAACCCCGCGTTACCCCGTTTTTGGAGCGATTTGTGACTCAAGGAGCGACCGCTATCGGTGGGATGGAGATGTTCATCGGCCAAGCCCGACGATCCTTTGAACTATGGACGGGTGTTCCGATGCCCGAGGAGGCGGCCGATGTCCTCCTTTGACGTGACCCTGCCGTTCGCCGCGAGCTTCACCACCAAAGGCAGCGATGTGGTGCCGGATCCCGCCCGCATGGCGGTGGCACAGCAGGTGCATGGCACCCATGTGGCCTGGGTCGTCACGACCGGACAGGTTCCGGAGTGCGACGGCCTCGTGACCGCGGCCGACGGACTCACCCTCGGCATCAAAGTCGCCGATTGCGCCGCCATTCTGTTTTGCGATCCCCAGTCCGGAGTGAGCGGTGCGGTTCATGCGGGATGGCGGGGCGCCGTAGGAGGTATCCACCGCAAAGCCTTGAGCATGATGATGGCCGCGGGATGCGAACCGGACCGCATCCATGCCTGGATCAGCCCTTGCATCGGCATCGCCTCGTTCGAAGTGGGGGAGGAGGTTGCGGAACAGTTCCCGGCCCGATTCGTGCATCGAGAAGGATTCTCCAAACCCCATATCGATCTGGCTGGATATCTTCTTTCGGAACTTGAGCAATCGGGATTGTCCACATCCCGCATCGATCTGGACGGACGATGCACCGTCGAACATACCGAACTCTTCTGGTCGTACCGGCGCGAAGCGCAGGAAGCCGGCCGGATGATGGCCTTGATCACCAATCGTCATCCGCGTTGACATGAACACCCATTCGCTCGCCGTACTCGGCTCCACCGGATCCATCGGAACCCAAACCTTGGACGTGGTGCGGCAGCATCCCGACCGATTGACGGTGCGATTGCTGAGTGCGCACAAGAACTGGACTCTGCTCGCTCAGCAGATCCGTGAATTCCGTCCGCCAGTGGCGGTGGTCACCGATGCCGGCTCGTATGCCAAGCTCAAGGCCGAATCCGGATTGCAGGGCACGGAGCTGCGTTTCGGCGAAGACGCTTTGCTTGACGCCATCCGCACGACCGACGCAGACACCGTGCTCAACGCCTTGGTCGGCTTTTCCGGATTTTTCCCGACGCATGCCGCCCTCACAAGTGGAAAACGCGTGGCCTTGGCCAACAAGGAATCGCTGGTCGTGGGTGGCGCGTTGCTCACCGAATGGCTGGGAACGGAGAAGAACCGCATCCTTCCGGTGGATTCTGAACATTCCGCCATCCTTCAATGCCTGGCCGGCGAGACCGAACGTTCGATCGAGAAACTCATCATCACCGCCAGCGGCGGACCTTTCCGGCACCATACCCTCGAGCAGCTCCATAGTGTGACCGTGACCGATGCCCTCAACCACCCGAACTGGGCGATGGGCGCCAAGATCACGATCGATTCGTCGACCTTGATGAACAAGGGACTAGAAGTGATCGAAGCTGTTTGGCTCTTTCAGCTGCCTTTGGACAAGGTCGAAGCCGTTGTCCATCCGCAAAGCATCATCCATTCGATGGTTCAGTTCACTGATGGCTCGCTCAAGGCGCAATTGGGACATCCTGACATGAAAGTGCCCATCCAGTATGCCATCAGCTATCCGGAACGATGGGAGCTCGAGTCGCCGCGCATGGATTGGCAGACCATCCGGGACCTGAATTTCTGGCCGGTGGACACGCGACGCTTCCCTTGTTTCCGTTTGGCGATGGAGGCTTGCCGGGCTGGCGGATACGCTCCGGCGGTGCTGAACGCGGCCAATGAAGTCGCCGTTCAGAGGTTCCTCGACGGCGAAATTCCGTATATTGGAATCGCGGCGTTGGTCGAGGAATGCTTGGAACATGCGCCCCCAACGGCGGACATGGCGTTGCAGGATCTGGCCGGAGTCGATCACGAAACCCGTCAGCGGGCCGCCCTCTCATAACCAATCTTTTTTTGATGGAATCCATCCTTTCCGTTCTCACGACCATAGGCATCTTCATCGGTGCCATCTTCATTCTCGTCCTCATCCATGAGTTGGGCCATTTCCTGGCCGCGAAAGGCTTCGGGATGCGTGTGGAGCGGTTCTCCATCGGGTTTCCACCCCGCCTGTTCGGATTCACCAAGGGCGACACCGACTACTGCATCTCGGCCACACCCCTGGGTGGATATGTGAAGATTTCCGGAATGGTGGATGAAAGCCTCGACGAGACCTTCCTGGAATCGGAACCCCAGCCTTGGGAATACCGCAGCAAACCCGTATGGCAGCGCATGGTTGTGATCGTGGCGGGAGTGGTGTTCAACATGATCCTGGCCTTTCTGATCTATTCGGGCATGTTCATGGCGCTTGGATCGCAGGAAGTGCCTTCATCGAATGTCGGCAGCCTGTACATCCCGGATTCCTCTTTCGCGGCGGATGTGGGGTTCCGCTCGGGCGACCGCCTGGTCTCGGTGAACGGCAACCGTCCGGAGACCTACAAAGGCGGCAATTTCTTCAGTATCTCGGATCTCACATCGAGTGACATCGTGTTCCAGGTGGAGCGGGACAGCCAGATCGTGGACATCCCCGCGCCCGCCGGCTTCATCGATCAGCTAAACAAGCAGCCAAAATTCATTTCATTGGAGAATGCCCTTCCCAGCGAGATCTCAGAGATCGTGGTCGGATCAGTCGCGGAATCTGCCGGAATCCAGGCCGGCGACAAGATCATTTCCGTCGACAGCGTCCCGGTCGATCGCTGGCTCCATCTCACCACGCTAATCAAGGAGAGTGAAGGAGAACTCGCTTTGGGTGTGGTCAGACAGGCGGACACCTTGTCGATCGCGGTCACCCCGCAGCCTGAGACGAAGACGCTGGGTATCTATCCTGTGAATCCGATCGACGCGTTCGGCGTGGTCACCATCGATTACGGGTTCTTCGGAGCCATCGGCGCCGGTGCGACGAACACCTACGAATCGGCAGCGGGCATTCTCAGCGGATTCGGATTGCTCTTCTCCGGTGACGTGTCGGTCCGCGAGAACCTCGGTGGACCCTTGGCGATCGCCAGCGTGACGCGCCAAGCCACGGACCGCAGCGGTTGGATCGGTTTCTGGACCATTACGGCCTTCCTCAGCATCACCTTGGCCATCATGAACATGCTTCCCATTCCTGTGCTTGACGGCGGCCATTTCGTGTTCCTGGTATACGAAGCCATCGTCGGTCGCGAGCCCTCCCACAAGTTCCGCATGGTGATGCAGCAAATGGGGATGGTGCTGGTCTTCGGACTCATGATCTTCGTCACCTTCAACGACATCCTTCGCTTTTTTGGAGGCTGACCTGTGAAATTCGCCAAAGACGGATACGATGTGATCGCTTGGGCGGTCGGGATTTCCCTGGTGCTGACCGCTCTCGGGCTTTGGATCGGGTCCTGGCCGCAATGGATCCTCATCGGCATGGCCGTGTTCTCCACGGCCTTCACGCTGTACTTCTTCCGTGATCCCGACCGGGTGTCGCCCGTCGATCCGAATCTCATCATCTCACCCGCTGATGGGAGAGTGATCCTCATCCAACGCGTGTTCGAACCGCAGTACCTCAAGGAAGAAGTGACGCAAGTGAGCATCTTCCTTTCTCCCATAAACGTCCATGTGAACCGCATTCCGGTGACCGGCGTCGTCGAGTTCAAAAAGTATGTCCCGGGTCAATATCTCGTGGCTTGGCATGAGAAGGCGTCCGATCTGAATGAGCGCTCCGAATTCGGTGTGCGGCATGCCAGCGGCAAGAAAATGTTCTTCAAGCAGATCACAGGCTACATCGCGCGCCGCATCACCTTCCACCTGAACGTGGGGGACCAGGTCGTTTCGGGTGAGCGTTTCGGCATGATGAAGTTCGGATCGCGCATGGATCTGCTGTTTCCCGATTCCTTCACGTTGGACGTCAAGATCGGCGATGTGACCGTCGCCGGTGAAACCATCCTAGGCAGAGTCGAATGAGCACCGTCAAAGAACGCTATCGGAGCCGCATCAAACCACGGCTTCAGAAACCGCTGCCCAAAGGGGTGGTGCCGAGTTTCTTCACCCTCATGAACCTGTTCTGCGGATTCATGGCCATCGTGATGATTTCCGAAGGCAAGCTGGTGAACGGCGCCTGGCTGATCGTCTTCGCCGGAGTGTTCGATGGATTGGACGGATTCATGGCGCGGCTCACCAGCTCGTCGGGACAATTCGGCGCCGAGCTGGATTCGCTCAGCGACGTGGTGTCGTTCGGTGTGGCGCCAGGCCTTCTGTTGTACAAATACGGTCTTTTCGAGCTGTCCCAGCCTGTCGGCATCCTCCTCGCCGGACTCCCCGCCATGTGCGGTGCCATCCGCTTGGCGAGATTCAATGTGGGCACTCAGGTGGAATCGTCCACCGTGCATTTCCAAGGCATGCCGATTCCGATCCAAGCCGGCATGGTGGTCTCGTTCTATCTTTTCTTCCGCGATGTGCCGGATTGGTTCCTCTGGCTGGAAAACGGCTTGAACCAGGTGCTCATTCCGATGGTGATCCTGCTTTCCATCCTCATGGTCAGCTCGGTTCCCTTCGACAAACTGCCGCGCATCGTGCGTGGTGAGCCGGTGGACAAACCCCGTGTCTACTGGTTCGCGGCTCTGTTCCTGATGTGGGTCATCTTCCACGAGAACGGACTGATCGTGGCGATGGTGCTCTACATCTCACGCGGCTTGTATACCGGTTTCCGTCAGTTCTGGACGGAGTTCATGAGCGACGAAGCCCAGCATCCGACCGCCTGACGTTCAGCGCTTGGCGGTCTTGGTATCGGGTTCGAACTGGATGAATTCCATCGACTGATAGGCGTTGGAGCCGAAGTAGAGCAGCATCCGGTTGAAATCATCCGCGGGCATGTACCCGTTCGATTGAAGGATGAGCTCGCCGTCCGCGCTGAGGAAAAGCATGGTCGGATACGACCGCACGCCCAGTTTCCGTGCCAGTCCGCGTTCCGAAATCGATTCGCCCATGAAGGTGACCATCGCATCGGACTCGGCGTTCAATCCCACCGGGATGAAATGCTCATACACCGTTTGGCGAACCGTCGAATCGGGATACACGGTTTCGGTCATCTTCATGCAGTAGTTGCACCAGTCCGTGTAGATGTTCACCAGGATTTTCTTGTCCGAACCGGCTCCTTGAGACAACCCGTCTTCAATCCCCATCCACACGATTTCCGGGGCAGGACGTACGGACTCCTGCGGCTCGGTGCAGGCGGAAATGAGGACGAAGGCGACCAAAAGCAGGACTTTCATGTCGCTAAGATATCGAACCCGAGACCGCCGTTCAGACCACCCGTGCCGATTTAGCGTTTTTTTTCAAATGCCGAATTGGATGCCGATGGTGTGCGTGAGTCCGAATCCCGAATCAAACGGGACCAAGGCGTAGCCGAAACGGATGTTCTGGACAAAGACGGACAAACCTGCGCCAAAGGGTCTGCGGGTCTCCCCGTTGCGCACCCCGGCGTGGAAAGCCAGGACGTCGCTCACGGTGGCGCTGACTGCTGTCGACACGAAGGCATCGCCATCCAAAGGCATGTGAACATCGCCGGATGCGGTCACGACCACGGGAATCTCCGACGAACCGTTCACGGAGAATTGCAGGATGTCTGCGGAAACACCGGATCGCCATACGGATGGCAGAGGGGATGCTTCAATCGCCAAGGGGTCCATTTTCCCGAGGTGGGCGATCGCTGTTCCGATGCGGATGCGGTCGTCGGACAGCCTCAACGCCGCGCCGGCGCTGAGGCTGTAGCCACCGGCGGATCGGTCGAAGAGTTGCTCGGAAAGGAGGGAGGCGTTCACGCCGAGAGCCAGGGGGCCGAGGGTTGTGGAAAAGCCGCCGGTGAACGCCAGATAGGTCACGGAGAACGTGCCGTCCGAAGGTCCGGAGCTTTGGCGGGCCTCGATGTCGCCGATGGAGGAAGACAGGACGCCCAGGCCGACCGAACCCAAGCGCGTGGGAGCGACCCATGCGGCAGTGCGGTTGTAGGCGACATCGATCCAGAAGGTGTTCGACACGCTGACAGATGCGCGTTCTTCAAAGCTCATGAGCGCCGGGTTGGCGAAGAGCGTGGTGGCTCCCCGCGCGGACGCGGTCATGGTTTCGGCCGAGGCAAGCTGCAGGGGGTCGGTGCCCAGCGATAGAAACCTCAGACCGCCATCCGCTTGAGCGGAAGCGGCCAACGGTGTGATCAACAAGGCGAAAAGAAGGGATTTCATAAGTGGAAGCGGACGGCGAATTGGTGGATCGAGCTGAATCCGCTCGGTTCGGACGAGATCGCGTAATCGATGGATGGGGCGTAACGGTCGAGCGGCAGCCGGATGCTGAAACCGCCGGACAGTCTTGAATCGGATTGCATCCCCATCCGCATATGAAACCGCTCATGCGCGGCCCACTGCGCGCCAAGACGGAACAGGTCGACCGCGTTGGTCACGTCCACCACCTCATCGACGATGATCGGTTCGCCGAGGGATGTGGAGACGCTGGTGACCGTCGCTGAGGAAAACAGGACGCGGCGTTCGGTTTCCGCCAAAAGGGTGAGCTTGTCGGGACGCACCTTGTACTCGAAGCCGGCTTTGAGCCGGAGGGGGAATCGGTCAACTTGCTGGTTGGAGCCGATGGTACCCCACAGATCTTGCGTGTTCCAGGTGTAGGAGGCGATCAGGTCCTGGGCAGTGAGTCCGAACGCGAGTCGGTCCGTGAACTGGCGTCGCAGACCGAGATCCAGACCCACTGAGGTCGCGGGGTTCACATTGTTGCCGTAATCGGCCATCGTAAAGGAGACACCCGCCCCGAGTTGGGTCGATGTTCCAACCCGGATTCCGAACTGAGTGAAAACCCTGGCTTCATAGATGCCAAACAGCTCGGTTGGATAGCCCGAGACCGTTCGGCCGTCGAACTGCTCTACGCCACTGTAGACCAACCCGATGGTCAATCCTGCCACTGGCGGAAGAGGTGTGGTGAAGGTGATGGCGCTCAGGCTCCTGTCGAAGGACATGACCGCCGAGCTCATTTCGATCTGCCGACTTCCGGAATTGGCCGCCAAAGCCGGATTGAAATAGCTCATCCCCATGTCGGACGTCGCCACCATCGCATTTCCCATCGACGCGGCGTACGGAGAATACCCGATCCGGAACGGCGCTCCGGCGAACTGCGCAGCGACCGCAACCGGAAAAATCAGCAGAAATATGGCCAGGTAGCGTTTCATCAGTCGAGCAACAGTAGTTTTCCATCGAACACCCTGCCGCCCGTCTCGACCCGGTAAAACACGGGTCCGTTGGCGACCTTGCGACCCGCACTGTCCAATCCATCCCATTCCGCTTCAAAGACACCAGATGAAGCGGCGCGAGTTTGCGAATCGGTGCGGATCGTGCGTATCGGGTTCATGCCGAAATCAGAGAGACGGATGATGATATCACTTCCGGCGTCGGCCTCAAATCGAATCCGGACGACCTCATGCTGACTCCGGCTGAACGGGTTCGGATAGGCGTAGACAGACACGTCACGGTTGTCTTCTCCGATGTGGATGTTTCCTCCACGGAGAGGGAAATCAACGCGTTGGATGACCCAACTCTGGCCTTGGTCGGAGGTAGAGAGGAGACCGTCGCTTGTGCCGATGTATTGAGGCCACGGACCGGAACGATGCGTCGGACTTGAGCCTTGCGCTTTCGGATCGGAGACCAGTCTGCTGCTCCCAAGTCAGGCCGCCATCGTGTGAGATGAACAGGTCGAATTCTCCCGCGGCGTAGATGGAACCACCGAAAAAGCCGACATCGTTGATGCGTTCGCCAGTGAGGTGGCGTGTGAAGGTTCGTCCGCCATCCGAAGTGGAGACGAGTCCTTGCGATTCTCCGGAGGTGGTGATCCAGTTCGTGAGCCAGATGTCACCGCTCACGGGATGTTCACGCATGCGGATGACCCAGTTGCCCATCAAGCTGGTAGATGTCGTTCCGGCGCGGATGTGCTTCCAACGGATCTGGTCAGCCGGGGCGGTCAGCGCGTTGTCTGAGATGTTCACCCCGCCGGCGGTCCCGGCCCAAACACGTCCTCGCGAATCGATCATGACGCTGAAGCCGAGGAAATTCTGCCATCCGTTTCGATATTTCGGAAGGTTCGGGGACCCCGATTGCGGCACACGCGGGTCGAAATAAAAATCGATCGTCTGCGAGGGTGTGAGCGAATCAAGCTCGGTGGGAGGCAACAGAAGGCGTTCCCAAGTGAGGCCGAAATCCATCGAACGGCGGATGCCCGATGCCCACGACGCCGTAAAGAGCACATCCCCGCGGAAGGCGACATTGTATGGAGGGGATTGTTCAGGAACGACGATCGGAAGCGCGCTCACATCCTGCCCGCCATAGCGCAGGGTGTCAGCGTCGAGCGCATCGAGCGGCGGGCTTACGAAACGCCAGGTGTCGCCACCATCCACCGAAATGTAGAACCCCATGGCGGTCTGAACCGTGCCATCGTTGATGGGTTTGCTGAATCCAAGTCCGGCGACGACAGTGTCTTGCGCCAGAGAGATTGAGAATAGACGGCCTTCACCGTTGACCACGGAATCAGCGGATTCCGCCAGGAACCATGCATCGCCTGACCCGATCAGTCGGTTCAGCGACGGACCGACCCAAAGCGTGTCGCCATAGGCCGCCATGTTGGAGATGCTGTTCTGGATGAACGGCGCGTTGAGCTCCGGACGAGGACCAAACACCTGTCCCTCTACGATGTGCGGGAATGCGAGCATCAGGAGGATGAAAACCCGTTTCATGGCACGAACGTCATCGTAGTGGTGAGGGTGTCGCTGGATGCCCCGAATCGGTCGATGGCGTAATAGCGCAGGCTGTAGGTGTCGGGGTTGTTCGAGGAACTGATGACGAATCGACGGGTGAAGAGGCTGTCGCCGGCAGTGGTATCCCCGTTATCGGCAGTATTGCCGTTGTCGAAGAGTTGGAAGGGAGAGCCCGAGAGGGCGACTCCGTTCTGCCCACGGATGATCACATTCACGGTTTGGATGAGGGAATTGCCGTTCGGATGGCTCACTTTCGCTTTGAGGTCGAAGGCTTGGCTTCCGCTGGCAGGGATCTGCACCGAGGCGGGAGTCCGTTCGAAAAGCATCAAGGGTCGGCCGGTCGAAAATCCGTTGACCCGGATACGTCCGATCAGTTTGTTGGAGACCGGCTGGCCGTTTTCAATAGCGAGAACGGTCACCGCAAATTCTGCGACACTCGTGGTCGAGGTCTCGAGACTGAGGGTGTGCGAGCTGGTGCCGCTCATCGGTCCTTCGTACACGACCTCATCCGATTGGGTATCGGTCACCATGAGGGTGGGAGGGGTCGACAAGCTTCCGGAAGCGATCTGGAGCGTGATCCCGATCTGGAGTAGGGTGTCTGTCACACCGTCGGTCGGCACGAAGGTGACCGTCGCCGGGGACAGGGAAAGAGCGGTGAGGCGGACATCGGACACGTCGGATGTCGGTAAGCCCGGTTCCTCATCGCATGAGAATAAAAAAAGTGCCGCAAAAAGGGAAAAAAGCCAGAACCGCTGCATTTTTCAAGTATAACCAAATTTGCAATTCGTTGCCCATTGCAATAATTTCGGAACAGTATGACACACATCCTCTCCAACAAATCCTGGTGGTGGCCGATCGCATGAAGCGGTACGGCAGATGGTGTGTTCCTAAAAAACAAAGACCTTTTTGCAAGCCCGCTTCAGTCCCACTGATGCGGGCTTTTTTCTTGCTATGACCTTCGACTCCTTTTCACATCTGGCCAAGACCTATACCGCGGTTCCGGTGCACCGGACGCTGCTGTCGGACGTCCGTACGCCGGTCTCGTTGTTCCTCAGTGTGCGCCAAGGCTCCCGGAATCCGTTCCTCCTCGAATCGGTGGAAGGCGGAGAGCACCTGGCGCGCTATTCGTTCATCGGGCGTAACCCGTATCAGATGCTAAGGCTGCATGAGGGCAAGCTCACCGTGGAGCGCGACAACGCCATCCGAACCTACAAACCCGAGCAGTACTATTCGATCCTGCATGAGCTGACCAACGAGTACACCGAACCGAAAGTGGCGGACCTGCCGCGCTTCACCGCCGGCGCGGTCGGGTATTCCAGCTACGACACAGTGCGCTTCACCGAGCATCTTCCGAACGTGCCGACCGATGAGCTGCATCTGCCAGACGCTCAATGGGGCTTTTATGACGAGGTCTACGCCTTCGACCACGTGAAGCACCGCGTGATCCTGATCAAGACAGTGCGAATGAAATCCGGTGAGACCGATCTCAGGGCCCTATATGACGGCGCTCAAGCCGCGTTAGACCGGATGCAGGCGGTGGTCGAGACCCCATTTCAGGGAATGACGCCGTTTTCGCTGTCCGATGAAGCCTTGGTCAGCAACACAACGCCTGAGCGGTTCCATGACATGGTGGAGAAAGCCAAAAGGCATATTTTCGAGGGCGACATCTTCCAGGTGGTGCTCAGCCAGCGGTTCAGCAAAGGGTTCACGGGCGACCGGTTCATGCTCTACCGTGCTTTGCGAATGGTGAATCCATCCCCCTATCTCTTTTATCTGGATTTCGACGGATTCGCGCTAGTGGGATCATCCCCGGAAGTGCTCGTGCGTGTGCAAGACGGCAAAGCGGAAGTGCTTCCCATCGCCGGAACCCGCAAACGCGGGGCCTCGGATGAGGAAGATGCGGCCTTGGAGGCCGATCTCATGGCAGATCCGAAAGAATTGTCCGAGCACATCATGCTCGTGGATCTGGGTCGCAACGACCTTAGCCGCATCAGCGCGCCAGGAAGCGTGAAGGTGGTGCGAGACCGCATCGTGGTCCGTTACTCGCATGTGATGCACATCGTCAGCGATGTGAGGGGAGACCTGGCGTCGGACAAATCCGCCGTGGATGCGCTTCAATATTGCTTCCCGGCCGGAACGGTGAGTGGCGCTCCCAAGGTTCGCGCCATGGAGATCATCGACTCGCTGGAACCCACCAAGCGCGGCCCCTATGCCGGAGCCGTCGGATATTTTGATTTTTCCGGAAACATGGACACGTGCATCGCGATCCGAACCATGGTGGCCACACACGACCGTGTGCACATCCAGGCGGGAGCAGGCATCGTGGCTGATTCCATACCTCAGAACGAATATGACGAAACCGTGAACAAAGCCGGCGCCTTGGTGCAAGCCTTGAACGTCGCATTGACCATGACCACATGACCATCCTTTCCGGAATCACTCCGTCGGGACGCCTGCACATCGGCAACTATTTCGGAGCCATGCGCCAGCATATCGACATGCAGAACCAAGGCGACGCGTATTATTTCATCGCCAATTACCATGCCCTGACGTCGCGCCATGACGGCACGCTGATGCGGCGCCACACGCTCGACATCGCCATCGATTACCTCTCGCTCGGCCTGGATCCGTCCAAATGCGTCTTTTTCGCCCAAAGCGATGTTCCGCAGGTCACCGAGCTTTCATGGATGCTGGGGACGATGTGCCCGGTCAGCCTCATGGAAAAGGCCGTCTCCTACAAAGACAAGGTCGCCCAAGGACTCAGTGCCAACGTGGGACTGTTCACATACCCCATCCTGCAGGCGGCGGACATTCTGATCTATCACTCCGATCTTGTTCCTGTGGGAGCCGATCAGAAGCAACATATCGAAATCACGCGCGATCTCGCCCTCAAATTCAACAACACGTACGGGGAGGGTCTGTTGAGACTTCCTGACGCGCACATCGTGAAGGAGGTGGCCACGGTTCCGGGGGTCGACGGGCGCAAAATGTCCAAATCCTACAACAACACGATCGGCATCTTCGACGAAGGCAAAGAACTGAAAGAGAAGGTGATGTCGATCCAGACCGATTCGACCCCGCTGGAAGAGCCGAAGAATCCGGACACCTGCAATGTCTATGCGCTGATCAAACTGGTTGCCGATGCGGAAACATCCTCCGACATCGCCGGAAAGTACCGCGCTGGCGGCTTCGGCTACGGTCATGCCAAAAAAGAGCTTCTCGGGCTGCT
>CAYVRS010000037.1:16758-17092 GCA_964454075.1 uncultured Chitinophagales bacterium
CTTGAAGCCTATTTCCAAACGGCCCGCGAGCGACGCAAAGCCTTGCAGAACGACGAACAGGCGGTGTTGGACATCTTGAAAGCCGGTGGCGAGAAAGCCCGCGAACGCGCCGAATCGGTCATGGTTCCCATCCGCCAAGCGGCAGGCATCTTACGGAGTTTCAACGCATGATTCTGGTCATCGACAACTACGACAGTTTCACCTACAATCTGGTCCACCTGGTGGCCCGGCACACGCCCGACTACCGCGTGGTGCGCAACGACGCGCTCACGGTGGATGAGATCGAGGCCTTGGCACCGGAGAAGATCCTGCTGAGTCCGGGTCCCGGCCGACC
>CAYVRS010000038.1:0-9831 GCA_964454075.1 uncultured Chitinophagales bacterium
AGCGGGAACAGTATTGAAACCACCTCCTGGGGCACCTGCCAAAGTTTGACCGGCGTTGAGCGGAACACTGATCCCAGATAAACTTGTCATTTGGATCGAACCTTCCGTGAGAGTCAATTTATCAGTACCCGCAGAACCAGCGGTACCGCGAATACCGGCAGTTCCTAGGGGGGACTTGATGGCGAAATTTGAGCTCTTGTCTAGTTTTTTGATGTTGAAAATTAAATCACCTTCCTCCACTTCAACCACCGTTTCGGATGGACTGGGTTCTGATTTGAGTTCAGACAATTTCATTTCGCCAGGCTGGAAGGGTTCCTGAGCAAACTTTTTCAAGTTGATCACGGAATTTTCACGAACGGTAAGAATTGTACCACTGGACATTAGCAAAACTGCTTTGGAACCAGCGGATGCCTTGACGGTGTGTCCTTCCATCAGTACCCCACCTACCTTTACCTTATCCGCGGCGAGTACGACCTGAGTTGAATTATTAACTACTTCAACATCTCCGACTAGGTTTGCGATAATGATGGCCCCTTTGGAATCGATCGCAAGCAATGGGATAGTAATCAAGGATGAGAGAATTGTAAGAAGGAAAAGAGGCACAGCTTTCATTCGATTAGTTTAAAGTAGGTCGATCAGAATATGCAACTATTTAGCCAATCCCTCAAAAAGGATACAAGGAAATTATTTTCCTCTAAATTTGTAAACTTTTCCCCAAGCATTTAAAAAAATCTTTTCAAAATACTGCTCATCCAAATTTTCCATAAAATATCCCTGCACCAATAAGCTCTCAAAGGCTTCGTTATCCATAAAAAACCAAGCCTGCCCAAGTTGGTATCCCATACCTGGGATCACCAGGTGTTCTCCTCCAGAAAACTGAGCTTTTTCATCCACTCCATTGTAGTTAGCCAAGGCCGGTAGTGGAATACGATAAGTTTGTGCAATATCAGTGAGTGCATTGCCTCCCTCTGGCACCTTGTAGTCACGATCTCCAGAGAAGAATGGTAGGGTGGTTTGAATCAGATGAAACTGAGCCCCCTCTTTTTCGATCGATGGAGTATTGATCAGTTCCGCGGTGTTTGGATCATGCAATTTGCGATGAAAAGAAAAAGGGATGGGTGTAGCAGAATTAGGCAAGGTAGCTAAGTTTTTGGATAAATCTGCTTCAATTCTATAGCCTCCGCGCATGTTTAAAACAATTTTAGACCCGTTGGAAGTGATCCAGTCGGCCTGCGTAAAAAAGGGCTGTTTTCGAGGATTTGCTCCCGTTTCAAATAAAGGGTGTTGGTACACGTTATCGTCAAAACGAGACAACAGATACCGCCTGGCGAAAGAAGACCTAAAAGTATCTGCAGAAATAATGATTAAATCGTTACGGTGAGGAATATGTATGATCCGTCTGCCAACCGTTGGGTTATATTGTAAAGAAATACGCAAGCCATCCAAGGAGATGGATTCGATTGGTTGAGCAGGTCCGCCCTGAGGGTCCACCGCGAAAGCCTGCCCATAAGAGATCATTCCCTTTTGGTTACCATCTACGATTAATTCCCCTCTTTGATTCAAGCGGTACCCACCGTCAAAAGCATAAGATGAGCCTTCTCTCCTACCTCCTCGAAGAATCATCATGGGGGGTTCGGACAGAGAAGATGCGTTGCTACCCTCATTACCTGAAAAATATAGATTTCTTGAACTAAAACTAAGAATGGTAGGGAAAATCCTTAAAATTTCATAGGGGAGAAATAGAAAAGTGTCCTGAGTCTTTAAAGGGAGACCAAAGTTTGCTGCTTTCGCATCGTGCAGAAGGCCCTGATAAAATTCCTGTTCCGGGGTTCCATCTTTAAAGATTGCCTGCACGGCAGTAGAAAAATCTGCCTGACCTTTGTTTTTTTTCTCTTCCTGCAAGCGAATGTAGGTCTCGGTCTTTAATCTGGCCAAATTATATGCCTGTACAGGAGAAGTTGATCGAAGAATTTCGGAACTTAAAAAATTATCGACTGTTTGGTGGGCGGGAGAAGTAAAAGTACGGGTATTACCATAGTACCAGCAACCCGAACCATAATCCCACCAAGTGACCACAAAATCATCTGGATCCGAAGCCTTGTTCAATTCGTCCAGTACCTCCATCGTTTTGATCGGATAAACGACATGGGAATGATAATTTTTTGCATGTTGCAAGTTGGGCGAGGCAAACCATGCAACGAGCCCTGCCACTATGGCCCAACTACCCCACCCCAGTCTTTTTTGAATTACTGGTTGATTGAGATTTTTTTTGAACCACCGAACCGGATAGGCGCCTTTGTAGAGCCGGTTGCACAGCGCCACCCACTCGTCACCGGAGGTGGATGCGGTCAGGAAGCCGCGGGCGAGCCAGTACGCCACGGACTGCGGCCGCGGCACGGGTGGCGCATCGAGGGGCGCGCGCGCGTCGCCTGCGACCACAACCTGCGTCCCGTTCGTCAGCACCACCCAAGGCGCGTTCAGGCGTCGGTTGTACTGCGCCGCTTGGATGGCCGTCGCCTCGGTGACCGGCACACCCGGAGCCTTGCACTCGACCAACATCCACGGCTTGAAGTCCTCGTCATACAAGACGATATCGGCGCGTGTGGCCGAATCGGCGTGAAGCGCATCCACCGGCACTTCGAACCCGA
This sequence comes from uncultured Chitinophagales bacterium, assembly GCA_964454075.1. GTDB lineage: Bacteria > Bacteroidota > Rhodothermia > Balneolales > HLUCCA01 > CAMTWZ01. Next base: position 2,649 of record CAYVRS010000038.1, read on the forward strand.
TCCGCGCCGCAGGAAACAGCTCTTCCGTGAGAAGCATGTCGATGAAGGAGAGTCGGACGCGTTCCTCTGGTCTTGGGATGTAGCTCTTGCGGAGCACCGGATTGAACAGTCTCATTTCCCCATTCGAAATCCGGATAATCGGATAATAGGCTGACGGGGTAAGGGATGAACCGGAGGGATTTGTACGAAATGTGTTCACGCGCTGTAAGAATTGTCCGGTTTCGTCCTTAGAAGAGTATGACCCGATAAAATACAACCTGTGAAACCGAACCTTTCCATTTTAGCGATTCCGTCGTTTCACCGTGCGGCAGGCAAATTGCTTTCACCTGACGAGAAGGAATACCTCATCGAATTGTTAGGCATGAACCCCCAATTGGGGGTAGTGGAACCCGGAACAGGAGGTGCGCGCAAGATCCGATTACCACGGATTGGGTCTGGCAAATCGGGCGGATATCGGGTAATTTATTTCTATCACACCGCCGAATCCCAACTCTGGCTTCTTGATATTTATGCAAAAAGCGACCAAACCTCCACGAATCGTAAAAAAATCCGCCAATGCATCGCGCAAATCAAGAAATCAGATCGATCTTGAAAAAGACCTGAAAGCCATCCGCGATTTTCAGGCAGGACGGGAAAGTGATGTGGTGGTGCTGCGTGCGAAAGCCTAAGGCTTAAACAGAATCTCCACCTTCTGCGTCGGGTCTTGACTCATGTTCCGGATCGACACCTGCTGCGCCACCTTGATCGCAATCTCGGTGAGGGCCGCGGCCGCGGGCGAGGTGTCGTCTTTGAGAACAGCCGGGAGGCCTTCGTCGCCACCTTCACGCACCACTTGCTCCAGCGGCACTTCGCCCAGGAACGGAACATCCAGACGTGCCGCCAGGTTGCGCGCTCCGTCTTTCCCGAAAATGTGGTATTTCTTGTCCGGCGCATCCGGTGGCGTGAAATACGCCATGTTCTCAACGATGCCAAGCACCGGCACGTTCACTTTCTTGAACATGGCCACGCCTTTGCGCGCATCGTCCAGGGCCACATCCTGCGGCGTGGAGACGATCACCGCGCCGGTGAGCGGCACGGTCTGCACGATGGTGAGCTGGATGTCGCCCGTTCCAGGAGGCATGTCCATCACGAGATAGTCGAGCTCGCCCCACATCGCGTCGGTGAGGAACTGCTTCACGGCGGAGGAGACCATCGGTCCGCGCCACACCACGGCTTGATCCGGGTCCACCAGGAAGCCCATCGAAAGCAGCTTCACGCCATATTTCTCAATGGGAATGAGTTTGCGCTGGGTGTTGATGTTCGGACGCTCGTTCGTGGCGAACATTGTCGGGATGCTCGGACCATAGATATCGGTATCCACCAGACCCACTTTCGCGCCGGTCTTGGCCAAAGCCACGGCCAGGTTCACGGAAATCGTGGATTTGCCCACGCCGCCTTTTCCCGAGGCCACGGCGATGATGTTCTTGACACCGGCAAGCATGTTTTCGGGTTCATTCGGAGCCGGGGCAGGCTGGGCGTTTTGCCTCACATTCGCCGTCATGGTGACATGCGGAACCGCCTTCTCATCCACCAGATGGATGATGGCGTTCTCCGCCGCACGCTGGATCTGCTCCTTCATGGGGCAGGCCGGAGTGGTGAGATTGACGGTGAAATGCACATCCATGCCGTCGATGTACAGCTCCTCGACCATGCCGAGGGTGACGATGTCTTTGTGCAAATCAGGGTCGATGACGTTGCTCAACGCCTCGAGCACCTGTTCTTTGGTAATGGCCATGATGGGGTTTTGGTGTTTGCTGAAAGATACGAACATCGGTTCGGGGTCGGGGAATTCCGTAACTTGGGTTCTATGTTGAAAACGACCCCATTCATTTCCTCCCACCGCGCTTCGGGCGCCAAGCTGATCGACTTCGGCGGCTTCGAGATGCCTGTGAACTATCCGGCCGGCATCGTGAACGAACATATGGCCGTCCGGCAGCGGGCCGGCCTGTTCGACGTGTCGCACATGGGCGAACTCGAAGTGACGGGTGCCCAAGCCTTGGATCTGGTGCAGTTCGTGACGACCAACGACGCCTCGGCGCTGTTTCCTGGTCGCGTCCAATATTCCGCGATGTGCTATGAGGATGGCGGCATCGTCGACGATCTTCTCGTGTACATGATCGCCGAGAACCACTACCTGCTGGTCGTAAACGCGTCGAACAAAGACAAGGATCTGGAGTGGATCGTGCAAAACAACACGTTCGACGCGACGGTGACCGATATCTCCGAACAGACCTGCCTTCTCGCGGCGCAAGGCCCGCAATCCGTCGAAAAACTCCAGGCCTTCACGGATGTGGACCTGGCCTCGATTCCCTATTACCATTTCAAGATCGGCACGTTCATGGGGATGGAGGACGTGATTCTTTCCGCGACAGGATACACGGGCGAAGCGGGACTCGAGATCTACTTCCGGGTCGGCGCCGCCTACCCTTCGCAGATCTGGGAACGTCTCCTCTCCGCCGGCATCGAGCCTTGCGGCTTGGGTTCGCGCGATTCCCTGCGCCTGGAGATGGGCTATGCGCTGTATGGCAACGACATTTCCGCATCCACCACGCCGCTGGAGGCAGGATTGGGATGGGTGACCAAACTGGGCAAGGGACGCTTTTTAGGCTCCGACGCCTTGACGGCTCAGAAAGCCGCGGGCGTGCAAAAGAAACTGGTCGGCTTTACGATGACGGCGCCTCGCGCCATCCCACGGAGCCATTACCGCCTGGGCGATGCCACGGGCGCAGTGATCGGGGAAGTGAGCAGCGGGGGGCAGTCGATCGTCAAAGGCATCGGCATCGGAATGGGGTACGTGGATTCGACCCATGCCGCGGAAGGCACCAAGATATTCGTCGAAATCCGCAATCAGTGGGTCGAAGCCGTCGTGACGCGCCCACCGTTCATCAAGAAGGCTTAATTCCTCATCAGTCAACCGTTATGGATGTGTATTCAACCGCCTGGTCGTTCCAGGAAGAGGAGACGCGCGGAAAGACCGTGGTCATCATCGATGTGCTCCGCGCCAGTTCCACCATCGTCACCGCCCTGGCGAACGGGGCCAAGGGTATCATCCCTGTCGAAGACATGGGAAAAGCGGGCACCATCGCCCAACAGCTTGATGCCAAGACCTATCTCCTGTGCGGCGAGCGCGACGGCAAGAAGATCGAAGGCTATGCCTTGGGCAATTCCCCGCTCGACTACACGCGCGAGACCGTCGAAGGCAAAACCCTCATCCTGACCACCACCAACGGTACCGTGGCCATCTCCCGCAGTTTGGGCGCAGAAGAGGTGCTCATCGGCTCGTTCCTGAACGCCAGCGCCGTGGCGGAGGCTGTGAAAGCGTCCGCCAACGACGTCATGTTCGTGTGTGCGGGATGGAAATCGCGACTGTCGATGGAGGATCTGCTTTGCGCCGGACTCATCATCGACCTCGTCCACGGCGGCGCGCCCGGCGGCGATGCGCCCGACGGCGCCACCATCGCCCATGGCCTGTACATCAAATTCACGCACTCGCTGAAGAAGACCATCCGCGCCACCAACCATTCCATGCGCCTGAAGGAACTTGGTTCTGAAGCGGATATCCCCTATTGTAGCGAGATTGACCTCTTCAACCACGTTCCCCGACTTCAAGACGGAATTCTGCGCTAAGCTATGGCGAAACCGAAGATCGACTCTCCCGAACGCAAGAAAGAAATCCTGGGCGTCATCCTGATGGCGCTGATGACGCTCATCCTGCTGAGCATCGTCTCCTACAGCGCCGACGACCGCGCCATCCTCACAGACACAGAGTTCTTTGAGCTGTTGAAACCGGGCAACGGGTCCGCCGCCCGATTCCAAAATTTCCTCGGATTTGTGGGCGCTTATATTGGCGATGCCTTCGTGTACATCCTCTTCGGCTACTTCAGCCTGCTTCTGCCCGTACTAGGCTTCCGCTATGGATGGTCGATGTTCCGGCATCAGCCTCTCAAGGAACTCGGCTGGTACACCGGGTACGGCATCGGCTCGATGATTCTTGCGGCGACGATCGTGGGCTGGTTCCTTGAAGCGATGGACGGACAATTCTTCTATTGGGCGGGCACCGTTGGCATCGCTTTCGCCAGCGTGCTCATGAACTTCACCGGTAGCATCGGCAGCTTCCTGATACTGCTCGTAGCCACTGCCGTGATGGCACTCCTCGTGGTCGATCGCGACATTCAAGCCACGGTGGACCGTGTCCGGGACTGGCTGCAGAGGATGACAGACCGGAGGTTGGAGTCAAACAGACAAGAGACAAAAGACAAGGAAGAGGAGACGAGCAAGCCGTTGATCGTGGTCCATAAGCCGGCGAAGGCGGAAGCCGCACCGGCACCAGCGCCGATTCCTGTGCGTCCACGTGTGATCGAACCCGAACCCGAGCTCAAGCCTGAGCCTGAGTACGAACCCGAGCCCGAGATCGAAGCGCCGTTCGAGACCGACGACCTGGACATCGCCGTCTACAAAGGCCAGGAAGAGGAGCAGGCCGGTGCCAAGGATCTTGAAAAAGAGCAGAAACTGCAGAACCTGCCCTTGCTGAAATACCGCTTCCCGACCATCGATTTGCTTGACACGCCTCCCGCCGAGGGCAACGATGTCGACATGGCCGAAATCAAGCACAACAAAGAGATCATCCTCGACAAGTTGGGCCGGCATGGCATCGAAATCGTCGGGATCGAGGCGATCGTGGGTCCGACCGTGACCCTGTATGAGCTTCAGCCCGCTCCCGATGTCAAGATCTCCAAGATCGAGAGCTATGCCAACGACCTGAAAATGGCCATGGCCGCGCACGGCATCCGGATCATCGCTCCCATTCCGGGCAAATCGGCCGTGGGTATCGAAGTGCCGAACCGCAAGCGCGAAACCGTGTACATCAAGCAGCTCATCAACACGAAGAAGTTCGTGGAGACGAAGATGCATCTGCCGGTCGCGTTCGGAAAAACGATCGAGAACGAGGTGTTCATGGTCGACCTCACGCAGCTTCCGCACCTGCTCATCGCCGGCGCCACGGGGTCGGGGAAATCGGTCGGCATCAACACCATCATCACCTGCCTGCTGTACAAGTGCCATCCCGAGAATCTGAAATTCGTGATGATCGATCCCAAGAAGATCGAACTCTCGCTGTACCGCCAGTTGCAGAAACACTTCCTGGCGACGTTGCCTGACGCCGACGAGCCCATCATCACCGACACGTCGAAGGTGATGGAAACCCTCTCCAGCGTCTGCAAAGAGATGGATACCCGCTACGATCTGCTGAAAATGGCGATGGTGCGCGACGTGCGGGCCTACAACGACAAATTCAAGACAGGCGTGCTGGAGCCTGAACTGGGTCACCGCCACCTTCCCTATGTCGTGGTCGTGATTGATGAGTTGGCGGATCTGATGCTCACCGCCGGAAAAGCCATCGAAGAACCCATCGCACGCATCGCGCAGTTGGCCCGCGCGGTCGGCATCCATGCCGTCGTGGCCACACAGCGCCCCTCGGTGAATGTGATCACAGGCACCATAAAAGCGAACTTCCCCGTGCGGATCGCCTACCAGGTAGCCTCGAAAATCGATTCGCGCACCATCTTGGATACGAGCGGGGCCGACCAACTCGTTGGACGTGGAGACATGCTGGTATCGAGCGGCGGTCGGATGGTTCGTGTGCAAAACGCCTTTGTGTCGACCGAGGAAGTCGAGAAGATCAACGCCTTCATCGGAAACCAACTGGGATACAACGCACCCTACTATCTGCCGAAAATCGAAGATCCGGATGCCAACGAAACCACGACGTATGACGCTTCAGAACGGGACGATCTCTTCGAGGAAGCGGCCAAAGTGGTGGTGTTGCATCAACAGGGCTCGGTCTCGCTCATCCAGCGCAAACTCAAACTCGGGTACAACAGGGCGGGCCGCCTGATCGACCAATTGTATGCCGCCGGCATCGTGGGTCCGTATCAGGGAAGTACCGCGCGCGAAGTGCTCCTTGCAGACGAAGATTCCTTGTATGAACATCTCCGCACGCTCGATGAGCCGTAACCTCACCATCGCCGTTCTCGCCATCGGCGTGCTCTCGGCCTTCACGGCGTCAGACGCGCTGACCTCGCTCCAAGAGAAATTCCGGTCCGGAGGCGTGTTCCGCGCTGAGATGGACCATTCGTACCGCGATTCGTTCACGGGCGAGACCAGCCTCACCAAGGGCACCATCTGGCTGGCCAAAGACGGCTACAAGGTCGAGACGTCCGACCAGACCATCGTGGTCCACAAAGGCATCTCACGGGTATACAACCGCTCGCGCAAACAACTCATCTTGAGCAACTACCATCCGGAAGAGGATGATTTCGCACCGTCGCGGTTCTTCGAAAACGATGGAAACGCGTTCACCGCCACCGATCGGGTCGTCGAAGGGCGCACTTCCATCCAGATCAAATTCACCGATCCGTTCGACCTGCTCCGCTCGGCCACCATCCAGATCGGCACGGGCGGACTTCCGCTCTCCATCGCCGCCGAAGACCAGGCCGACAACCGCATGACCACCCGCTTCAATGGCGGCCGTTTCCTCTCCGACAGCACGGGCGTGTTCCGCATCGGCATTCCCTCCGGCATCGAGCTGATCGACCTGCGGGACAACTGATCCATGAGATCCGCCCTTAAACTCCTATTGGGCGTCGCCATCGCCGGAGTCTTCCTTTGGCTGAGCCTGAAACAGGTGCAATGGTCCGAACTCGGCACCTTGCTCGGCACCCTAAGTTGGGGATGGCTGATGCCGTTCACGCTCATCGCCTTGGGCAGCCATTTCGCACGCGCCTACCGATGGAAGCTGCTTCTGGAAGCCGAGGAAGGCAAACCGGTGCACGCGCTGACCTTGTTCACCGGCCTGATGTACGGGTATGTGGCCAACATCGCCATCCCTCGCCTCGGTGAAGTGATGCGCTCGGTGTATGTGACCCAACGCGAACCGGTGCATATGCCGAAAGTGATCGGCACGGTGGTTTTGGAACGTCTTCTGGATGTGGTCTTCCTCCTCATTTCCATGGCCGTGTTCTTCTTCCTCATGCTCCGCGACCGCGCCGTGTTGGCAGGCATTGTGGGGGATGAGGGCGTGCGGCGACTCGAATTCCTGTTCTCTGGCGCATTCTGGATCATCGCCGTCGCGACGCTCATCGGCGGG
>CAYVRS010000038.1:9841-16937 GCA_964454075.1 uncultured Chitinophagales bacterium
ATTTGATATCCTGTTCCTGGTGTTTGAATATCTAAAGAAGTAACATCAATTGTTTCCATCCGCAGCACCGGTCGACCCGCGTTGTTCTGGACCCTTTCCGCCATCATGTGGTTCGGCTACACCGCCATGAGCTTGGTGCCGTTCTGGGCTTTCCCCGAAGCCACCCATCCCGACAACCTCTTCCATGCGGCGTTCGCCATCGCCGTGGTCGGTTCCCTTGGCTTCGCGATCCCATCGCCAAGCGGACTCGGCACCTACCATTATTTCGTCTCCCAAACCTTGGTCGGGCTCTACGCCTTCACGCTCAACGATGCGCTGGCCTACGCCCTCATCAACCACACGGCCAATCTGCTCGTGATGCTGCTCGCCGCGCCCGTGCTGCTGGTTTGGAACAGAATCCGAATTGGTTAACTTTGGACTAATCCTGGTGTTGTTTTGAAACGACTTGTCCTTTTTTTTAGCGCGCTTTCGTGGATGACGCCCCTCGCGGCTCAAGATGCGGGAAGTCCCCTTCTGCCCGACATCGATCCGCAAGACATCGAAATCCGCGGTGATTTCGTCGCCCGGTTTTCCGGCATCACCCGTCAGCCCATCCTCGGGTTTTCACCCAAACCCCGGGTGTTCCGGATGGATCCGAACCGCATGCCCTACCTCGAAAGCCAAGCCGAAATGGTGGCATCGCTGCCGATCAGCGACATCGACCGTCCTCAAGCTCCGTCGTATACCTCCCCTTCATTCCCGAAGCGGCATCGGGTGCTCGCCACGGCCGGTTTCGGCAATTACTGGACACCTGAAGCCAATGCGCACGGCGAACTCCACGTCTCCGACCGCTCGAAACTCCTCTTCCGCACCTCTTTCCTTTCCTCACAAGGGCAGGAGGAGGCCCAACCCACGTCCTTCCGCCTGCTGAATGGTGACATGAGCCTGGTGCGCTCCACCTCGAGCCGAAGCCGGCTCACCGTCGGCGCGTACGGCCGCTACGATTTCAACTATCTGAACGCCGAACCCGGGGTCGAGGCCTTCGTGAACAACCAGTCCCAAGCCGGAGGCCACCTCACCTGGCGCACGCAGCGGAATCCCTACAGCCAGTCGGACGTCCATGTCAAATCCGGATACACCGCCCTTCCGTTCGGAAACTCCGAAACTCGTCTGGATGCGGGTGTGTCACATTCTTTCACCCTGTCACGGATCGGCCAGTGGCTTTCGATGGGACTTCGCACCGAAAACGGACTCATCGGCTGGGCCGTGAACGAAGCCCGATTCGCGTACCATTCCCGCATCGGTTCCAGCATCCAGACCACCATAGGCGCGAAAGCGTTCTATGGATGGGATGAGGTGAACGGCCCGAGCTTCTTCGCCGCACCCGATGTGCGTGTCCATTTCAAACATACCTCCGGTGTGATGATGGTCGGCGAACTCGGCGGCGCCATGCGCACCACGGGTCTGGCGACCGATGCCGAATTCAACCGCTTCTACAGCACATACACGTTCTCCCAGAATGAGACGTCCTGGCATGCCCGCGGCCTGGCCCAGTTCGCCACGGTGACGGGCATTCGCGTGGAAGTGGGCGTCGACTACGGCATCCATCCCCATATGGGTTTCTACGAACGGGCCGGCGCGAACCTCACCCGCAGCTATGCCGAAGGCTCGGTACTCAAAGTGCACAGTTCCGCATCGGTCGACATCGTGCCCGAGACCTTCACCGCGTTCGGCACCGTGTATGTGCAGAACGCGTTTCTGCAGAATGACATCCGCATTCCCTTCCATGAAACCTACGGTGCGAATGCGGGCATCAGCGCCAGACCCACGGCGAAGATCCTGGCGGAGGCCTGGATCGAGTCGAACGGTCCACGCACCATCGACCGCGCCGGCTCGGAGAACCGGTCGTTCACCATCGTCAATGCGAAGCTGGATGTGCGGTTCTCGCGCACCTTCGGCCTGTATGTGAAAGGCACCAACCTGCTGAACCGCTCTTACACACCCTGGGTCGGCTATCCGATGCTCCCCATCCAGGCCTACGGCGGATTCACCCTCCTTTTCTAACCCAGACACCTATGATCAGCACCATCGAAGAAGCCATCGCCGCCTATGTGCGGGAGCGCCTGATGTGCAAGGAATCGGCGGAACTGCCAGGAATCGGTACGTTCGGCGTGGTTCATGAGAAAGCCGCGGATGAGAAGACCGGCAAAACCTCCAAAAAAAGAAAGCCGCCGAAAGATGTGATCCAATTCACTGCGGAGGCCCGGATATGATCCAGTACTTGGCAGACCAACTCGGTATTCCGATGCCGAACGCACGCATCCTGTACGACCAATGGCTTGAGAACACGTTGAATACCCTTGTGAACGGCAAACCGGTGACCATCGAAGGCCTTGGCAGTTTCACCTTCGACAACAACGAGCTCAAGTTCGCTCCCCAACCCAGCCTTGAGTTGGATGTGAACCGGGCCTATGCTGGCTTGGAGCCCCTTCCCGAGGAGAAACTGGCCCCTTCCAAGTTTGCCGACACCGACTTCGAAGATCCGTTCCAGGAGATCATCGCGCCGAAGTCGGTCGAACCGATCCGCGAACCCGATCCCTTCGAACCGGAACCAGCCTTCGCGGACGATCCTGAGCCTTTGCCAGCCGCTGAACCCGAACTCAAACCAGAACCCCAACCTAACGACACCACACCTATGGAACCAACACCTGCCCAAGAGAAAAAGCCGGCCAATATGATGCCTTGGATCACCGCAGCCGTCGTGCTGATTATCGTCGCCGCCGTCGGTTATTACGGCGTCGGCACTTATCAAAACTGGATGGAATCCAAGCTCTCTTCCGAGCAGGCGGTGGCTATTGTCCCGGACATGGCCGCAACCACCGATTCCACGGTCGACGCGGCGGCGGCACCAACCGGTTACGGCTTGGCCGGCACACCGATCGCTTTGGGAGGGCGGGTCTACGGCATCATCGTGCACTCCCTTCCTGTGAAAAGCGACTCTGAAGCGCAGTGTGCAAAAATTTCTCCGCTCGGGTTCCGTTGTAGCGTGGTGGCCGCCGACCGTAACGGCGCGGCGACCTACCGCGTAGCTCTCGGACAGTTCGAAACCAACGAAGCCGCTCAGGCCGCTGTCTCCGAACTGCCAGCCGAGTACCAGACGCCCGGAAATTTCTTCATCGCCCGAATCCAATGATCCCACTGTTCCTTTTGCAAGACGTCACCACCACCGAGCCTGGCTCCGTGCAGATGCTGTTCACCATCCTTATGGAAGGCGGATGGCTGATGATTCCCATCACGGTGCTCTCCTTCATCGCGATCTATGTGATCGCCGAACGATGGAAGGCCTTGAATGCGATGCAGGTGGATGAGAAACGGTTTCTGAACATGGTGGAAGACCTGTTGCGTCAAGGAAACACCAATGCCGCGGTACAATACTGCGACGAGCTGGACAAACCGATGTCGCGGATCATGAAGCAGGGCATCATCCGTTTGGGTCGCCCGCTGATCGACGTGGAGGAAGCCATCAAGAACGCCGGACGCAAAGAGACCTATCTCATGGAAAAGCGGATGGATTGGCTGGCCACCATCGCCGGCGTGGCGCCTTTGCTCGGCTTCCTAGGCACCGTGACCGGGATGATCGACACCTTCATGCAGATCCAGGGCTTGCAAGGCAATGTGAACCCGTCCGTCTTGGCGGGTGGCATCTGGGAAGCCCTCATCACCACCGCTTGGGGACTCATGGTCGGCATCGTGGCCTTCGGCGCCTACAACTATTTGCTCGCCAAGATCAACCGCTTGGTCTTCCAATTGGAAATGGCCTCGACCGATTTCGTGGAACTGCTTCAGAAACCCGCGCCGAAAAAACCGACCCTAGGCTGACATGCAGTTCAGAGACGCCTCCGAATCCCGCAAGCCCTTGGCGCTGTTCTCGCAGTCTTCGCTGACCGACATCGTGCTGCTGCTGCTCATCTTCTTCCTGCTCACCTCCTCGTTTGTCGTGAATTCGGGAATCAAGGTGGATGTGCCCCAGTCTGAATCGATCGCCCAGCCCGACCCTGTCTACATCAACGTCACCATCACCGCGACCGGTTCGTTCTATGTGGGCGGGGCGCAAGTGGGAAGCGCCGAATTGGCGGATGCGATCCGTGCCGAACTCGCGAACAAAGCCAACGCCACGTTGGTGATCCGGGCGGACAGGAATGCGAAAGTGGACAACGCCGTTCGTGTGATGAACATCGGCAAAGTGCTGTCGATGCCGATCCTCGTCGCTACAGAACCCGAGGGAGCGAACTGAGATGTTCCGTTCGATGAGCCGTGAACAACGTTTCGGCGTGGCGGTATCCGGAAGCCTGCACCTGCTGTTGCTGGTCATGGCGTTTTGGATGCATCAGGAGCCGAAGACCGAACTTCGCGAAGCGTTCATCGAAGTGACCCTGGGTGAATTCCGGATGGGAGCCGTCGAAGCCCTGAGCGAGGAAGACACTCCCGGCGAGGTCTCCGAGACCACCACCAAAGAACAAGCCCGTCAGCAGGACGCCCAACCCGATCCGATCGAACTGCCGACAAGGCAGAACATTCCGGGTCCCACGACATTGCCCGTACCTGAAGCGGGACAGCCGACCCCCGCCAACGATGCGCCGGTACGCAATCAATCCCAGGTGAGGAGCGGCGCATCGGATGCGGGAACCAGCAACGACCCCGTGCGCAGCGCGCCCTATCAGCTGGCATGGGAAGGCGACATCCAGCGGGCTCCCCTGCAGCAGCCCATGCCGAACTACGTGGTGGAAGTGGAAGCGGTGATCACGGTCCGCTTCGAAGTGCGGCCGGACGGCACTGTTGGAAGTCTCCAACCCTTGCAGCGCATGAACCCGGAGCTCGAACGCGAAGTGATGAACACCTTGCGCGGCTGGAGGTTTTCCCAACTCCCGAAACGACCCGGCGTGCCGCAAGAAAGCCAATGGGGACGCATCACCTTCCGGTTCGTGCTGAAGTAATCACAACTTCAGCCGGATTCCCAGGTAACCCTTGCGTCCTTCCATGGGCGCATCGTTGTATGCGGCGTAGAATTCGTCGCTGAAGGGCATCGTGCCGATCCGTTCGGCCACTGCGTCGCATCGAGCACCTGGCCTGCCATTTGCGTGGAAAGTGTCGGAATACAGACCAGAATGATGAATGGTAGAAAATATATTTTTTAGTGATGTCTAAATATGGGTTGCGGTTTCGGAGCAAGCAAGCCCCTCACATCGAAATGGAAATGCGTATACTTCGATAGCACTTCACCCGGAATCGCCCCAATCGTTATGAAACCCTCGTTTGCTTCGTTTTTTATCCTTCTGTTTGCCATCGCAACCCCGCTTCGCGCACAAATCGAAACGTTCGACTCCGCAGAGAAAACGACGGGTTGGCTGATGACCTTCAATGCGGAATTCGGTGGTGACGCGGTAGCCACGGTGCTGTTCACCGACGGTTCCGAGCAGGATGTGAACGCCGGACAAGGCATCAGCCTCAGCGTCGGGCGTTTTTTCCGCCCGAACGCGGGCCCGCTCATGTACAGCGCCGGGCTCGGTTACAAATACGTGACCACGAAGGCCGAAAACGCCGACATCACTCTTACCCGCTTCGTTCTGGACGCACGGGTCGACCGCGGCCTTGCCAACCATCTCTGGATCGGTGCGGGACCCGTTCTCCACGTTGGGACGAAGCTCAGGACGGATGGCTTGGGTCCGAACGAGAGCTATGATCCCGCCTTGGGGATCAATTTCCGGTTCGGGTGGAAAGCTCTGTCGGTCACCTATACCATGATGTCCTACAAAGGCGAATTGGGCGGAACGTACAACGCATCCGGTATCGGTTTCAGCGGTCACTATCCTTTCTAGGGCGACCACCGATGCCCTCCCATCTCCTCACTTCGCCTCTGATCGAGCACTCCCCGCTTGCGGTGTATGTCTCGGATCGTCAAGGCCGAATCCTGTTGGTCAACACGGCTCCATCGAGACTTTGGAGCGGATCCGGGACTCCATGAGCGACGACAAGCCCTTGCTTGCGAAAACCTTGCATCGGACCCAAGCCGGTCGGTAGTGCATCCCGTACGCGAGTCCCGGCATGCGGGACATCTACCGATCCCATCCCGAAGACATGGTCAAGGATGCGAGCCTATGTGCGGCTCTCAGCCGTCTGCCAAGGTCGAGGCACCGTACTCACTGCGGAGGTCAACGGCTTGGCGCTACACCTTCCACAGGAACACCGATTCCAAAGGCCTCGGGCTTTTCATCACCAAGAACCAGATCGAAGCGATGGGCGGCACCATCAGCGTCGAGAGCCAGGTGGATGAAGTCACCACCTTCGTGATCACGCTTCCCAACGAAAAACGCTGAATCGGAGTGCGGTTTTTCCGGGCGCAGAGGGTACATTCATCCAAACTGTTTATGAATTCACCGCCCGACGTATGCGACACCGTTTGCGCGCGATTTTCTCCGCCTTCTGCCTTCTTCTGCTTCCTGTCTCCATCCATGCCCAGCTGGCGGTGAACCGCCTGTTCTCTTCGGGGATGGTGCTCCAGCGCGACGCACCCATCCCGGTCTGGGGAACGGCGACGGCCGGCGCCACCATCACGGTGACGATGGGTGAGGCGCAAATCACCGGCACCGCCGATGCCAACGGCGCGTGGAAGGTTTGGCTTCCGGCGCGCAGCTCGGGCTCGGCCACACTCACCGTCGGTTCGGGGGCGCAGACGCTCACCCTCAGCGACATCGTGTTCGGGGATGTGTATCTGGCCTCGGGGCAGTCGAACATGGAATGGCCTCTGAGCAGCGACACGAACGCGGCGGCCGAGATCGCCGCGGCGAACTACCCGGACATCCGCCAATTCAAGATTCAGAAAGGCGTGGCGAACACGCCGTCTACCGAGCTTCCGTCCAGCGCGTGGAGCAAGGCGGTCCCGGCGTCTGCCGGCGGATTTTCCGCGGTCGCGTATTTCTTCGCACGCGAGCTGCATCTACAGAAAGGCGTGCCCATCGGCATCGTGAACAGCTCGTATGGCGGCAGCCGCATCGAAGCGTGGATGAGTGACGAGATGCTGGGTTTCGACGAATCCGTGCGTCTGGCGAATGGCGAAACC
>CAYVRS010000039.1:0-15332 GCA_964454075.1 uncultured Chitinophagales bacterium
GTAACGGAGGTGCATACCAATACCAATGGAATGGTGGTTCATGGACCACATTCAGCTGCGTCCCACCATTTCGTCGGTCTACCCGACCATCAAGGGCTTCCGCCTGATGGTGGATGTTGGAGCCAACCTCGAAGTGAAACCCGAGATGCTCTACCAGTTCGCCCAGATGGGTGAAGTCTACGCGAAGAGCGAGATGGGCATCGAATTCCCTCGCATCGGCCTGCTCAATGTGGGCGAGGAGGAAGAGAAGGGCACCGAAATCCTGCGCAAGGCCCACGAGCTTCTCAAATCGCATCCCCGTTTCGTGGGCAATGTGGAAGGTCGCGACATCCTTGCGGCCCAGGCGGATGTGTTTGTCTGCGACGGACTCGTCGGCAACCTCATCCTCAAATTCGGAGAATCCATTCCTGAAGCCATCCAGCACCTCGTGGGTGTGGCCATCGCCAAACAAGGCCTGACACCCGAGCAGGTCAAACCGGTGATGGGCGTGCTGAAGCAAGCCTTCGCCCCCTTCGATTACCAAGCCGTTGGCGGAGTTCCGTTCCTTGGCGTAAACGGTGTGAGTTTCGTCGGTCATGGAGGAAGCACTTCCCTGGCCATCAAAAACATGATCTTCAAAGCGGCAAGCATGGTCAAGAACCAGGTGAACGAGAAGATCGTCGCCGCCGTCAGTTAATCCTTTTCACAACGCATGAGCCATCCAGTCAAAGCCAGGATTTCATCCGTCGGCCACTTCCTTCCTGAGGACAAGCTGACCAACGCGGACCTGGAAAAGCTTGTCGAGACCAACGACGAATGGATCACCAGCCGTACCGGCATCCGTGAACGCCGCATCCTAAAAGATCCGAGCAAGGCGACGTCCCACATGGCCACGGAAGCGGCCAAAGAGGCCATCGCCGCACGAGGCATGGATCCGGCCGAGATCGACTGCATCATCGTGGCCACGGTCACTCCCGATTACATGTTCCCGTCGACCGCCTGTCTGGTGCAGAAGCGCATCGGTGCGGTGAATGCCTACGCCTTCGACGTGTCGGCCGCCTGCTCCGGCTTCCTGTTCGCGCTGACGACCGGAGGCATGATGATCGAGTCAGGACGTTATAAGAATGTGCTCGTGATCGGTGCCGACAAGATGTCCGCCATCATCGATTACACCGACCGTGCCACGTGCATCATCTTCGGTGACGGTGCCGGCGCGGTGCTTCTTGAGCCCACCACCGACGGAACCGGCATCCAGGATTTCATTCAGGTTTCCGACGGCGACGAAGACGAGCTGCTCGTCCAGAAAGGGGGAGGCAGCCTGTATCCGGCCTCGCATGAAACGGTCGACAACAACTGGCATTACATCAAACAGGATGGCAAAACGGTTTTCAAGAAGGCCACTGAAGCCATGGCCGACATTTCCGCCGCCTTGATGAAGAAAAACAACCTCACCGCCGATGACGTGTCATGGTTGGCGCCCCATCAGGCGAACCTGCGCATCATCGACGCCACGGCCCGCCGCATGGAGCTGCCGATGGAGAAAGTGATGGTGAACATCGGCGAGTATGGGAACACCACGGCCGGAACCATTCCGCTGTGCCTGTACGATTGGAAAGACAAGCTCAACAAAGGCGACAATGTGATTCTCGCCGCGTTCGGAGGTGGATTCACTGCCGGTGCGGTCTATCTCAAATGGTGATCTGATGTCGAAAACCGCGTACCTGTTTCCTGGTCAGGGGTCCCAGTCGGTCGGAATGGGCAAAGACCATTTCGACTCGAACTCCACCTTCAAAGCGCTGCTCTCCCGCGCCAACGACATCCTCGGCTATGATCTGGCCGCGGTCATGTTCGAGGGACCCGAAGAGACGTTGCGCCAGACCGAGCACACCCAACCCGCCATTTTCGTGCATTCCGTGGCCTTGTTCAAAGCCTTGGATGAGAAGCCGGACCTGGTGGCCGGACACAGTCTCGGAGAATTCTCCGCCCTTGTGGCTTGCGAGGCCGTCGCATTCGAAGACGCCTTGCGTATCGTCCGCCGCCGTGGGCAGCTGATGCAAGACGCCGGCGTGAGCAACCCTGGAACCATGGCGGCCGTGATCGGGATGGAGGATGCCGCGGTCGAAGCGATCTGCGTGACGGCCTCCGAACAATCGGGCAACACCGTGGTCGCCGCCAATTACAATTCTCCAGGTCAGCTGGTCATCTCCGGCCATGAATTGGCGGTCGATGCCGCCCTCGTCCTGCTTAAAGAGGCGGGATGCAAGTTGGCCAAAAAACTTCCCGTATCGGGCGCCTTCCATTCGCCGCTGATGCGTCCGGCCTTCGACGGACTCAAGGACGGACTGGAGACCCTGTCCATCGACATCCCCCGTTGCCCCATTTACAGCAATTACACGGCCAAAGCCACCACCGACCCTGACACCATCCGCGAAAACCTGCTTCAGCAGCTGATGAATCCGGTTCGCTGGACGCAAACCCTTCATGCCATGCATGCCGATGGCGCGTCCGCCTTTGTTGAGGTGGGTCCCGGCAAGGTGCTGCAAGGCTTGGTCAAACGAACGCTTCCCGACGCTGCGGCGTCCGGACATTCCTAAGGAGAACCGCATGATCTTTTCATTGGAAGGCAAATCAGCGCTGGTCACCGGCGCCGGACGCGGCATCGGCCGTGCCATCGCATTGGGTCTGGCGCAAGCCGGCGCGAATGTCGCCATCACGTACGCGCGGAGCGAAGCCGCCGCCATCGAAGTCAAAGACGCCATCGAAGCGATGGGCCGCAAAGCGCTCATCTACCAGGCGGACGCTGTGGATGCCAAACGGGCCGATGAAGTCGTCAACGACATCGCGGCGCAGTGGGGCGGCTTGGACATCCTGGTGAACAACGCCGGCATCACGCAAGACACCCTGCTCATGCGCATGAGCGAGCAGCAATGGGACGACGTGATCAACACCAACCTCAAGAGCGTGTTCAACTACTCGAAATCGGCGGTGCGTCCGATGATGAAGCAGCGCAAAGGCTCCATCATCACCATCGGATCGATCGTGGGTGTGGCCGGCAGCGCCGGACAGACCAATTACGCCGCCTCGAAGGCTGGCATCATCGGTTTCAGCAAATCCTTGGCCAAGGAACTGGGTTCGCGCAACGTCCGCGTGAACGTCGTGGCTCCGGGTTACATCACCTCAGACATGACCGACAAGCTTCCCGAAGCCACGCTCAACGGCATCTTGGCGCAAGTTCCGATGGGTCGCGCAGGCACCACCGACGAAGTGGCCGCCTCCGTTCAGTTCCTCGCATCCGACGCCTCGTCGTACATCACCGGTGTGGTGCTGCACGTGGATGGCGGAATGGTGATGTGAGGCAGGCCGCCACGTTGTACATTAACGCAAACCAACCTAACTTTGAACCGCCCGTGTCCGGGCACCAACACAAACACATAGGGACATCTCAACATGGCAAATGATATCGAAGCAAAAGTAAAAGCAATCATCGTGGACAAACTCGGCGTTGACGAGAGCATGGTCACGACGGAAGCGAATTTCACCAACGATCTCGGCGCCGATTCGCTCGATACAGTTGAGCTGATCATGGAATTGGAAAAAGAGTTCGGTGTGAGCATTCCGGATGAAGATGCCGAGACCATCTCGACGGTTGGCGCGGCCATCTCCTACATCCAAAGCAAGTCCTGATCGAATGGCTGGCCGGAGAGTCGTTGTCACTGGAATCGGATCCCTGACGCCGGTAGGAAGCACGACCCCAGACTTCTGGGACGGGCTGATCCACGGTCGCAACGGGGTGCGTCCCATCACACGCTTCGATGTCAGCCAATTCCCGACCCGATTCGCCGCACAGCTCGCCGATTACGACGCGCTGCGGTACTTCGATGCGAAGGAAGTCCGACGCATCGATCCATTCACCCAGTATGCCTTGGTCACCGCCGATGAGGCGATCCGGGATTCGGGGATTCCGCTGGACGGAATCGACCGGAACCGCGTCGCCGTATTGGTCGGTACCGGCATCGGTGGATTCCAAGTCTTCACTCAGCAGGCGATGGAGTTCAAGGAGCGGGGCCCACGCGGCATTTCGCCCTTCTTCATCCCGATGCTGATTCCGGATATCGCCGCGGGCCACGTGTCCATCAAATACGGCTTCCGGGGCCCCAATTTCTGCGCCGTGTCGGCTTGCGCCACCGGTTCGCACAACATCGGGCTGGCCTATGATTTCATCAAGCACGGCACGTCCGATTACGCCATCTGCGGCGGCACGGAGTCGCCCGTCTCCGAAATGAGTGTGGGCGGGTTCAACGCCATGAAGGCGATGAGCACCCGCAACGACGACATGGAGCATGCCTCGCGTCCCTTCGATGCCTCGCGCGACGGATTCGTGCTGGGTGAGGGAGCCGCGATGCTCTTTCTTGAATCGCTCGATTCGGCGGTGGCCCGTGGTGCCAAGATCTATGCCGAAATCGTGGGATACGGCTTTTCGGCCGATGCCTACCACATCACCGCGCCCGATCCGGAAGGCAACGGCGTGATCCTGGCGATGACCGAGGCCCTCAAAGCGGCCGGCATCCGTCCGGAAGAGGTCGACCACATCAACATGCACGGCACATCGACTCCTTTGGGGGATGTGGCCGAGACGAACGCCATCAAGAAGGTGTTCGGCGACCATGCCTACAAGATGAACCTGAATTCGACGAAATCGATGACGGGTCACATGCTGGGTGCCGCCGGAGCGGCCGAATCGGTCGCCGCCATCCTTGCCCTGCACCATCAGATGGTGCCTCCGACGATCAACTACGTCACGCCGGATCCTTTGTGCGATCTCAATTACACGGTGAATGAAGCGGTGCCTCGCAAAATGAGGTACGCCATCAACAATGCCTTCGGATTCGGCGGTCACAACACATCCGTGGGATTCAAAACCGTTGAACTCTAAAGGCGGACTTCTCGCCCGATTCCGGGCTGCCCAACGCAAACGCTCGCTGGAACCGCGGGCCCGACGGGTTGTCGCCCATTTGGAAGACATCTTCGGCACCTGGATCTCGAATCCGAACCTGTATGCCATGGCCTTGCGTCACAGGTCGAAACTGGTGGAAAGCCAGTACAAGGACCATGAGAGCTATGAGCAGCTGGAGTTCCTGGGCGATGCCGTGCTCGACCTGATCGTGGCCGAGCTCATCTACAACCGCTATCCGACCAAAGACGAGGGGTTCATGACCCAGATGCGGTCACGCATCGTCCGCGCCGAGGCCTTGGCCCAGCTGGCCGACACCCTCCGGTTGGCGGAGGTCATCGAAATCGGAGACCGCGTCCGCGACCAAGGCATAGAAACCAGCGTCAATGTGATGTCCGACATTTTCGAAGCGCTGATCGGGGCTTTATACCGAGACAGAGGCTTTTCGGTCGTATTCACATTTGTGGAACGCGTGATTTTAAGCGAAATTGATTTCCGACATATCGAGCAGGAACGCGACAATTTCAAGAGCCTGCTTCTCGAATATGCGCAATCCCTCAAAATCGGAACGCCGATGTACCGGATTTCCGATGTTGAAGGACCCGACCATGAACGAACGTACACCATCCAAGTGCTGATCGGCACGGAGGTTAGGGGGATGGGTACTGGGAAAAGCAAGAAAAAAGCTGAACAGAAAGCCGCCGAAGAAGCCCTTGCCTCGTTCGGCGTCACCATCCAAGGACCATGACGACCCCATTCCGCATCCAGCCTGCCACCGAATCCAGACTCGCTGACGTCAATTTTTCCACCCTCCGTTTCGGCGAAGTCTTTTCCGATCACATGGCCGAGGTGCTGTATCACGACAGTGACTGGCAGCAAGGGGATATCCGGCCTTTCGGTCCCATCGAACTGAGTCCTGCGATGAGCGTACTGCACTACGGCCAAGCCGTGTTCGAAGGGCTCAAGGCCTTCCGCTATGCCGACGGGCGGGTGAACATCTTCCGGGCCGACCGTCACTACGAGCGCTTCATCGCCTCCTGCGAACGCATGAGCATCCCCGCGCTTCCCCGCGAAGCCTGGTTTGAAGCCTTGGATACCTTGCTGACGCTGGATGACGGTTGGGTGCCCGACGATACCTATAAAAGCTATTACATCCGTCCGTTCGTCATCGCGACGGAGCCCTATCTCGGGGTCCGTCCATCGACCCGCTACCGGTTCATGATCATCGGCGGACCCGTCGGCAACTATTACGCCGAGGGCATCAAGCCCGTGAAGCTGACCACGATGCCTGAGTATGCCCGCGCCATGAAAGGCGGAACGGGAAGCGCGAAGAGCCCTGGCAACTACGCCGCCACGCTCAAACCGTCGTTCCTCGCCATGGAACAGGGCTATGCGCAGGTGCTTTGGCTCGACGCCAAAGACCGCACCCTGGTCGAGGAGGTGGGCACATCGAACATCTTTTTCGTAATCGACGGCACTTTGGTGACCCCGGCGCTCACGGACAGCATCTTGCGGGGCGTCACACGCGACACCGTCTTGGCCTTGGCGAAGGAATCCGGAATGCCGGTGCAGGAACGCGCCATCTCCATCGATGAAGTGATCGATGCGGGTCGCGCCGGCCGCTTGTCGGAAGTCTTCGCATCTGGCACTGCGGCGGTGATTTCCCCCGTCGGCTTGATCCATCACAACGGAGCAACGGTCGAGTTGGACCAGACCCGGATGGGTCCGGTGGCTCAACGCTTCTATGACACCATCACCGGGATCCATCATGGCCGCCTGCCGGACACGCACGGATGGACCCGACTCCTCACACCCACCCGATGAAAGCCTACCACGACCTGGTCTCGCGTGTGCTCGAACACGGCGAGCTCAAACAAAACCGGACGGGCGTCGACACGATCTCGTCGTTCGCCGAATTCTACAAGGTGGATCTTGCGGAAGGCTATCCCTTGCTCACCACCAAAAAAGTGCATTTCCGTTCGGTGATTCTCGAGCTGCTCTGGTATCTGCGAGGCGAAGACCACATCCGTTGGCTGCGCGATGAGAACAATTGTCACATCTGGGATGCCTGGGCTAGGGAAGACGGGCATGTCGGCCCGATCTATCCGGTGATGTGGCGCAAGTTTCCGGTCGGAGACCCGTATGAGGAGGGTGCAGGCGAGGTGACGAGTATCGACCAGGTCAAGGAAGCCATCCACACGCTCAAGACCAATCCGAACAGCCGTCGGATCGTGGTCAGCGCCTGGCATCCGGGCATGCTCAAGCATATGGCGCTTCCGCCGTGCCACATTCTATTCGTCTTCAATGTGAGCGGAGGGCGGCTCAACTGCCATCTGACGCAACGCTCCGGCGACATCGCTTTGGGCATTCCGTTCAATCTGGCCTGCTACTCGGCACTGACCATGGCCATCGCGCAGGAAGTGGGACTGAAACCGGGCGTGTTCGCCCATACCATCGTCGACGCCCACATCTACCTGAACCATGTGGACGGGCTCAAAGAACAGCTGACCCGTACTCCAAAAGCCTTGCCCGCTCTCACGATCGCCAATAAACCGGTAGATGAACTCACTTTTGATGATTTCGTGCTGAGCGGATACGATCCGGATCCCGGTATCAAGTTCGAGGTCGCGGTATGAGGTTGGTCCTGATCGTGGCGCATGACCAGGCGCTTGTGATCGGGAACCAAGGAGCCCTACCCTGGAAACTTCCTGAAGACATGCGGCATTTCCGTGAGACGACGATGGGTCACCCGATCCTCATGGGGCGTGGTGTGTGGGAGGAACTGGGCGAAAAGCCGCTTCCCGGCCGGAGAAACGTGGTGGTTTCGCGGCGCAGCTGGTCGAATGTGGCCAGTTTTCCAAGCGTCGACCAAGCTTTGTACTATCTGAAGGATGAGTCGGTCGTCTTCGTTATCGGAGGCTCGGCCTTATACTCGTCCATGATGGATCGGATTGATGAGATGATTATAACGGAAGTGGACGGAGTCCACGAAGGTGATGTACATTTCCCCGAGTACAGACACGGCATCGGGTCCGTGTGGAGGGAAGTCTCCCGTAATCAGGGCACGGGCTTGTCGTTCGTTCGATATCAACGGATTCCAAAGGTCGTATGAAAGAGACGGTAGAAAAGCGGGTTTACATCGGCATCGCCATCGCCGTCGCGGTGTTGGGCTTGATCGCGTGGGCCAGCATCACCGGTAACAACATGATCGGCCAGCATCTGAGCGAAGTGACCCGAACCCAACAGCTGGTGTCCGAGCTCAACGACTTGCTGATCTTGGTCACCGACATGGAGACCAGCGAACGCGGCTTCGTGATCACTGGCGACTCGACGTATCTAGCGCCGTATCAGAGGGCCAGGACCAAGATCGACGCCCAGCTGGTGCAGTTTTACTCGCTGATCCGCAATCAGGAGGCGAAGGCGTACATGGATTCCTTGCGGATCCGCGTCTATGCCAAGTTCGAAATCATGGAAACCACCATCCGTGTGCGAAGCATGCAAGGATTCGCCGAAGCGGCGGCCATGACCAATTCCGGGGCAGGAGAAGCCGCGATGTCGGATGTCCGCGATGTGGTCATCTACATGCAGAAACTGGAAAATGATTATCTCAACGAGCGCCTGATCTTGGCAGACGAGTCCTTTCGCCGCTCCTCGATGATCGTGGCGGCGGAGACCAGTATCGCGATGATCCTCATCCTTATCGCAAGTGTGATCCTGTACAAGGACATCACCGCGCGCAAGAAGGTGGAGGCCTCGCTGAGGGTGGAGCGTGCGCAGTTGGAGTCGTTCATCGGCAATGCCCCCATCCCGATGATGCTTTTGGGGGACCATCTGAACATCCTGACGTACAGTCGGCGGTTCGGCGACGATTTCAAGTCTGATCAGCCCATCGCGGCCGGACTCACCTTCCCCGAAGTGTTTCCCGACTTGTATCTGAATTTCAAAGACGGATTCAAAGACGCACGGCAGGGCCTGGATGTGCTCAATCCGGAAGCCACATTGATCGCGGCGGACGGTTCCGAGCGGTTCATCAGCTGGATGATCCACTCCATGCCGGACGACGACGGCGGCAAGCGCTTCATCCTGGTGGCCTATCGCATCGACGAGCTTGTCGAGGCGCGCAAACGCGCCATCGAAGCCAGTGAGGCGAAAAGCTCGTTCCTGGCACGCATCTCCCATGAGTTGCGCACCCCGCTGAATGCCGTGCTCGGGTATGCCCAGATCCTGCAGAAAAGCAAGAATCTGGCCGATCAGGAGCAGCAGTATGTCGGCACGATGTACCGGAGCGGCCACCACTTGCTGAACATGATCAACGACATCCTGGACATTTCGAAGATCGAATCGGGCAAGATGGATCTGATCGAGGTGGATTTCAATCTGCCCGAGCTGTTGCAGGACCTTCAGTCGATGTTCAATCTGAAATGCAAGGAAAAGGGCATCTCTTTGGTCACCGATTACCAGGATCCGGTGCCAGGCGCCGTGGTCGGTGATCCGAACAAGTTGCGTCAGATCCTCATCAATTTGCTGGGGAATGCCATCAAGTTCACGAATTCCGGTTCGGTGACCTTGCGGTTGCGGCATAGCGGCACCTACGACCTCCTGTTCGAGGTCGAGGATACCGGTCCCGGCATCCCGCAGGATTCATTGGACACCATTTTCATGCCGTTCCAGCAGGTCAAGGGCAAATACCAGGAAGGCACCGGCCTCGGCTTGGCCATCTCCCGCAAGTTGACCGAGCTCATGGGTGGCACCATCTCAGTGAGCAGCGAGATCGGAAAAGGATCCCACTTCCATGTCGCGATTCCGTTGCGTGCCTCCACCGCCGTGTTTTCAGGCAGCCGCCAACATCCGAAACAGATTTCCGGCCTTTCCAACGGAAAGACCTACCGGATCTTGGTGGTGGATGATATTCCTCCGAACCGGGAAGTGGCCCGCGTGATGCTCGAAGCCATCGGGTTCGAGGTCATGGAAGCCGAGAACGGCCAGTTGGCTGTCGATGCGTACAAAGAGAAGCCCTTCGACCTGATCCTGATGGACATCATCATGCCTGTGCTGGACGGTATCGGAGCGATGTCCGCCATCCGGGCGCTTCCGAATGGTACAGATGTGCCCATCATCGCGCTCACTGCGAGCGGATTCGAAGGCAAGAATGTCGAGCTCAAACGCCAAGGCTTCACCGAGTATGTGCGCAAGCCGTTCTACGAGCCCGATCTGCTCGAACTCATCGGGAATCTGATCGGGGCCGAGTACGAATATGAGGAATTGGCTCCGAATCCGGAGACGAAGGAGGTCGGCGTGGATGATATCGTGGCATATCTGCGTACCTTCTCTGACACCTCGCAATTTCGGATCAATGAAGCGATGGAAGAACAGGATTTTGACGCGATATTGTCTGTGTTGAAAGACGAACCGCCTGCGCCGGAACATCTTGCGGTTTCCGAACTCTTCACGTCGATTCTTGAACGCGCGGATTACTTCCAACTCACCCAAGTGGCAAAACGGTACCAGGATGTCTGAACCAAGCATACCCACCATCCTTGTCGTCGATGACACCCAGCAGAACGTGCAAGTGCTCACGCAGATGCTGCGTGGGAAGCAATACAAGGTGTTGGCGGCGTTCAATGGGGAAGATGCCATCGCTCTGCTGTCGCGGAAAGCGCCCGACCTGATTTTGCTGGATGTGATGATGCCGGGTATGGACGGATTCGAAACCTGCCGGGAAATCCGGAAAGAACCGAGCTACGACGACATCCCCATCATTTTTCTGAGTGCCTTGTCGGATGTCGAAGCCAAAGTAAAAGCCTTGGAATCGGGCGGTGTCGATTACATCACCAAGCCGTTCCAACAGCTGGAAGTGCTTGCCCGCATCGAACTGCATTTGCGTCTGCGACGCCTGGAGTTGGAGCGGCAGGAGAATGTGGCACGTCTGGAAAAAATGAACAAGGAGAAAGACGAGGTGCTCGGCATCATCTCCCATGACATGCGCAACCCGATCGGCGGCATCATGGGGATCTCGAATTTCTTGCGGACCGACGGACCCTCCGACGACAAGGAGCTCAAGGACATGCTCACCCTGATCGAATCCAGCGCCGAGCGGCTGCTTCTTCTGGTCAATGATCTGCTGGATATCGCGCTCATCGAAGCCAATTCGTTGCAGCTCACATTCACAGAGACCGATATGGGGGCTTATTGCAACGATGTGATCCAATTGCATCGGGCCACCGCCAAATCGAAAGGCGTGCGTCTGGATCTGATCGAACGGGTCGAAGGCATCGTCGCCGAAGTGGATGTCACCAAATTCTCTCAGATCGTCGGCAACCTGGTGTCCAACGCCATCAAGTTCACAGAAGAGCGTGGGCAGGTCCGTGTGGAGATCGATGCCGTCCCTAGTGATCCAAGCCTGTTGCAGATTCAGATCATCGATTCGGGCATGGGGATTCCCCAAGGCCTGATGCCCCGCTTGTTCGAGAAATTCGGTGCCCAGAGGTTGGGCACCAAAGGCGAGAAAGGCACCGGCTTGGGCTTGCCCCTCGTCAAGAGATATGTCGATCTCCACCATGGAACCGTCACCGTGGAGAGCATGGAGCAAATCGGAACGACCTTCACGATCAGAATCCCACTGAAGCAACCTCACTGATGTCAGACTCCCGCCCCACTGTCCTTTTGGTTGAAGACAATCCGGGCTCATCCGGGTGGGGAGGGTCGGTTTTGGCGACCGATGCGCACAAGGATTCGGCGAGATCGTAATCCCCCATCAAGGAATGCATCCTGGCCGGAAGGATGGTGGCTTCGCCGTACTTGGGGACATCTGCGAACAAGTCGCGAAGCAGGGTCAACGAGCCCGCGAAATCGCCCGATTAGGATTTCCGGGATCCGAGCTGAGCGAAACGTTCAGACATCGGATGGCCTGGGTCTATTGCTGGCGTTCCACATAGACGGAGAGGGAATCGGTCTGCGCCCTAGCGTTGACCCATGAACATGCTCGCATCCGAGCCAAACGCGACGATGAGAAGCAGCAGGAGGAAGAGTCGTTGCTTAGTTATGGAGGAAAGGTGCCGGTTTGTGGACCCTCAAACATAAACCGTTAAAATACCCTCACTTCCTTCAAATGGACGATGTATGGTTTCACAACCGGCTGCGTGAGGGCTTGGATGCTTTTCGTGTCGGCGGCTTTGGAGAATTCGACGACGGTATCAGGCTCGTCGAGCACCCAGATGCTGTCGTTCTCATAGCGGTAGGCCTCGTTGTATAGGTTGTCACGGAACAGGTAATAGCCGATCACCGACAATTTCCCACCTGTGAGGGCCTGCGTGTCGCTCTGCAACTGCTCCCATTGCGCATCGGTGAGCGGTTGCTTGAGAAAGGTGGTGCGGAAGAAACGGCGCTCCAGGAAACGGGTGCACAAGTCGGACAGGATGCGGTCTTTCTCCCGCGTCCAAAATTTGATGCCCATCAGGATGTCGTTGTCATCCAGCATGAGGTAGTTCGAAATGACGGCATCGCTCAGGCCTTTCTTTCCGGAGGGGGACTGGGTAAGGAACCACTCCAAGGCCGGGGAGGGAAACGCCGGTGGTTTCCCGGCTTTGACCAAGTCTTTGACCCTGAGCAGGATGGCACGGAGCAGCTTGTCGGCACTGAGCACGGTCTTGTGCTGATACACCTGCATGTACATGAGCCGGCGTGCGGTGATGTAGTTCTCGATGGCGTAGATGCCTTTCCGTTCGATCACCATCTGTCCGCGCCTCACCCGCATGGTCTTGATGATGCGGTCGATGCCTATCCCGCCTTCCAACACCCCGGTGAACATGCTGTCGCGCTTGATGTAGTCGAGGCGGTCGATATCCAGCTGGGAAGAGATGAGTTGATGCAGGAACGTTTTTGGATGCTGCCCGGTGAAGATGGCGATGGCGGTGTCCAGCGCGCCGTTGAATTCCTCGTTGAGCTTGCGCATCAACGCCAAGGTCATCTGTTCGTGATGGAAATCGCTCACCAATGTGCTTTCCAAGGTGTGGGAAAAGGGGCCGTGGCCGATGTCGTGCAGCAGGATGGCGGCCATGGTGCCTTCCATCTCGTCGTTGGAGATGGTGGTGTTCTTCTCCTTGAGGCTGGCCAAGGTCCGCTGCATCAGGCCTAGCGCCCCCAGGGCATGCGAAAACCGCGAGTGTTCGCTGCCTGGAAATACGAGATACCCCAATCCGAGCTGACGGATGCGTCGGAGTCGCTGCACAGAGGGATGGTCGACCAGGCGCAGGATCAGGCCCTTGGGAACCTGGACGAATCCGTGGATGGGGTCGGTGAAGACTTTGTAGGAGGTGGCGGCCACGAGGTGCGGTTTTGGAAAACAAAAAAGTCCGCCATGGGAGGCGGACTTTTTCAATTAGCAAGACAAAGACCTGTAAGAAATCAGATCAGCCGTTTTTACGGTTCTGGATGTCCAAACGCACTTCTTGAGCGATCTTTTTGAGGTCTTGAAGGGCTTTGCGTGCGCGGGTACCGGCAGTTTTGTTGTCTTTGTTGTAGAACTTGTCGAGGTCGCCGTCAAGTTGATCGACCAATGCTTTGATTTCGGAAAAACGACTCATAATTCACTCCAAATTTAGGTTGAGTTAGAAAGAGATTAAAAGGAGCTAAGCTCGCAGATTGGATGAAGCTACCTATAACGTGCGCATCAGTCAATACAAAACGCCCAAATTCTAATGAAAAAAGGCTTTTTTCTGCGATCAACGGATGGTGACAATGCGTTTTCCATCCGGAATCAGACCCAGGTTGCCAGTGCCGGACAAGACCACCGGATGGATGTAGTCTTTGAATTCATCCGGAATGCGATGAATAAAATCAACACGTTGGGACCAATCCAGATGGATGTTGCCTTCCGGTTTGAGAATGTCGTCGGCTTCCGCCAGGCTGAACAGGACTACATGGTCGGCCGTCAGGTGGATTTCGAGGAATCGGGCCATCGTCGCCAATGGAACGCTGATCGGGGAGCCCTGATCGTCCGCCACCAGGGTGGAAATGAGCCAAACCGATTGGGTGGCAAAGGCTTCGAGTTTAGTACGGTCCGCATGCAATCCCGAATGCGTCGTGCTGAACAGGCCGCGTTGGTCGCCGTGCATGCTGGCGCAGGAGACGCCGTGGTCGGCGAGCCAGGTCACCAGTTTGCGGTTGATTTCGCGCGCGGCACGCACCGAGGCGTCGGACCGGAACATACCCGTCTGGATCAGGGCGTCGGTGTACCGTTCGGAGGCGTG
Source organism: uncultured Chitinophagales bacterium (assembly GCA_964454075.1). Taxonomy (GTDB): domain Bacteria; phylum Bacteroidota; class Rhodothermia; order Balneolales; family HLUCCA01; genus CAMTWZ01. The sequence continues at coordinate 14,179 of CAYVRS010000039.1, forward strand.
CAGAATCACCAGGCGGGTGCCTTTGAGGGAGGCCAAGGCATGGCCGAACGACTTCATGAAGAGGGTGTTGCCGAGATGGGCGTCGTCGAGGACGAGGAGCAGGGTCATTTTCTGAGGAATTCGCCGGTGAAAGACATTGGAAGGAATTGAGCCGCCGTATGCCGGGATACGGTCTGGTCGGGATGGTGCATCCAGACCTCGGCATCGGCGTTGTGTTCGGCGAGCACTTGCCGGCACGCGCCGCAAGGACTGATGAATTCTCCTTTGAACGCGGTGATCCGCCATTCAAGCGGAGTGCCCAATCCATGGGAAGCGGCTTTGGCCAGGGCCACGCGCTCGGCGCAGAGGCCTTGCTGCCAATCAGCGGTTTCGATATTCACTCCGCCGATCCAGCCTTGTTCGGTGCGCATCAGCGCCACGACCGGGAAGTTCGAGTTCGGGACCACCGCCAAGGCTTTGAGTCTCTGGAATTGGGCATGGATATCGCTGGCATCGATCCGGATGTCGGCGAAGCGCCCTTTCGGAGCCTCGACCGTCTGCACAGGATATCCGAACGCGTATGCGGCATCCATCGATACGCCCGGGGGGATGAGCAGCGCAACCGGCTCGCTTCCTTCCGAGAGGCATCCGAAAATGGCCGATTGGTACGCGCTGATGGTGAGGGGGAAGGAGGCGTTTTCAATGCGGACGCCCGGATGCCAACGCCCATCCGCGCCCACGGCGATGCAGACCTCCGGCACGCCGGAGTACGGAACGTGGCAACGGTCTCGGAGGATGGGCCAGAAGCTCATGGATTCAAGCTGTTGAAGACTTGGTCGGCGACAGCGGCACGAACGCGTCCCACGCCAGCGGCGGTGCCACGGTAAGGGTAGGTACGGTTGGTGAGCACGATGATGGCGATATTGCGGTCGGGGTCGATCCAGACGCTGGTGCCGGTGAATCCGGTGTGGCCGTAGGTCCGCGGACCCGCCAACGTTCCCGCCGAGCTGAATCCGGACGGCGATTTCATGTCGAAGCCGAGCGCTCGGTTGCCGGGGACCCACGTCTTGGCCGTGAAGAGCTCCACCGTTTCGGGTTTCAGATATTTCACGCCGGCGTACATGCCTTTGTTGAGCATCAGCGAGGCGAAGACCGCCGCGTCGCGACCGTTTGAG
>CAYVRS010000039.1:15342-16785 GCA_964454075.1 uncultured Chitinophagales bacterium
AAACAATCCGGCGTGCCCGGCTACGCCGTCCATGTAGTACGCGCGTTCATCGTGAACCACGCCGTGGATCCACATCTTCCGGTAGATGGTGTCATGCTCGGTGGGCAGGATGCGGGGAAGAAGACGGGTGTTGGCCTTGGTGGGGACGTATAGGGTCGACGCCATGCCCATGGGTGAGTAGAAGGTGCGGGCCAAGTACGCATCTTGGCTCATGCCGGTGATCTTCTCGATGATGCTTCCAAGGAGGATCATCCCCAAATCGCTGTACACATAGCGCTCGCCGGGTGGGTTCACCAGGGGTTCTTTGCGGATGGCGGCCAGGATCGCGTCCCTCGTCTTCAGCGAATCGACATAGACGCGGAATGGGGGAAGGCCCGACGTGTGGCTCAGGAAATGCGCAATGGTGATTCCGGCTTTGTCTCCGTTGGCGTATTCAGGGATGTATGTGGAGATTGGGTCGTCCAGCTTCAGCTTGCCCTCATCCACCAATTTCATGGCGGCCAAGGTGGTGCCCATCACTTTGCTGACCGAAGCCATGTCGAAGATGTCGCTGGAGCGGGTGCGACGGGTCTTTTCGTAATCGTGGTAGCCATACCCCCGCTCGAAGGCGATCACGCCGTCTTTCAGCACGGTGACCGTGGCGCCCGGGAAGATGGAGTCGCGGATGGCGGCGTTCATGATGTCATCGATCCGGTTGAGCGAATCGCTTCGTAAGCCGACGGTTTCCGGTGCGTCGTTGCGGAGCAGGATTTTCGGGATGGTGAGTCCGGCCCCGAACGCATAAGAGGTTCCCGGTATCGAAATCGGCAGCTTTCCTTCGATCGTGCTCGCACCGAACATGGCATGGGTGGCGGCGTCGATCTGGCTTTGCGTGTTGGCCCATGCAAGCAGGTGGACGTCGGCATCCGGCAGATCGATCACGATGTACGGATTTCCGAAGGAGATGAGTACGATGGGCTTTCCGGTGGCTTTCAGGCGTTTCAGGAAGCGGCTCTGCGCGTCGGTCAATGAGATTTTTCCGGAGGACGTCTGCAAGAAGACGAAGGAGCCGACAACGATCAGGTCGGCGTTGCCGGCGGCGGTGACGATCGCATCCAGGTCTTCGGCTTTGCTGCGTTGATCGTAGTACCAGAAGCGCACATCGTTGTGGTAGCCGCGGAGGGCGGTGGCGAAGCCGGATCCGGTGGAACCGGTTCGGTCGTCGGCCATGGAGACCGCCGTGATCCGGCGGTAGCGCTCCGGACGAATCGGAAGGATGCCGCCCTGGTTGCGGATTACGGTGATGCTGCGTTTCGCGACCTCATTGGCGGCGCGCTGATAGTCCGGTTTGGCGATGAGCGAGCTCAGCGCGTAAAGATCGACGGTACGGCGCTCGAACAAGCCCATCCGTTTTTTCCAGGTCAGGATCCGGCGGACCGAAGCGTCGATGCGCTCGACGGGAAT
>CAYVRS010000040.1:0-2905 GCA_964454075.1 uncultured Chitinophagales bacterium
GTGGAGGGCGCCTTGGTCTACGGCGCCATCGCCGAAGAAGCAGGTCGAAATCTTGCCGTTGTTGTTGTATTTGTTGGCGAACGCCAAGCCGGCGGCCACAGGAATGTGGGCGCCGACGATGCCATGACCACCCCACATGTGGTGGTCGGCCTTGAAGAAGTGCATAGATCCGCCTTTGCCGCGGCTCGAGCCAGTGGCTTTGCCGAAGAGCTCGGCCATGCCGGTCTTCGCGTCGATGCCGCGCACCAGGCCCCAGCCGTGGTCGCGGTAGGCGGTGATGATGTCATCCTCCGGTTCGAGTACGTGGGCCACGCCGGAAGACAGGGCTTCCTGGCCGATGTACAGGTGGAGGAAACCGCCGAATTTCCCTTTCTGGTACTGCTGGGCCGCGCGTTCTTCAAAGCGGCGGACCAAGTACATCTCACGGAACAGGAACATGACCTGCTCTTCGCTCAGACCCAATTTCTTGTGGTCTTTCTTGGTGGCTTCAGGAAGATCGGTGGTTTTGTAGAAGGTGCCTGACGGCGTGAAAACGGTATTGGACATGTCTGTGGTTTAGGAGTCCGGAAAGCGTGCAAATATACGGAGTTTTACCTAACGGATGTGGGACGCGGCTTGATCCAAGGCCTCGGAAAGCTTGTCGGGGAAGCGTCCGCCGGCCGTCGCCAGGTTGGGTTGCCCGCCACCGCCACCGCCGACGGTTTTGGCCAGCAAGCCGACCAGCGCGCCGGCCTTTAAGCCCTTGTCGCGGATGAGGTCGTCGGTGACCGAGGTCATGAGCACCACTTTGCCACTGGCGGTATCGGCCGAGCCGAGCACGGTGACGGTGCCTTGCGGGCGGCGTTTCAGAGACTCATAGCCCAGTTGCTTCAGCGCGTCGGCCGAAGCGTTCGGCACGATCTTGCGGATCAGAGTGATGCCGTTCTCGAGCGTCAACGGCTGAGCCAGAGCCTCTTCCAGAACGGCGACCTGGGCGGTATAACGCAGGGCCTCGAGTTCTTTTTCGAGGGTTCTCTTCTCGTTCAGAAGCGATTCGAGCGCGGCGTGCGGGTCGTTGGCCGGACCGATGAGGCGCACGAGCCCGTTTAGCCGTGCGGCTTCGTCGCGGACGTGGCCAAGGGCGGAGCGCCCGGTGACGGCCTCGATGCGTCTCACCCCTGCCGCGGCGGAGCTTTCGCTAAGGAAGCGGAAGAAGCCGATCTCTCCGGTGGACGCGACGTGCGTACCGCCGCACAATTCGATGGAGTATGACGGATCCATCGTCACCACACGCACCAGATCGCCATATTTCTCACCAAAGAGCATCATGGCGCCCAGTTTGCGGGCATCTTCAATGGGCACATCCACAGCGATGTCGACCGGAATGTTGTCTTGGATCTTCCCGTTCACCTCGTCTTCGATGGAAGCGAGCACGGCGGCTGGAATCGACTCGAAATGGCTGAAATCAAAACGCAGACGCTGATCGTCGACGAGCGAGCCTTTCTGCGCCACATGGGTTCCGAGATGGTTGCGAAGCGAGGCATGAACCAGGTGCGTGGCCGAGTGATGCTTGCGGATCTCCATGCGGCGCTCACGGTCCACGATGGCTTCCCAAGAGCCATCGGTCGTTTCCGGAAGACGATCGACCAAGTGCACATGCACCCCGTTCACTTTCTTCACATCCAAGACGCGGAGGATCGTCGATCCGTTGCGGATGAGGCCGGTATCGCCGACCTGTCCCCCGCTTTCCGCATAAAACGGGGTTTGTTCCAGCACGATGGCGGGTTTGCCGAGTCCTTCGAAGACCTGAAGCGTCGAGGTTGAGGTCAGTTCCGAATAGCCGACAAAGGTTGATGGTTGAAGGTTGGCGGATGTCCCTCCATCCACAACCACATCCACACCGAATTTCCCGGCGGCGCGGGCGCGTGTTTTCTGATCCGCCATCAGGCGCTCGAAACCGTCCTGATCCACATCCAATCCACGTTCGCGGGCCATCAGGGCGGTCAGGTCGATGGGGAAGCCGTAGGTATCATGCAGCTTGAAGGCGTCTTCTCCGCTGATGACGGACTTGCCTTCGCTCATGCTGTTGAACAGCTGGATGCCTTGGCCGAGCGTTTTCAGGAAGCTGTTCTCTTCGGCGTGGATGACATTGGTGACGTAGGCCTGTTGCTCACGCAGCACAGGAAACACTTCGCCCATGGACGAGGCGAGCGTGGCGACGAGCTTGTGCATGAAGGGCTCTTTGAGGCCGAGCTTGTCCCACCCGTAGCGGATGGCCCGGCGCAGGATGCGGCGCACCACATAACCACGTCCGTCGTTGCTTGGCGCGGCGCCGTCAGCGATGGCGAAGCTCACGGCCCGGATGTGGTCGGCGATCACGCGCATCGCGATGTCGGATTCGTCCGCCTTTCCATAGGGGATTCCGGCAAGTCCGCTCACGGCGTCGATCACCGGAGTGAACACATCCGTATCGTAATTCGATGATTTGCCCTGGATCACGGCGCAGATGCGCTCGAAGCCCATCCCGGTGTCCACATGCTTGGCAGGAAGAGGCACCAGTTCGCCGCTCGGCTGGCGGTTGAACTGGATGAAGACCAGGTTCCAGATTTCCATCACCCGCGGATCGCTGGTGTTCACCAAGGTGCCGCCATCGACGGCCGCACGCTCGTCATCGGTGCGCAAATCCACATGGATTTCAGAGCAGGGACCGCAAGGACCGCTTTCCCCCATCTCCCAGAAGTTGTCCTTTTTCCCGAAACGAAGCACATGCGAGGGGTGGATCGGGGTTTTCTTCGTCCACAACGCGGCCGCTTCCTCATCCGCCTCCAGGCCGTCTTTGTCGTCGCCTCCGAAAACAGTGACATAGAGGCGGTCGGGGTCCAATCCCCATCGGTCGACCAGCAATTCCCAGGCCCATTCGATGGCT
>CAYVRS010000040.1:2915-16679 GCA_964454075.1 uncultured Chitinophagales bacterium
ATCCTTGGTCAGCAATTCCCAAGCGAAACCAATGGCTTCTTCCTTGAAATAATCACCGAAACTCCAGTTGCCCAGCATTTCGAAGAGCGTGTGGTGGTAGGTGTCGTGGCCGACTTCCTCCAGATCGTTGTGTTTTCCACTCACCCGGATGCAACGCTGCGTGTTGGCGGTGCGCTGCCACTGCTTGCCTTGCGTCACGAACCCGGGTTCCTTGCCGAGGAATATCGGCTTGAAGGGGTTCATGCCGGCATTGGTGAACAGCAGCGTGGGGTCGTCGTGCGGCACCACGGGGACGGACGAGACGATGCAATGCTCCTTCTCTTTGAAGAAGGCGAGAAACTCGGAACGGATCTGGGCGGATGTTTTCACAAAAGGGTGATTTGGCGTTCGGAAAGGAGCGCAAAAATACCAATTTTCCGCCTGAAAACGGAGCCGAACCGATGAACGACCGACCCAGACCGAGCCTGATGAAACTGATCCGCATCGCCCTGATGAAATACAGGGACGATGACATCACCACGCATGCCGCGGCCTTGGCCTTCTACACCATCTTTTCATTGGCCCCACTGCTGGTCGTTGCTGTCGGTGTGGTGGCTTTCGTCTTCGGTGAAAGCGCGGCCTCAGGACAGCTCACAGACATGCTTTCCAAACTGATGGGGCGCGAGTACGCCGACCTTCTCAATGGGATCGTGGCCGAAGCCAACATCCAGCCCTCTCGCAGCGTGGTCGCCTTCATGGTAGGTGGCGTGGTGTTGCTGTTCACATCGAGCACGGTCATCGCTCAGATGAAAAACACACTGAATCTGATCTGGCGAGTGGATGTGGAAAAAGGAAAAGGCCTGCTGCACTTCATCAAATCCAGATTGGTCTCTATCTCCATCGTGCTCACATCGGCCTTTCTGTTGCTGGTCTCCGTGATCGGAGACGCCTTGCTCCTGCTCATCGGCACGAACGTGGAGAAGTTCATCGATGTCGATCCGATCTTTTGGGGATGGGTGAACTACGCCGGCTTCATCAGCCTGCTGCTGTTCATGTTCACCGTGATTTATCGGGTGCTGCCGGATATTGTGATCCGCTGGCGGGACGCCTTCGTGGGTTCGGTGGTCACCACGCTGCTCTTTCTGCTGGGGCGATATGCCGTGTCCACCTACCTGGTCTACGGCGCGTCGCTGGACGCTTACGGCGCCGCGGGATCCTTCCTCGTGCTGCTTTTTTGGATCTACTACAACACGCTGATCATCTTCCTCGGCGCCGAACTCACGCATCAATACATCGTGCTTTGGGGCGACGGCTACACACCGGGCAAATACGCCCGCCTAGTGCGTTAGTACACTTCCACGAACATGCGGTCGGTGTGCTTGAGTCCTCTCTCGGTCTCCGTCACATACGCCGTAAGTCCTTGTTTGAGAAGGGTTTTCAGGATGCCTTCCTCCATCCCCTTCAATCCGCAGATGTAAATGAGGGTGTTGTCTTTGCGGAGGATGGGTCCAAGAAGATCCTCATTGTAGGTGAGGGCGCTTTGCACATAGGGCTTCGATCCGTCGGACCGCGGCTCTTCACGGGAGATCATTTTCAAGTAATGGAAGTTGGAAAGGTCCGCATCCAGCTTGTTGAAATAGTCCGCATACAGAAGGTCGGTGCGGTAGGGACATCCGAACACCATCACCATCTCGTTCTTCGATCCGGCTTTTACCAAGTCCATGATCATGCCTCGGAACGGCGCGATGCCGGTTCCCGTCGCGAAGAAGATGTAGTTGTAATTCTCAGGATTCTCTGGCAAGAGGTAGCGCTTGCCGCTCGGACCGGTCATTTTGACGGTATCACCGGGCTTCAGCGAGCAAAAATAGTTGGAGGCCACGCCCGTGAACAGATCCTGGGTATCCCAGTTCTCGTCAATCACGCGCTTCACGGTGGTGGCGTAGATTTTTCCGTTCCCGTCTTCCCCACCTGTGGGAGATGCCACCGAATACAAGCGCAGAGAATGCGGCTTGCCTTTTTCATCGATACCGGGAGCCAGGATTCCGATGGACTGTCCGCTGCGGATGTTGTTCTCCAACGGCGTTCCGCTCACATCAAAAGTGATGTGCCGGATGAAGTTCGGCGAGGAGGCCGCTGTGGCGATCTTTGATTCGATGATGGGGACTTCGACCGGCTCTTTGGGTTTGACCAGATTGATGGGGACGTCCGGAATGTTGAATTCGGTGCTCATGACTCGTCGATAGGTGTGTTTTTATGGATGATGTAGGTCCAGGCGGCCACCCAGCCTTCGCTGGTGTTCACAGGAAGCAGCACTCGGTCGTATTCCGATTCCTTGTTGGGTTCGAAATCCTCCAACAGATCCAGCAGAGGTACCACCGATTGCGGATCGAGAAGGATGTAGAGCTCGCCGCTCACCCAGGTGTCAGACTCTACAGGGACCACGCTGACGGCAGAGGCTTTCTTCGAATCGGAGGCGGACTGCCTTGTGCCCGCCATGAGGATCGTCTGCTTGGGCACAACGATATACGGTATTCCGTCTGCGTCGTGATGGAGGGTGCCAACCAATCGAGCCTCAATCTTTGGAGTCACGTTTCCGGCCAGCAGATGATGATGGGATCCACCCTCTTTGAGCGTGCCGTAGACGAACAATCTGAACACATTTTCCATGACCTGAAAATAGGGCGAAATCCTGTATCATCGTCATGGTTCTGTCGTAATCGGTGCCGTTTTCATTCCCTTTCACCCTTATATCCATCCATGAGCCGTCATCTCGTCCTATCCATGTGCGCGGTCGTCTTCAGTCTCCTCGGAGCGCGAGACCTATCCGCACAGAGCTTCTCCGCGACCAACGGTCGAAACCATCCCGAAATCGAGTGGCTCACCGCCCACACCGATCACTTCAGCATCGTCTATCCGAAGCATCTGGCCGGAATCGAAGCTGAAGCCGCCGCCATTGCGGAAGCAACCTACACATCGCTCTCCTTGCTTCTGAGTGTGGAGTTCGAGTATCGCATCCCGATTTACCTTTCCGATCAGGATGAGATCGTGAACGGGTTCGCCGTGCCTTTCACCCGGGAGTACACCCAGATCTGGGTGGCCTTGAATGAGAAAAGCGTCTTCACCGGTCAGGAGAAATGGCTTCGCAAAGTGTTGGCCCATGAACTGGCTCACATCTTCCATTTCAAGGCGATCAAATCCAACATCGGTCTCTTCGGAACCCTTCCGGCGATGCGCGGACAATGGACCGAAGGCTTCGCCCAGTATTCCACCGAAAAATGGGACGCCGCCCGAGGCGACGCGCTGTTGCGGACCTCCATCTTCGAGGACCGGCCTTCGTTCACCAGCGGTGAATCCATCCGCGACCGCGGACTGCTGTACGCCCTAGGGAACAGCCAGCTCCGCTATTTCGCTCATGTCCATGGGGATTCGACCATCGCCAAGCTCTTCGCGTATCGCGACACCATTGCCTTCATCCGTTACCACAACTTCAACAAGGCGTTCAAAGAGGTGATCGGACAGTCGTATAACGACTTCGATGCCGATTGGCGCCGCGTCGCGAACATCCATTACAACAGCTTGGCAGGCTATATGGGGCATGTCGACAGCTTGGATACCGATCCGATGTCTGTTCCGGGCACCTTCATCACAGATGTGAAATACAGTCCGGACACCACGCTCGTCGCCGTCTCCGGGTATGTGTCTGACGATGCGCCTTTCAACCGCATCTGGATCATCGAGAACCGCAATGACACCACCGCCAAAGGCAAAAAGAAGCCGAACAAAACCCGTGTCGTGTATGAGGGTACCGATACGGGTCCGCTCACTTGGTCTCCGGACGGAGCATCCATCCTCTTCTCTCGCACCCGCCGAGGTCCGAATGGCTCGCTGATCCCGGATGTGCATGTGGTGGATGTGACATCGGGCAAAACCCGCCGCCTTACGACCGATCTGCGCGCGACCTTCGCCACATGGTCCCACGACGGAACATCGGTTTACGCGGCAGTGAACGACGTAGGCACGGGCAACATCCATCGGATTGATCCGGTCACCGGCGCAAACACCAAGCTCACGAACCACAGCGGCGATGTCCAAGTCGGATTCCTCAGGCACCATCCGAGCCAACCATGGTTGGCGTACACCCGATTCGGCGCCGATGGCGGCCGCGTGATCGTGCTCCGCAACATGGACACCGGTGCCGAGAACGTCTTCACGAATCCCCTTCATGACGACCGGATGCCGGTATGGAGCCCGAATGGGGACACCTTGGCCTACACCAGCTTGCGGGATCTTGTGCCGAACGTGTTCATGGTTCCCGTGACCGATGGCGTCGTTGGTGAGGAAATCCGTGTGACCAACCAGTTCACGGGATTCACCGCGTTTCAGTGGGTGAAGCCCGACAGTTTGAACCCCGCCGGAACCCTGGTCGGTCGCACGTCCGACAGCAAGATGCGCGATCAGGCTTGGCGCATCGACGCTCGGATGCGGACCAGCCTCTCCGCACCCGTGATTCCGGAGTATTACTCGGCATGGACCACGCGCGAGCGGTCGGACATGATCCCATGGGTGATCGCTCCCGATGCGGGTTTGATCCGTGAGCGTGGCGCATACCATCCGACCAAGGAGATCGATCACGTCTTCAGCCTTCCGATCGCTTACTTCAATTCAGGCACGGATTGGGGCATCGGCGGGGCCACATTCTGGCGTGAGCCTTTGGGCATCCATGAATTCGTGGGCGCGGTTTCGGTCGCACCCGCCTCCTTGGAAGACAACAGCTATGCGGCCCTGAGCTACATCAACCGGAGTTTCCATCCGACCTTGGGCATCGATGCGTTCCACAACCTGTATGAATCGCGCGTGTATTCGGATGATCTTCTGACCAGCAACCAAAGCGGTGTCAAGGTCTCGGCATCGTTACCCATCGACCTCTTCGAGCATCCATTCAGCGGAACCGATCTGCAATTGAGCACCGGCCTGGTCCGCTCGAAGCCGAATGAGGACACCTATGAATTGCCATTGCAGGACAACCTTGCCGCGCCGGTGCTCGGAACCACGGTGGAAACGGAAGCCCGGCTCACGATGCGACGGTTCAAGCCATACGCCTACAGCTTCCTTCATCCGAGAGACGGGATGGGCGCCCAGTTCGCTGTGAAGAACGTTCAAGGGGATGCGAGCTACACTCAGACGGATGCGCAGGCGTATGCGCTGATTCCCGCGTTGGGTCCGGCCCGCCTCTACCTGTACGGACGCCACACCCAGCGCTTCGGAACCGCTCTGCCCCAAGACATCCTCGGCTTCAACCGCTACGACGACCCGGAATTGGGCGATTTGGGCATCATCTCGTTCGGCAACCCGAACACCGAACGCGTGAGAGGCTATCGCGGGTATGTGTCGGGTGAGTCGCTTCTCTTCGGAACCGCCGAATGGCGGCTTCCGATCGCCAACGACCTGCAGACCCAACTTCTCGGCTTGGTGTCTTTGGGACGCACGAGTGTCGCCGTTTTCGCGGACGGCGGCATCGTCGGAGGTGTGTCCAATCTGCCCGGAGTGTCGACCGAACGGCGCGTCGGTGCGGCGCGGCCGGCGGAACAGCTGCAGAATGACGCCTTCACCGACGTCTACTGGCGTATCAAAGGCAGCATCGCCTTCTGAGAACGAAACAAAAAAGGCTCTCCCGGTAAAGGAGAGCCTTTTTTTGTGGAGATGGCGGGAGTCGAACCCGCGTCCGAAACGGCAAACCGTCAAGCGTCTACATGCGTATCCCGCGATTGGTTCTCATCCTCCGGTTCGCCAGCGGGCAAAGCTCCGGAAGACCAGGTTGTGAGTTTTAAGGCACGTCAGCCAACCGATGACGTGAGTCCCGATCCCATCTGAAGGTGACGCTCGGGATAAGGCCGATGAGAGAGCCCTATGCGGAGCGGCCGGCGCCGTTAGGCTGCCAGGCGGTATGCAGTGTTGTCTGCGTATACATTTTTGTCACAAGCGTTTTTAACGGGATCGATTGTGTTTACCCGGCACGCAACCTGCGATTCCACGCATTCCGTCGAGACCAAGTACATCCCCGGAACACAGGCATAACGTACGAAGATTTCGTAAATTGTGACTCATCTAAATGACTCAAATACGGGATAGGGAATGAATATCGCAGTTGTCGGCGCGGGCTCGGTCGGAGCCGCCATCACGAGATTGTTGTGTGCGGAAGAACGTGTGAAATCGGTCCATGTGATCGACCGGAACGGGAACGCCCTGGAAAACGTGGCGGCACTGGTCAACCATCCCAAACTAGTGATCCACCGGGTCAAGATCGAGCGCGAAGTGTCTATTCTCGGGCTGATCAAAGGTTCGGAAATCATCATCTCCGCCCTGCCCTTCAAGCAGAACCTGAAACTGGCTGAAATCGCGATCAAGGTCGGCGCCCACTACATCGACTTGGGTGGCGACGACGAGACGTATCAAAACCAGCTCAAGCTCGATGCCTTGGCCAAAGAGGCGAAACGCTGGGTGATCCCCAATTGCGGACTTGCGCCGGGTTTTTCCAATATCCTGGCCATGCATGGTGTCGAATCCTTCGACACGGTCGAATCGGTACAGATCCGTGCGGCAGGTCTTCCAAAAAATCCCGTCCCGCCGCTGAATTATCAGCTCAGTTTCTCCCCCCAAGGCTTGGTCAATGAATACCTGAGCACCTCCTTCATCCTGGAAAACAGCCAGCTCAAGGAAGTCCCCGCCCTGGAAGGTGTCGAGGAAGTGATGCTTCAGTCTCGGCCTGATTTGGGCATTTTGGAAGCGTTTTACACAGCCGGAGCCGCAACCACGCTGGCTCGTCACCTGGCAGGTAAGGTCCAGTCGCTGAATTTCAAGACGATGCGTTACAAAGGACATCGCGACATCATCAAATCGTTGTTCGAACTGGGTTTCAACAGTCCGCAGATCATCGATGTGAGGGTGAACCTGTCGTTCCGCGATCTGCTCGTGCGTCAGCTGAGCAAGTACCTGCCCACCGGAGGCGAAGATTTCGTGGCGATGAAGGTCCGCATCAAAGGAGTCAAAGAGGGCGTGTCGGTCACCCGCGATTATGAAATGGTGCAGGAAGCGGACAAGCAACGCGGCATGTCGGCCATGATGCTCAGCACGGCGGCACCTTCGGTGGTGATGGCCCTCATGATCGCCGATGGCGCCCTGGGGTCGGGAGGCGGCGTCTCGGCACCTGAGTTCGTGGTTCCGAAACAGGAGTTCTACGTTCGCATCAAAAAAATGGGACTCCGCCTTCAACAGACGGAGTCCCGATTGTCGTAAGCCGCGAAGGGTCGCTTACTTCTTCTTGCGACCCTGCTCTTCCTCGTCCACCGCTTTTGGCTTCTCTGTGCCTGTGGACGCGATGGATGTGCGCATGTCGGTGTCGGCCATCACATTCTTCATGTTGTAATAGTCCATGACGCCGAGTTTTCCAGTACGGAAGGCATCGGCGATGGCTTTTGGGACTTCGGCCTCAGCTTCGATCACACGTGCTTTCGCATCCTGTGTTTTCGCTTTGAATTCCTGTTCGGCAGCGACGGCCATGGCGCGACGCTCTTCCGCCTTGGCGCGGGCCACTTTCAGATCGGCTTCAGCCTGGTCGGTCTGCAGCTTCGCACCCACGTTCTCACCCACATCCACATCGGCGATGTCGATGGAGAGGATTTCAAACGCGGTGCCGCTGTCGAGACCTTTGCTCAACACCATTTTGGAGATGCTGTCCGGATTTTCAAGAACCGCTTTGTGGTTGGCCGACGAACCGATCGTGGTCACGATGCCCTCACCCACACGGGCAAGGATGGTTTCCTCAGTGGCGCCACCGACGAGGCGGTCAAGGTTGGCGCGGACGGTGACGCGTGCGATGGCGCGGACCTGGATGCCGTCTTTGGCCAAGGCCGTGATCGGCGGCGTGTCGATCACTTTCGGATTCACCGAAATCTGTACGGCTTGGAACACGTCACGTCCGGCAAGATCGATGGCGGCGGCGCGCTCGAACGTCAGTCCCAGATTGGCTTTATCCGCAGAAATCAGCGCTTGGATCACTTTGATAATGTTCCCGCCCGCGAGAAAGTGGGCTTCCAACTTGCCGATATCGATGTGGATGCCGGCTTTCGTGGCCGTGATGGCCGCGCGGATGATCGGCGCAGGAGCCACTTTCCGCAGACGCATGGCCACAAGATCACGGAAAATGCTGACTTTCACTCCGGAGAAGTAGGCGGTGACCCACAACCCCAGCGGGACGAAGTACAGGAACAGGAAAATACCTGTCAGAATAAAGACAATCAGAATGTAGGGAGAGGATTCTAGCATGGTTGTAGGATGGGTGAAGGGTTGGATAGATGGGTTGGACTCAAGCGTCTAGCTTGCGAACCATGACGCGGAGGTTTGTGGTTTCCACGACCTTGATCCGGGCGCCTTTTTCAACGAAGTCACCGTCGGAGACGACATCCACTTTTCGGTCTTGAATGAGCGCCGTGCCTGACGGACGCAATGCGGTGATGGTGATCCCCTCTTCGCCGAGAAGGTCGTCTTTGGATTCGGACGAGGTATATCCGCTCGAGCGTTCGGAGCTTTCGGAGAGCACTAATTTGTTGAACATGGTGTTTTCAGGCAAGTAACGTACGAAGGATGCGATCATCGCGATCCCCAGGACCAAGGTGACGGCCATGGTCCAGACTGCGTTCGAAATCTGGTCGAGCTCGGGGAAATTCAGGCCGATGTTGCCGATCAGCGCCGCTCCCAAGCTGAAAATGACCAACGAGATGCCGCTGATGCCGGCCAGTCCGAAGCCAGGGATAATGAATATTTCCACGATAAGCAACCCGACACCGACAAAGAACAGGACAATCTCCCAGCTTTCGGCCAAGCCCATGATGTACAAGGGTGAGAAGAACAGAACGGCTCCGATAGCCGCCATCGTGCCGGGAAACCCGACACCGGGTGTCTGGAGCTCGAAATAGAGTCCGCCAAGCATCATGAGCATCAGGATGCTGCTGACCACCGGATTCGCAAGAAAGCGAAGCACGGATTCGGCCCAAAGCTCCTGCATGTCGATCAACGGCGCGGCTTGCCAACCCATGGCGGCGATCACGGCTTCGAGGTCCGTATAGCTTGCATCGGCGAAGCCGAGGGCGACAGCCTCTTCCGTGCTCAGAGTGAGCAATTTCCCTTCTTCGATGACGCCTTCGATGGCGACACTCTCATCGACCATGGCTTCGGCAATCCGTGGATCACGGCCTTTGGCCTCTGCCGTAGCCCGCATGATGCCGCGCATGTAGCTTTGCATCTTTTCTGATGCATAGGTGCCTTGTCCGTCGACCACCGTGGCCGCTCCGATCGATGAACCTTGCGACATGAAAATCGAATCCGCGGCGATGGAGATCAGAGCTCCAGCCGAAGCCGCGTTCTTATCGATGAATGCCACCGTGGGTAGCTCGGTTTCGATGAGTTTCTTGCGGATGTTGTCGGCCGCTTCCACCAATCCGCCGAACGTGTCGACATATAGGATCACTCCTGTGGCATTGTTGGAACTCGCCCGCTCCAATCCACGTTCGATATAGGTGTACAGACCGTTGTCGATCAGTCCTTCCACATGGATGATGTAGACGCCACCGTCCGGATCATCGTCTTGTGGTTCCGGGGCGGCTTGCTGCATGAACATCATGGCCAGAAGCGCCGCAAACAACGTTTGGTAATAACGAACTCGGTATTTTCTCATAAGATTCAATCTACGAAATCAGGACCATTCCACACCATGCCAAACGCAAAGCGGAGGGTCAAGGTTTCCTCTTCCCCCTATAAGATGCTACGATTCCGGAGCCTGTTCCTTCTTGCGCTCTTTCCCATCCTGCTGTCCGCTCAACCCCGGTCGTCGGTGGTCGGGTATGTCTCCGATCAAGACACCGGCGAGACCCTGCTTTTCGCCACGGTGATCGTCAAGGGAACCACCACCGGGACAACCACCAACACCTCCGGATTCTATCGCCTGGTCGGGCTGGACCCCGGCTCTTACGTGCTTGAGTTCCGGTTCATCGGTTACGAGACCAAGGAGATTCCGGTCCGTCTGGCTGTTGGGGAATCCATTCGGTTGGATGCGACCCTGAAAGCGGAAGATTTCCGCATGCAGGAGGTGGTGGTCGAATCGGAACGCGAGCTTGAGGAAGCCCGAAACGTGGGTGTGGCGCAAGTGCAGACCCGCCTCATCAAACAGGTACCAGCCGTACTTCAAGCCGATGTGTTCCGATCGATGCAACTGCTACCGGGTGTGAAGTCGGCGTCTGATTTCTCCTCCGGTCTGTACATTCGCGGAGGTGGGCCCGATCAGACCCTTATTCTGCTCGACCGGACCACCGTCTACAATCCCTCCCACTTTTTCGGCTTTTTCTCAACGTTCAACCCCGATGCGATCAAGGATGTGAGGTTGTACAAAGGCGGTTACCCCGCTGAATATGGCGGCCGATTAGGGTCCGTGATCGACATCTACAACAAAGATGGAAACCGGAACCAGCAAGGTGGCGTGCTCAGCCTGGGCATGCTCTCCTCCCGAGCCATGATCGAAGGGCCGTATTCGAAGGGCTCGTACATGTTCGCTTTCCGCCGTTCCACGCTCGAACCCTTGCTGTACGCGCTTCAGCAGCAGGTCGACAATGTGCCCGAGAGTTTCTATTTCTATGACCTGAACGGGAAAGTGACCGTGGATGCGGATGAGAACAATAAGCTCAGCCTGTCCTTTTACGGAGGGGAAGACAATGTGAAGTTCCCGTTTTCGGACGACCTCACCTTCAAGCTGTTCTATGGAAATCGCACGGCGAGCAGCACCTGGACGCACCTGTTCAGCAACAACCTGTTCGGAAACATCACATTGACCGGTTCGAGGTATTTCAACGAACCAAAATTCGAGATCGGCGGAACCCCCATCACCCGAAACAACAATGTGTATGATTTCTCGGTGAAGTCGGATGTGGATTGGGCTCCGAACGCCGATCACGATCTGAAAGCGGGTCTGTGGGCCGGGCTCCTCACCCTCACCTTGGAAGACCGGTTCGACAACAATCCGACCACGCGGTCGCGCATCCAATCCTCCTATGCGTCGGCTTATGTCCAAGACACGTGGAGGATCAGTCAGCGCCTCAAAATGAACGGAGGTATGAGGATGAATTATTTCACAAAAGGCGATTATCTGCGACTTGAACCTCGTCTCAGCATCGAGCACATACCGCACGCGTCGCTTCGCCTCCAAGCCGCCTATGGCCGGTACTACCAATTCCTGACGCTCATCACCAACGAGGCCTTCTCCGGATTCGACGTCTGGCTGACCACGGACGAGGGTGTGAAACCGTCTTGGGGCGATCAGTTCGTTTTGGGTGTTAAGAGCTACCCGGTGCAGGGCTACAATGTCGAGATCGAAGGATTTTACCGAACGATGAACGACCTCTTTGAATTGGACCCGCGCCTTCCGGATGTGGCCGGACTCGAGTATTCCCAGCTCTTCCGTTATGGTAGCGGATTCGCCTATGGGGCTGAATTCCTGCTTGAAAAAACCTCGGGCCGCTTCAACGGTTTCATCGGATACACGTGGGGATCTACCCGGCGCAAGTTCGACACCTTCAACCAGAACCAGTTCTACCCTCCGAAATACGACCGGATTCATGATGTGAACATCGTCGCGAACTTCCGGCTCACGAAGCGATGGAAAACCACCACCGTATTCAGCTATGCTACGGGCCAAGCCTATACGGATGTGCTCGGACGTGCCGAGGTGGCAAATCCGTTCGATCCCGAGCCCTACCGTCCGGTTGTGGTCGGGAACGTCAACGCATCCAGGCTTCCCTCCTATCACCGTTTGGATGTGGGTCTGACGCGCGAAGGCACGTTCTTCGGAAAAGGCACATCCGAATTCCAGATCCAGATCATCAACGCCTATTCGCGCAGGAACATCTGGTTCTACAATTTCGATCTGGAACAGAATCCGGCCACACGTACGGCCGTGCCACTGCTTCCGCTTCTCCCCACCTTGTCGTACACCGTCACGTTCTGACCATGAAATCCATCCCTCTGCTGTCCCTCATACTGCTTTTGGCGTCTTGCGTGTCGTATGACCAGGACGGGTATCAGGAGCGGTTCGTCGTGAGTTCCTATCTGGAAGCGATGAAACCCTTCGATGATGTCTCCTTGACGCGAACGAGCCCCATCAACGCCACATACGACTTCGCGAATGTCGCGATATCGGGTGCCTCTGTCCGTGTGTTGGAACTGGCGGTGGACGGATCCATCGCCCAGGTGTTTGATTTTCCGATGGTGTCCGCAGGTGTGTACCGCGCCGCGGATGCGGCGGCATGGGTGCGTCCCCTCACCCGTTACCGCTTGGAGATCGACATCCCGGGAAACGAGCGCCTGATCACTGCGACGACCTTAGTGCCTGACACCTTCCGCGTAAAGGCTTTGAACAGCCGGACCCTGCCCTATCAAGGTCCGGAGCAGTTTGAGGCGAATCTGACTGCGAGCGTGTATCCCGGCCGGCAAACGTACTATGTGATCACGACGACGGCCTTGGATACGACCCAAGGCATGACGCCCTTCTATGCCGAGTTCAACGACGATGACCGGGATGTGACCACGGTGAGCTCCGGCATCATCAACCAGCTTAATTACGTGGCCCAAACCGATGGAAGCATCAATCTGAAATATCCCTGGCTGGCGCTCGCGTACCTTTTACGCCATCGACGACAACGTGTACGATTTCGTCCGCTCGGCGAGTGTGCAGCTTGGGGGCAGCACCACCTCGCCGGGCGAAATCGAAAATGTGATTTCGACGATCGATGGAGCGATCGGGGTGTTCGGCAGCATGTCGTCTGCCGAAACCGTGATCACCGTCTCAGTTCGATGACGCGCGAGCCCTTGGCGGGTATGGTCAAGGTGCCCAAATCCGTGAAGACCTCGCCGGTGAGCACATCCATACCGGTGGAGAATCCATCCATGCGTTCGCTGAACCGGGCTGTCCGCAGGGTTTTCGCACGGTCATCGCCGTTGAGGATCACCATCACCGTTTCCTTGTCGTCATGCCGGAAGTACACATAGACGTTGTCGACCGGTACGAAATGGGTGAGTTGTCCGTCATGGATCACCGGCTTGTCGCGTCTCCAACGCGACAGATTGCGCATGTGGTCGTAGAGGGACGTGACGCCGAGCGATTCGCGACCTTCAGGAGTGAATGCGTCGACCGGATCGCCTGGCCAGCCTCCCGGGAAGGTGCGGCGCTTGTCCGGATCGATGCTTCCCCCTTTCAGGGCGATTTCCGTTCCGTAATAAATCTGCGGTATGCCCCGGGTCGTCATCAGGAACGTCAATCCCAACTTGAATTTGGCAGGATCCTCGCCTTGCGAGCTGAAATAGCGGTTCAGATCGTGGTTATCTAGAAAAATCACGTTCATGAACGGATCGGTGTATAGGAAATCCTGGCTGAGCACGTAATAGAGCCGCGTCAGTCCCGTCTCCCATCCACCCTGCTCATGAAACGCCTGTCCGACAGCGTAATAGATCGGGAAATCGGTGACACTGCGCAGATAGGAGTCATATCCGTTCTTATCGGGGAAGCCGGTCTGCCACCAGGCCGTGGTGGCCACATTGGGCATCCATGCCTCGCCGACGATGTTGAAGCGGGGATATTCGTTGAGCACGGTGCGGGTCCATTCCGCCATGTATTCTTTGTACGGGTAGGGATGGGTGTCCATGCGGATGCCGTCGATGCCCGAGTACTCGATCCACCACAAGGTG
>CAYVRS010000041.1:0-5197 GCA_964454075.1 uncultured Chitinophagales bacterium
GAACGGATGCTGGCCTGGACCTTGGACAACAAAGCGGCGTTTCTGGTGATTCCGTTGACCTTGCTCCTTCTCGGCGGACTTGTCTGGCGGAACCTGGGCAAAGAATTCATGCCGACCTTGGATGAGGGCAGCTTCCTGCTCATGCCCACCACCTTGCCGCATGCTGGGATGGAGGAAGTGTTGGAGCAAATGTCGCGGATGGATCAGCGCATCGCTTCGATACCGGAAATCGAAACCGTGATCGGAAAATTGGGACGTGTGGAATCGGCGCTGGATCCGGCGCCCATCGGCATGTACGAAACGCTCATCCAGTACAAACCCGAGTTCATGATCGATTCGACGGGCGCGAGGGTGCGTCAGTGGCGGGACCACATCCGCACCAAAGACGATCTTTGGGCGGAAATCACGGCCGCCGCGGCGGTTCCAGGTGCCACATCCGCCCCAAAATTGCAGCCGATCGAAACACGCCTGGTGATGTTGCAGACCGGCATGCGCGCCCCGATGGGCGTGGTGGTGCGCGGACCCGATTCCGAGTCCATCCAAGACTTCGCCTTGAAGGTGGAAGCGATTCTGAAAACCGCGCCGGATGTGAATCCGAACGCGGTGATCGCCGACCGCATCACCGGGAAACCGTATCTGGAAGTGCGTTGGGACCGTGACGCGATGTCACGCTACGGCCTGTCGATCCGCGAGGCGCAGATGGTCTTGGAAACCGCGGTGGGTGGGGAAGTCGTCACCACCACGGTCGAAGGACGCGAGCGGTATCCCGTCCGCATCCGGTATGCCCGCGAAACGCGCGATACGCCCGAAGCGCTAGAACGCACGCTCATTCCGGTGATGGGTGGCGCGCAGATTCCCCTGTCGGCGATCGCGAGTTTGGAATTTGTGCAGGGTCCGATGGAGATCCGCTCGGAAAACACCTTCCAGATCGGGTACGTGTTGTTCGACAAGAATCCGGGTGTGGCGGAGCTGACCGCGGTGGAATCGGCGCGCGCGGCACTCGAGCATGCCATCGAAACCGGCTTTCTGACCGTGCCCGAGGGCGTCAGCTACAGCTTCACCGGGACGTTCGAGAATCAGGTGCGGGCTGAAAAACGGCTCATGATCCTGATTCCGGTCGTGCTGCTGAGCATCTTCCTGGTGTTGTATCTGCAGTTCAAGTCGACCACCACCAGCCTGATCGTGTTCACCGGGATCGCGGTGGCTTGGGCGGGAGGGTTCATCATGCTCTGGCTGTATGCGCAGCCCTGGTTCCTGGATTTCAGCCTCTTCGGCACGCACATGGGCACGCTGTTCCAGGTCGGCCCGGTGAACCTGAGCATCGCCGTCTGGGTCGGGTTCATCGCCCTGTTCGGCATCGCGGTCGATGATGGCGTCGTGATGGCGACCTACCTGGATCAGCGGTTCGCGCAAGGAAATATCCGCACCAAAGCGGAGGTTCGGGCGGCGGTATTGGAAGCGGGAATGCGGCGGATCCGCCCCTGTCTGATGACCACCGCGACCACGATCCTGGCGCTGCTGCCGGTGCTGACATCGACAGGGAAGGGCGCGGACATCATGGTCCCTATGGCCATTCCCGCCTTCGGAGGCATGGTGTTCGAACTGCTGACCTTGTTCGTGGTTCCGGTTCTTTACTCTTGGAAAAAGGAAAAGTCATTATGAAACGGTTGACGCTAGACGCTGGACGCTTGACGCTCACCGAGCTTGTTGCTGAGCGCATCGCACATCGCGCATCGCGCCTCGCGCTTTTCGCAGTACTTCTGATTGCGCCCCAATGGGTCGTTGCGCAAGTAGACACCACGTTGCAGAGCTTGGTGCGGATGGCGCTCGAGCGCAATCCCGAGATCCGGGCGGCGCGCGCCGCCGTGGGCGCTGCGGAGCAGCGCGGCGCGCGGGTTGGCGCCTTGGACGATCCCGAAGTCATGCTGCAGTGGTTCGCCAACCCGATGCGACGGGGTGGCGTGCGCAACGCCGCGTTCGGCGTACGGCAGATGATGCCCTGGCCGGGTAGCCTCGCCGCCGAACGCGATGCCGCCGCCGCCGGAGCGCGTGCGCGATCGCACGCGCTCGAGCTGGCGCGCGTGGGGCTGGCCTTGGCTGTGGCCGAAACCTGGCACGCGCGCCACGGCCAGGCGCGCCGCATCGCCCTCACGCGTGAGCATCTCTCCTGGCTGGCGCGCCTGGAGGCGCTGGCCCGCCAGCGCCATGAGCTCGGTCTGGTCTCCCAGACCGAGCTGCTGCGCATCGAGCTCGAACGCGAGACGATGCGCTCCGACCTGCGCCGTCTCGAGCTCGAGGCGGCGGCCACCGACATCCGCCTCCGCGCCCTCGTCTATGCCGCTCCAGACGAGACGCTGCCTGTGCCCGACGGGCCGCAGCGCCTCGTCCCGTTCACCGATCCCTCGCCCGGAGGCTCACATCCGATGCTTCTCGAGGCCGGCGCGATGATCCGCGAATCGGAATCCATGGTGCGCCGCGCCGACCTCGAAACCCGTCCGATGATCGGCGTGGGCCTGGAGGTGATGGGACCCGACTTTTCCATGATGGAAAGCTCCTTCGCATGGCCCATCGTACCCAGCCTGAGCCTCACGTTGCTTCCAGCTCGAACAGGCGAACGCCCGCTACGATGGCGCGCTCTCCGCCCTCGCCGCTGAACGGGCCGAAGCCGACCTCATGTTCCGGCAGGCCGAAGAGACCGTCGCCCTGTACCGAGACCGCTTGCTGCCTCGCGCCACCGAACTGTCGGATCTCATCCTGCTGGACTATTCCACGGGAAAACGCATGGCCGATGAGGTCATCATGGCGCGGCGCGAATCGCTCGAGCTTTCGATGACTCTGGAGATGGCCATCACCGAACGCAACACCGCCCTGGCGCGGCTCCACTCCCTGTATCCTAATGCGGACTACTGATATGAAACCCTACCTTCTTCCCATCGGAACCTTGCTGGTCGGTCTGCTGATCGGCTTTTTGATCTTCCGCCCCGCTGTCGAAGCCACACATGAGCATTCCGAGACCGAACAGATCTGGACCTGCTCCATGCACCCGAACATCCGGCAGAACACACCGGGGACATGTCCGCTCTGTGGCATGGATCTCATTCCCGCCACCGGCGACGCCTCGGATGCCGACCCCTACACACTCACGTTGACACCGAAAGCCGTTGCCCTGGCGGACATCCGCACCGTCGAGGTCGGCCGCATCTCGGCTGAAGCCGCCGTTTCCCTGCCCGGGCGTGTGGTCGTGAACGACGGCGCGGTGCACCGCCTCACCAGCTTCATCGACGGCCGTGTGACGCGTGAGTTCGCCGGCTTCGAAGGCGCCACCGTACGCAATGGGCAGGACCTTTTACGGATCGTGTCGCCGGACGTGGCTACGGCCTGGAGCGAATTGCGCACCGAGGGCTTGCCGAACCAGGCGGTGGTCACCCGCCTGCGCTATTGGGGACTGACCGATGCGCAGATCGAGGAGCTCCGCGCCGCCCCGAGTGCGGTTCAGGAGATCGCTTTGAAGGCGCCAGCCAGCGGTGTGGTGACGATGCGGGACGTGCGTCCGGGTTCGTTGGTGATGCCGGGCATGGTGCTGTATGAGATCGCGGACCTGTCGTCGGTGTGGGTGGAGTTCGACGCCTTGGAAGGGGACGTGGCCGGGGTGGATGTGGGTTCGGCCATCTCCTACACAGTCGATGCGATTCCGGGTCAGTCGTTCCGGGGAACGGTCAGCTATGTGAGCCCGACCGTTGATCCGATGACCCGGCGCATCACCCTCCGGCTCGACGTGCCGAATCCATCCGGCACACTCAAACCCGACATGCTGGTCCGCGGACAACTCCGCTTGCCTGGCGGAACCGGACTGCGCGTTCCGGCGAGCGCAGTGCTGTGGACCGGTCCCCGTTCCATCGTCTATGTGAAGTCTGAGGGTGATGAACCGACGTTCCAGCTTCGTGAAGTCACCCTTGGCGGGAAATCGGGCGACACCTACCTCATCACCAGCGGCCTTGAAGCGGGAGAACGCGTGGTCGTGAACGGCGCCTTCACCGTCGATGCTGAATTCCAGCTCGCCGGAAAAGCGAGCATGATGAACCGTCCGCAGCAAAACACATCCGCCAAGGTAGAGAACAGCCATCTGAAACCGCTGGTGGAGGCGTATCTGCCTCTGAAAGACGCGCTCCTGGCGTCGGACGGGGCGAAGGCTGTGGGCGCCGCGAAGGGGATGCTCTCTGTGGTCGAAGCCCAGCCCTTGCGCGACGCGCGGTGGAACGCGCTTCGCGCGGATCTGATCGCGCAACTGCGCGGATGGGAGCGCGATTCGGGCCTTGATGCCCAGCGCACCCGCTTCCGCAAGCTCAGCGACACCATGCGTGGCGGGTTGGACGCGTTCGGGGCGGGGCAGCCGATCGCGGTGCAATTCTGTCCGATGGCCTTTGACAACACCGGAGCGCGATGGCTGAGCGCATCCGAAACCATTGAGAATCCCTACTTGCCGGAGACGATGCGTGGTTGCGGCGAAGTGATTTCGAAACGCTGAAACCCCGTACCTTTGTTCATCACACATCCAAAACACATCATCACAATGAAATCCATACCCCTTTCTTTACTTTTCCTGGCCCTCGTCGCCTGCGGGCCGCATCACGAACCTGAAACCACTGTCGAGCCGGTGGCGGAAGCGGCTGTGGCCACGCCGGAGGCCTTCCGCAGCGGACTCGAATCGCAACTCGCGCTTTATCTCGACCTGAAAGACGCCTTGGTGGCGACGAACGCGGATTCCGCGAAACTGGGCGCATCGGCCTTGGCCGCATCGCTCAGCGCCTGGGCAGTAGACAGCCTCAGCACGGAAGCCGATTCGATCTGGACATCCAACAAAGACGTCGTCGTGGCGCGTGCGAATGCGATTGCCGCGCTCAGCGATGTCGAAGCGCAGCGGATGGAGTTCGAATCGCTGTCGATGGCGATGATCAACGTGGTCGAAGCCTTCGGTCCGCTGAGCAATGCGGTGTATCGTCAGACTTGCCCGATGGTGCGCGGCGGTTCCGCCGATTGGCTGGCGACCGAAGAGCAGATCGCCAACCCGTATCATGGAAGCCGGATGCTTCGCTGCGGAGACGTGGTTCGGAAGATCTGATTCGTGCGACGTGTAAGACGGTCGTTTCAACGTCTCTTAACTGACACGTCGCGCCTCGTACGTCGCGCTTTATTTATT
>CAYVRS010000041.1:5214-7141 GCA_964454075.1 uncultured Chitinophagales bacterium
CATCCCTCTGGGACCTGAAACAGGGTTTCCGGAAGGGTGCGGGCGTTCACTTGGGTGACCTGCCAGACAAGCTTCCCATCCTCATCGGTCACTTCGAAGGGGAAGAAATGTGCGCCAGGGAAATCCGCGAAGACGTCCGACATCCCAGGTGCGTTCGGCGTGAACAAGGCGCCGAAGCGGTTGGTGACGGGCGTCCAAAGGCGTGATCTGTTGGGATTGCGCCATTCCTCGCACTCGACACCGGCGATGGTCTTCTTGCGGCCGGTTTTGGTGTAATCAGCCAGGTCGGAGTCGTTCATTTCGTCGTTGATCTCGTCGGCCGGAAAGGCCAGTTCCATCGTCAATTTCTCCGAATCGATGAGCAGCACCATCTTCTGGCTGTCGCGGTTGAGGAGGATGGAGACGAGTCCCTCATCGCCTGGGATGTCCAAGCGAACATTCGCATCCCGCATGTGGTACATGAGCTTGGCGTCATCGGTCCGGATGTGAAGCGTGCCCTCGAACGGTTGGGCAAACAGGGAGAGGGGGAGGAGGGCGGTCAACAGGAGGAGGGTGGCGAAGTTGTGGCGCATAGGGAATTCTTTTAGGGCTTGATTGGAGAAGTCAAACGGGAAAAACGGAAAATCGTTGTGAAAAAAATCTGTGGAATCTGTGCCGAATTTGGCGAAATCCGAAACAAAACCCGCGTTTGGAATCAAATATGACTACTTTTCCTGTCGAAAGTAACACTTGCGGACAGTATCACTAATGAAAACACTAATCATGGGCGCGGGGGCTGTGGGCGGCTACTTCGGCGCCAAGCTCGCCAAGGCCGGAACATCGGTCTACCTCGTGGCTCGGGGCGCTCACTTGGATGCGATTCAGCGCTTCGGTCTGCGCGTGACCGGCACCATCGGCGACTATGTCGCGCATCTTCCTGCGGACTCTGATCCCGCCGCATTCGGCATCACGCCCGATCTGATCATCATGGGCGTCAAGTCGATGGACACCGCCGGCGCAATCGGTCAACTGAGGCCGGTGATGGGTCCGAACACCCAGATCCTCGCCATCCAGAACGGTATTGGGAATGTCCCGCTGATGGCCGAGGCCTTCGGCGCGCATCGCGTGATCCGCGGCTATTGCCGTGTCGGTTCCGAGATTGTCGAACCCGGACACATCCACCAATCCGCCTTCGGCGAAATCGTGTTCGGGGAAGAAGACGGATCGATGTCGGCACGGATCAAGGCCATCGACGAGTTGCTCACCCGCGCGGAGATTGTCAGCAAGCCGACCAACGCCATCGTCGAAGACGTTTGGAAAAAGTTCGCCTGGAATGTGATGTTCAATATGACGACGGGACTCACTGGTGTCACCATCGACCGCGTGTTCGCCGATCCTGAAAGCGAAGCCGTGTTGAAGAAGCTCTTCGGGGAAGTGGCCCAAGCCGCATCCTTCCACGGGGTGACGCTGACGGAGGCGAATTACCGCGCCATCACCGATCCGATGCGACCGATGATCGGCTACCGGACTAGCACCATGCAAGACCGACTGAAAGGGAAGGTGCTCGAGCACGACATATTCCTCGGATATTTATCCGAAGAAGGGCGTCGCAATGGGTTTCCGACGCCTGTCGCGGACATCCTTTACGGACTTTTTAAACCCCTCGATCCATGAGAATCGGCATAGTCTCCGACACCCACGACCACCTCGTCCACACCCGCGTGGCGCTGAGTATGTTCCGCAGTCTGGATATCGAGGTCGTGCTTCATGCCGGTGATTACTGCTCTCCGTTCATGATTCCGCTGTTCGCCAATTTCCCCTTGCATGGCGTCTTCGGCAACAACGATGGCGATCACTTCCGCATTCAGCAGCGGTTCACCGAAATCGGCGGACATCTCCACGCCGAATTCATGGATCAGGTTTTCGACGGGAAACGCATCGCGATGTA
>CAYVRS010000041.1:7151-8274 GCA_964454075.1 uncultured Chitinophagales bacterium
GGATGCGCTCATCGCATGCGGGACCTATGACCTGGTGGTGACCGGTCACACGCACATCGCGGTCAACCGGCTTCACGGGAAGACCTTGCACATCAATCCGGGTTCGGTGAACGGATTGGGGAATCCGCCAACCGCCGCGTTTTATGACACGGAAACGGGTGTGGGGGAAATCATCGGACTTGGAGATTGAACAGGAGGCACCTCATGACACATTCTTTTCCCGCCCTCATCGCCGCGTTCTTGTGCTTCGTCAGCACGCTGAGTGCCCAACCCGTCGAGATGCTCATCCGAGCCGACGATATGGGCATGAGTCACGGACAAAACGAAGCCTTTCGGCAGCTGATCGACTCCGGATTGCCCGTTTCGGTGTCGGTGATGTGGGCCTGTCCATGGTGGAAACATGCCGTGGAGATTCTGCGCGCGCACGACAATCCCAATGTGTCTGTTGGTGTGCACCTCACGCTGAACGCCGAATGGCGTGATTACCGGTGGGGACCTATACTGGGAGCGTCGGCTGTTCCGTCGCTGGTGGATGCCGAGGGGTATTTCTTCCCATCACGGTCCGCGCTATTCGGCAACAACCCCCGCTTGGAGGAGATCGAGGCCGAGCTCCGCGCTCAGATCCAACGGGCCGTGAATAGCGGCGTTCGGATCGATTACGTCGATTACCACATGGGAGCGGCGGTGCAAACCGCCGAAACCCGCGCTATTGTTGAGAAACTCGCCGCCGAATTCGGATTGGCCATCTCGCGCTGGTTCAGAGAGAACAGCAACAGCGACACCTATTCCGCGCCCTTGGGCACCAAGACCGAGGCCTTGCTCGCCCGCGTCCGGCAGCTTCCGGCGGATGCGGTCAATCTGCAAGTGTTTCATATCGCACCGGAGCGGTCGGACATGAACGCCTTGGTGGATCTCAATACCTTCGGACTGCCCGACATGGCCCGGCATCGGCACGAAGAATTGCAGGCGCTGCTTTCGGATCAATTCAAAGAAGCCGTCGCCGAACGGGGAATCCGTCTGGTCACGTATCGGGATCTGGTGCGTGAGCGCGGACTCGGGTCGATGGCCAAGCCGGCGTATTACCCTTAGTTCAGCCTACCAATCACCGCTTCGGCATAACTCG
>CAYVRS010000041.1:8284-15573 GCA_964454075.1 uncultured Chitinophagales bacterium
CCCAAATCGCCCGTGCAGAGCTCGCGCTCCAGTAGCACGGAATCCACCGCCTGGCGGATGTTCGCCGCGATCGACGTCTCGCCCAGATGCTCGAGCATCATGATGGCGGAAAAGAGCATTGCCGTTGGGTTGGCTTTGTTCTGACCGGCGATGTCCGGCGCCGAGCCATGCACCGCTTCGAAGATGGCGCAGTAATAGCCGATGTTGGCTGAGCCGGTGAGTCCGAGTCCGCCCACCAAGCCCGAGGCCAGGTCGCTGAGGATGTCCCCGAACAGGTTCGTGGTTACCATCACATCAAATTGCTGAGGCTTCATGACCATCTGCATGGCGGCGTTGTCGACGATCATGTCGCGGAACTGGATGTCGCTGTAGCGCTCGGCCACTTCGCGTCCGATCTCCAAGAACAAGCCGGTCGTAAGTTTGAGGATGTTGGCCTTGTGCACCAAGGTCACGCTCTTGCGGCCGTTTTTCCGGGCGTATTCGAACGCGGCGGTGATGATGCGCTCGCTGGCTTCGCGCGTCACCACGGCGACGCTTTCGGCGTGGGTATGGTCCTCATCGATCCACTTCTCGTGGCCGATGTACAAGCCCTGCGTGTTTTCGCGGAAGAGCACGATGTCGACGTCCGTGAACGGCGTCTGCACACCGGGGAGTGTTTTCGCCGGACGGATGTTGCTGTACAGGTTGTAGCGCTGCCGCAGGGTGACGTTGATGCTCCGGAAGCCGCCACCGACCGGCGTTTCGAGCGGACCCTTCAACGCCAACCGGTATTTGTCGATCAGCGCGATGGTCGCCTCGGGAAGCGGGTTTCCCGTCTCACGGAAGGCGGTCATGCCAGCCGATGCGGGATGGACGTCGAGCGGTGCTCCGGCGGCCTCGAGGATCCGCACCACGGCGGTGGTGATTTCGGGTCCGATGCCGTCTCCGGGCAGAAGTACTACGTTGTGTCGCATGCCCCAAAGGTACGTATTTTTACCCATGGAAACTCTGAACGCCCACCTGCTGGACCTGCACCAGCGTCGAAAATATCCGGCTGAAATCACTCTGAGCGACGGCCGCATCCACAGAATCCGCGAAACCGCGTCGGCGCCTGACCGCGTCATCCTTCCCGGGTTCATCGATGCCCACATCCACATCGAAAGCTCCATGCTCGTGCCGTCGATGTTCGCACGCATCGCCGTTCGGCACGGCACCGTCGGTACGGTCT
Source organism: uncultured Chitinophagales bacterium (assembly GCA_964454075.1). Classification (GTDB taxonomy): domain Bacteria; phylum Bacteroidota; class Rhodothermia; order Balneolales; family HLUCCA01; genus CAMTWZ01. The sequence continues at coordinate 9,492 of CAYVRS010000041.1, forward strand.
CCGATCCGCATGAGATTGCCAATGTCTGCGGCGCCGACGGTGTGCGATGGATGGTGGCGGATGGAAAACGCACGCCCTTCAAGTTCCATTTCGGGGTGCCGAGCTGTGTGCCGGCCACCGCTTTCGAAACGTCTGGCGCCGTGTTGGATGTGGCCGACACCGAAGCCTTGCTCGACGACCCCGACCTCGGTTACCTCGCCGAAATGATGAACTGGCCCGGGGTGCTGAACCGCGATCCCGACGTCATGGCCAAGATCGCGGCGGCGCATCGACGCGGCAAACTCGTGGACGGTCACGCACCGGGGCTCCGTGGCGACGCGGCGCTCTCCTACATCGCCGCGGGCATCTCCACCGACCACGAATGCACGCATCTGGATGAGGCCCTTCACAAACTTTCCGCCGGCATGAAGATCATCATCCGGGAAGGCAGTGCCGCACGCAATTTCGAGGCCTTGCATCCGCTGTTCCTGGAGAAGAGCGGAAGGCTCATGTTCGGCTCCGACGACAAGCACCCCGACGACCTGCTTGAGGGACACATCGACCGGCTCGTGCGTCGCGCGCTCTCGCATGGCTACGACCTCTATGATGTGCTTCATGCGGCCTGCGTGGCGCCGGTGGAGCATTACGGGATGAATGTGGGGCTGCTGCGAGAAGGCGATCCGGCGGATTTCATCGTGATCGACTCGCTGGAGACGTTTACAGTGAACGAAACATGGATTGATGGCAAACCGATATATTCGGGAAAGCAGATATCTTGGGATTCGGAGCTTTCCGAGCCGATCAACCGGTTTACGGGTTGGACGCCCGCCTTGGCGGACCTGCATCGGCAGGAAGACGGCCCGGTGCCGGTGATCATCGCCAAAGACGGTGAGATCGTCACGGAGCGGGTTCATGCCGATCCGCATGCGCACCCCGACATTCTGAAACTCGTGGTTGTGAACCGTTATGCGCCCGCGCCGCCGGCCGTGGCATGGATCCGGGGGTTCGGGCTCACCAACGGGGCGATCGCCTCGAGCGTGGCGCATGACTCGCACAATGTGATCGCGGTGGGGTCGGATGACGACTCCCTGCTAAGGGCGATCGGCATGGTGATGGATGCGGGAGGGGGCATCTCGGCGGCGAACGCTACCCAAGCCGAGGTATTGCCGTTGCCTGTGGGGGGATTGATGAGCGCTTGGCCTGGCGAGGACGTCGCACGAGCCTATCAGCGGCTCGATGCGCTGGCAAAAACCATGGGAGCGAACGTGGCCGCTCCCTACATGCTACTCTCGTTCATGGCGCTTCTGGTGATCCCGAGTCTCAAACTCAGCGACAAGGGACTTTTCGACGCTGAAACCTTCACCTTCATTCAACCTGCCTGATCATGGATTCCCATCTGCTTTTCGAACTCATCGGGTATTTGGCCTCGGTCTTGGTGGCCGTGTCGCTCACCATGAGCAACATCGTGCGCCTGCGCGTGTTGAACATGCTTGGAGCCATCACGTTCGTGGCTTACGGCGCGCTGATCGGCGCATGGCCCGTGGCCTTCATGAACGCCTTCATCGTCGGCATCAACATCTATTACCTCATGCAGATGCGCAATGTGATGGAGTATCTGAAACTGGTGACGACCTCGGCCGACGACGAATATCTCAATTATGTGCTCTCATTCCATCGCGAGGCGATTTCGGCGAACCAACCCGAGTTCGAATTCAACCCCTCGCGCGAGGATGTCTGCGTCCTGGTGCTGCGCGACACCGTTCCCGCCGGCATCTTCATCGGGCGCACTTCCCCATCCGGCGAGATGTCCGTGAAGCTGGATTTCGTGCCTCCCGCTTACCGCGATTTCAAGATCGGATCGTTCCTCTTTTCCGAGAAGCGCGGTTTCTTCCAAGCCTTGGGCGTGAGTTCGCTCCGCGCCCTACCCGGCGATGCCGAACACACCGGTTACCTTCTGAAAATGGGCTTCGAGGCGCAGGCCGACGGCACCTACCTCAAACGCTTATGACACGAAGCTGTCGCGCAGCTTCCATCCGGTAAAGCAGGAGAGTCCGCCGAGCAAGGCCCCGATGAGCGTGGTCACCAGCACCAGCGTCCATCCTTCCGGGAGGAAGAGGATCGGCGCCACGCGGTCGGCCAGGATGCCGCCGTTTTTCAGATGGATGGTGACGGCGGTGACACCCCACAACAGGGCGACACCCGCGAATCCTTGCGCGAAGGCCGTTTTTCCGTTGATCGGGAAGAGCCAACCGGCCAGGAGGGAGACCGGGACGATGAGCCACCACGGACCCAGCCACGTCGCGATCATCCCGATGATGTAAATAAAGATCCAAGCCATCGTCAGTTCGGTTTGATGTGAATAACAGACCGTAAGGGCGGAACGCTTCCGCCCGGGATGTCCTCTTTTTTCATCAAGGGCAGCGGATACAAGACCCCCTCCACCCAGTCGTTGAGGAAATTCATGTAGCGCGGGGAACCGGGGTTGCCGGATTGTCCGCCCGGGAAGATGCCCTGCGCCTTCACGGTATCGCCGAGTTCCGCCACCAGGCGCCACGACGGACCGTGCGACCCGTTCAGCGCCAAGATCGACTGTTTGTCGCCCGACGCATAGAGCAGACCCGATCCGAAGGAGTCGAGGCCCAAAAGGTGCGGCACGTGTCCGTTCAAGGTGCGGTACCAGGCCCAGTCCGTTCCCATGCCGCCATGCTTCTCAGTCAGCTCGGCCACCGCTTGTTTGAACGTCGCGGTCACGCGGTCCCGGAACGGGGTGTTGCCGTTGAGCCAGACGCTTTCCGGCTCGTCGAGAATATGCTGGATGGTGTTCGCTTCGTTGGGCCGCTTGAATCGTTTGTCGTCCGCCGGATACGCGTCGTTCCAGATGTTGGCGTGAAGCGCGGTCAGCCAGGTGCGGAAGATCGTCGGACCGACCAACTCACGCTCGTTGAGGCGGTTCCAGGCCCGGAGGGTGTCCAGCGCGCCGGCTTCAGCCGGCGATAGCGAAGCCGCATCCACATTGGCCAGAAGCGTGTCGAGCACGAGTTCGGCGAAGCGGTTGCGCGTGTTCATCTGAAGGCGGCGCATGTCGTCGGCCGTGGCGGCGCTCATCCCGCCGAGCTCGTCGTTGATCAGGTTGCCGCGGGTGAACGGCGCGTAATCCCATTCCATGTAATAGGGATAGGTCGGATCGACCGAATGCTGGTTCGCCGAGCTCACCCATCCGCGCTTCGGATTGGTGGTGTACGGATTGTGCTCTTTCGGGATGAAGCCGGCCCAATCGTACGCCGGATCGCCGCCATCCGACACATACCGGCCTTGGCCTTTCCATTTGAGGGGGAAGAGCCCCGCCAGGTGGATGGAGATGGTGCCGTCGCGGTCGGCGAAGACCAGATTCTGCGGCGGACTGTCGAAGTAGGTCAGCGAGGCTTTGAAGTCTTCATAATCCTTGGCGCGGTTGATCAGATAGAAGGTCTTGAAGGCGTGCTTCACAATGAACCCGCTCCAGCGGATGGACTGCCCTGCTTCGAAGGTTTCCGTGAGCTTGGCTTCGCCTTCACGGTACACGATCGGTCCGTGGTGCGTGTAATAGACGGTGTCGATGACGGTTTTCCCGCCTTTCACGGCGATGGACTCGGTTTTCATCGTCGTCGGGCGCCATTCTCCGTCATGGAAATACTCGGTGCCGTTGTTGCGAAGCTGAAGCGCGAATACGTCGAGCGCGCTGTTGCCCACGTTCGTGGATCCCCAGGCCGAATGCTCGTTGAAGCCGAGCACCACGTCAGGCACGCCGGGGAAGGTGACGCCCTTCGCGCTGAACTCGTCGGTGCTGAGCTGGATGAGGTACCAGATCGACGGCAGGGTGAGGTTCAGGTGCGGGTCGTTGGCCAGAAGCGCGTGTCCGCTGGCGGACCGCTCGGGGGACACCGCCCAGTTGTTCGACCCGATGCCGTGGTCTTTTTCCGGAGTGGAATCGGTGGAGGGAAGGCCGCTGATGGGCCGCGTCTCGGGTGCCGAAGGGATGGGAAGCGGCACGAACTCCCAGTCCGTTCCGGCAGGAATGATGGGATCGGTGTCTGTCGGGTAGTAGGGGAAGAATTCGTCCATGAACGCGTCGCCCATGCGGTTGCGGGTGTGGGTCATGCTTACGGCCGAGCTGTGGAAACTGAGCGTGCGGTTCAGGTTCATCACCATGTAGGCGGTTTTCAGCGGCGTCCATTCTTCCGGGGCGAAGCCGAGGAGTTTGTATTCCACGGGATAGTCGCGGGGTGTGAGGGAGCGGATATACGCGTTCACGCCGGCGGCGTAGGACGTCACGGCCACGCTGTATTCCGGATCGGCCATGAAGGCCTCGAGGAAGGCGTTGGCGCCGTCGGTCATGCCGCTGCGGCGCTGGTAGCGGTCGTAATTCAGGGCGCGGTCGCCGAGGATTTCGGACAGGCGTCCGGCCGCCGCGCGGGTGGAGAAGTCCATCTGCCAAAGCCGGTCTCGGGCCACGATGTAGCCTTGGGCGAAGTACAGGTCGGCGTTGTTCTCCGCGAAGATGTGGGGGATGTCGTGCTCGTCGAACACGATGCTCACCGGTTGCTGCACGCCGGCGGTGAGTTCGGCGCTGCGGTTGAACGGGGCGGTCTCGGCGTTGCGCCAGAAACCGTCGGACGGGTTGAGGAAGCCGCCCAGGGCGGGGACGCTTCCGAGCGGGGTGTTCAACACCCAAGTGATGACCGCTGTGGCGATGAGCCAACCGACCGCGATGAACCGTTGCATACGACCTCTGATTTGACCTGTGGAATGAGCCGTCCAATATTTCACAAATGAAAGGCGAAATCAAACGCTTATTTTAGACGCCATGCCCGATATCCGAATCCTGTTTGAGAAAAACCGCGCCTGGTCCGAGAAAATGCTCGACCGGGATGCCGAGTTTTTCCACGACCTCTCCCAGCAGCAGGCGCCCAGGTACCTGTGGATCGGATGCGCCGACAGCCGGGTTCCGGCCAACGAGATCGTCGGACTCAAACCCGGTGAGCTCTTTGTCCACCGGAACGTGGCCAATGTGGTGGTGCACACCGACCTGAACTGCCTCTCGGTGCTCCAGTACGCGGTGGATGTGCTCCAAGTGAAGCACGTGATCGTGTGCGGCCATTACGGCTGCGGCGGGGTCCGGTCCGCCCTGAACCACGAAAAACACGGATTGATCGACAACTGGCTCCGGCACATCCAAGACATCCATCGCAAACATGCGGCGGTGTTTCATTCGATGGAGGACGAGCACGCCAAACTCGACCTGCTCTGCGAGCTGAACGTGATCGAGCAGGTGGAGAACGTGGCCCTGACCACCGTGGTGCAAGACGCCTGGGCCCGCGGACAGGAACTCGCCGTTCACGGATGGGTGTATGGCTTGGACAACGGCATCGTGAACGATCTGGCGGTCACCATCCGCTCCTCCGAACGTGTGGACGAGGTTTACGAGGCGTCGGTCAAGTCGCGGTACGAGCGCTACGCTCCCACATCCCTGTGAACAGCAGCACCAGGACGGTGCTGAAGCCCAAGCCCCAAGCCACGACGGTGGCGAGCTGGATCCAGAACAGCTCCGTTCCCCAGATCAGGTAAGGAAGCAATCCGCCGATGGTGGTGAGGGAGGTGATGATTACCGTGCGGGCGTGCGACCGATAGACCGATTCCCAGCCATCGAAATGCGACCGGCCATGGTACAGCAGGATCGCGTTGTTCACGACCACACCGATGGTGAGCAGCGCTCCAGCGATGGCGCCTTGACCAACGCTCATGCCATGGAACAGCACGCCGCAGGTGATGCCAAGCATGGCGTACAGCACGGCGTTGAGCACATAAAAGGAGACACGGAAACGGTTCAATAGCGCGGCGACGATCATCCAGACACTGACCAAGGCCATGAACAGCACCCAAAGCGTGTTTTTCCGGGTTTCGGATTCTTCGATCCGGAAGCGGTTGTCGAGCGTGAACCGCACACCCACGGGCAAGGGGAAGGTGGCGATGATGGCTTTCTGCGCGTCTTGCGCCATCTGATGCGGACCCAGGAACTCGTAACTCACCGTCCGCTCATAGGCTTGGTTCCGGCGGACGATCTGCC
>CAYVRS010000041.1:15719-16625 GCA_964454075.1 uncultured Chitinophagales bacterium
GTGAAGACCGCATCGCCTTGGCGACGCGTCTGATCCCGGAAATCGGCCCAATACGCGTTCATGACATCGTTCTTGCCGATGAGCCGCAGTCGTTCGCCCTGCAGATCCACGATGCCGAACGGATGGTCGGCGCTCAGGTCCAGCGACAAGGCGTCGAGCAACTGGTTCCGGTCGATGCCCATGGAGGCGAGCCGGGCCGCATCCGGACGTAGGATGAACTGATGGAAGTCGCTCCGCATCCACAGTTGCGAGTTCGTGTTCACGTTGTTCACGCGCCGGTTCTGTTCCAGCCGACGTTTCAACTCGTTGGCCACCTCTGTCAATTCCTGATAGCCGTAACCCGACAACGTGAGGCTCTGCATGCTCGCGCCACCTCCGAAGCCGGTGCTGAAGCTTTCCTGAAGTCCGTACACCGAGGTGGAAATGTTGCCCGTGCGCGCGGCCAAATACATCAACTCCCCGAGCAATCGGTAGGGCTCGGGTTCGAACGTGGCGTTTTCGTTCAGGGTGATGCGGATGCCGCTGGAGCCGAACTCACTCAGGTCGGTCTGAAACGATTCGATCCACGGCCGATACGGCAAGATCATGGTTTCGAACTCTCGGGCGATCTTGTCGATCTCGTCCAGCGGCGAGCCCTGTGGCGCGCTGAAATTCACGTGGATCATCTCGCCGCTGTTCATGCGCCAAGGATCCCCGAACTGGACGTCCTTGCTGGCTCGGCATCCAACATATGCGCTTATGCAGATAAACAATCCCGACAAGACGTACCGGAATCGATGCCGATGCCTTAGAAACGCCGGGAGGAAGCGTCCGGGTGCGGTTTCTTTATGGATGGAAGCGCGCTCAGCGCCGAACACCCAGATCAGCGCATAGGGAATGAACACCAGGCTGATGAGGACCGACGAT
>CAYVRS010000042.1:0-3792 GCA_964454075.1 uncultured Chitinophagales bacterium
GACAGGAATGCCGCGCCGGACTCGTCTGCCCCGTCGCCTGGGATGCGTTCGGCGTCGACAGCCTCCTCGTCCAATTCAAGAACGCCCCGGATGCCGACTGGCAGACCTTGGCCACCGTCTCCGCCGGCATCGCCCGGTACAACTGGATCGCGCCGGAAGGCGTCGCCGCCTCCGCCTCCATCCGCCTGGTCGACAAAGACGATCCGTCGCGCACCTCGGCGATGAGCGGCACGTTCTCCATCCGCTCCAGCCGCGAAGCGGTCACCCTCGTCTCGCCGAACGGGTACCAGCACTGGCTCGCCAACGCCAAGCGGAACATCCTCTTCACCGCGGTCGACGTCGCCACCGTGAGCCTCGCCTACTCGCTGAACAACGGAAGCACGTGGACGACCCTCACAACCACGCAACCTGCCTCGAACGGCACCTATGTGTGGACGCTGCCGGATGCGGTTTCGAGCCAAGCGCTCGTTAAAGTCTGGAAAACCGGCGATGAAACCGTGTCGGATGTCTCCGAAGCGGCGTTCAAGGTGGTCGACCGGCTGCCGGGACATCCGCAGGATGCGGTCCAGTTCAGCGATCTTGCTCCAGGTGCGGCCTACCTCGGAACCACGGCCAGTGCCACCGCGCCGAGCCTGATCACGGCCGATAGCGGGCGGCTTCCCGTCACCACCGAGGTGTCGTTCGCGGGCAACGCCTCGCTCAAACTGGAATACACCTCGGCGGCCGATGGAGCCTGGAGCGTCGTGTTCCGCGATCCGAACGTCACCTATGTCGACTACAGCGTCAAAGACCACCTCGAGGTCCAGCTCTTTTCGCGCACCGCGGTGCCCGACTCGCTCTTGCCGGTGCTCTCGTTGACCGACACCTTCGGCCGGAAGACGGGCAATGTGCTGATGTCGGCCCATTCGGGTCCGCTTCCGGCAAACCAATGGACCTCGGTGCGCATTCCGGTCGAGGCCTTCCGCGAGGTGCGCGGCGCGGTGATCATGAACCGCATCCGACAGTTGAATGTGGGACAGAACAAGTCCAACGGCGCATCGACCCGCCTGTATCTGGACGATCTGCGGCTCACGGGCGGGGACATCATCAGCGGTCGCACGGGCAACGTGATCGTGGTGCTGGGGTCGTCGACTTCGGCCGGGGCGGGGGCCTCGCCGATCGACAGTTCTTGGGTGAACCGCTTCCGAGCCTATGTGTTGGCCCGCGATCCGCAGGCGCATGTCATCAACCTGGGTGTGGGCGGGTACAACACGTACGACATCATGCCGTCGAATTTCGTGCCGCCGTCCGGACGTAACGCGCCGAAGACCGACAACAACATCACACGGGCGATCACCTGGTACGAGCCCGACGTGATCATCGTGAACATGCCGAGCAACGACGCCAGCGGCAATTTCACCATCGAAGAGCAGATGCGCAATTTCAGCGTGCTGTCGCAGGAAGCGGCCAAAGGCGGGGCGGATTTGTGGGTGACCTCAACCCAGCCTCGGAATTTCACGAACGACGCGCAACGGCAGAACCTGATGACCGTGCGCGATTCGCTGCGCAACCGGTACGGCGCGAAAATGATCGACCTGTGGCCCGACCTGGCGCAAAGCGACGGACGCATCAAACCCGAGTACGATTCAGGGGATGGGGTGCACGTGAACAACACCGGTCACCGGTTGATCTACAACCGCGTGGTGGGATCGGGCGTGTGGGCTATGTTGACGTCGGTAGAAGACGGAAATCTGAAATCTGAAATCGGTTTCGAGTTGGCGCAGAACTACCCGAATCCATTCAATCCCAGCACGCAGATCCGGTTTTACCTACAAACAACGAACAACACACAACTTACGGTCTTCGACATCCTGGGCCGTGAAGTCGCTGTTTTGGTGGATGGGGTGATGCCGGCGGGGGCGCATTCGGTTCGGTTCGACGCATCGGGCTTGGCGACGGGCGTGTATCTGTACCGGCTGGAATCGGGCGACCAGATGCAGGTGCGGAGGATGGTGCTCGTGAGGTAGCACGCGTTGTGGGCCCAGAGGGACTTGAACCCCCGACCAAGCGATTATGAGTCGCCTGCTCTGACCGACTGAGCTATGGGCCCTGACCTGTTCAAACTAAAAAAAAAGCACCAGGCTTGCGCCAAGTGCTTTTCAATAGTTGTACCGACGACTGTTAGTTAGCAGCAGTGGTGTCAGCTACGGTGGTGTCAACAGCAGTGGTGTCTACCATGGTAGAGTCTACTGCAGCGGCGTCGGTAGCAGGTGCTTCTTGGGAAGAGCAAGCTACGCCGGCAACCACGATCAAAGCGAGAAGGATGGAGCGCATACGATTGGTTTGGTTTAGGATATGCTTCCGACAACGTTTCATCGGAAGCGAACAAATTTACGACCTTTTTCAATCAGGTGTCAAATATCAATTCTTGTTTATCAAGGCTTTATGGAAGCGGTTTTCCATGGTTCCATTCAAAATCCGTACCTTGCCGATATGAATCCGTCCCAAAAAATCTTTCTCTTTTTCCTTCTTTGGATGGCGTACACGCCGGTTTCCAAGGCCCAGTCTTCCGACGCCGCGGCGCTCTTCCGCCAGATCGAAGCCAAGTCGAACGCCATCGCGAACGAATCCGGACGCGTCACGATGTCCATTTTCGACGCCCGGAACCGCGCCCGCGTCCGGGAAATCGACTCCTGGACCCAGACGAATGGTTCAGATTCTAAAGTGATGGTCCGTTTCCAAGCCCCCGCCGATGTGAAGGGCACCGCTCTTCTCACGCTCAGCCAAGGGGGGAAAGATGTTCAGAAACTCTATCTCCCCTCGGTGGGACGCATTCAAACCATTGGCGCCGCCCAGCTCTCCGACCGTTTCATGGGTTCCGATTTCCTGTTCGACGACCTCCGACCGGTCAGTTATGCGGACTTCACCTTTGAGACCAAGGAGAAATCCGCCACCCGCTGGCTGGTTCGCGGCACCCCGACCGCCGCCCGCACGTTCGCCTACGCCGATTATGTGGTCGATCCGGTGCGCCTGCTGCTTCTGGAAGCCCCCTATTACAACGCGCAAGGCAAAGCCACTCGCAAGCTGACGGTCGAGCAGATCAAGGAGGTACGCCCCGGTATTTTCCGTGGCGACCTGCTCATCATGCGCGACCTGGTGGCCAACCGCCGCACCGAGCTGCGTTGGAGCAACCGGGTGGTCGACAAGACCATCCCGGCGTCGATGTTCACCGAGCGCGAGCTTACGAGGTTTTGACTGGCCGCCAGGTGAGCACCGGGATGTCGGTGGCGTGAACCACCCGTTCGGTGGTCGATCCCAGGAAGAGATGGTTCAACCCGCTGCGTCCGTGCGTGGTCATCACGATCATGTCCGCGTGCTCGTTGGCATATTCCGTGACTTCGTAATGCGCCGAGATGCCTTTGGTGACCTTCACTTTGATCGGCACGCGGCGTTCTTCGCCGTTCTTGGTGAGCACGAGGTGCGCATGTGGCGCCCCCGCTTCGTAGCGGATGTTGTACTCCGGATGGCGTTCCAGCCAATTCGCGATGCGCTGGGTCAGGTTTTCACGGATGCTGTCGAGCTCGTCGCGGCCCGATTCCCTCGCTTCGTTCTCCGACAGGCTTCCATACAGTTCCACGACGTGGAAGACGACGATCTCGGCGGTGAGCGAATCGGCCATGGACATTGCGCCGCGCAGCGCATGGAACGAGGTCTCTGAGTAATCGCTCGGCACCATGATCACGTTCACATCCCCCGGAACCGCGTCTTTCGGAATCGAAAGCACGGGCGTGGTAGCGATCCGCGTCACTTTTT
>CAYVRS010000042.1:3802-15301 GCA_964454075.1 uncultured Chitinophagales bacterium
CGCCCATCACGATCACATCGGCCTGACGCTGTTCCGCCAGCCGGGCGATGCAATCCGCGGCTTTGAAGTCGACTTTCACGATCACATCGCCTTGGAAATCGGTCAGGATGTGGTGGGTCATGTCGTCGCGCAAGCGCGCTTCGTTGTCCTGTTGCAGCCGCGGATAGATGTCTTTGTCCATGTCGATGGGAAGGCCCATCCTCGAGATGCTGTCATTCAGATAACGGAACGACGGAATGACGTGCAGGAGGTCGATTTTGCCGCCGTATTTCTGTGCGAAAGCGTTGGCGAAGGCGTACGCGGCACGTGAATCGTCAGAGAAATCGGTGGCGACGAAGATGCGGTTCAAATGAAGCATAATTCCCTCGAAAATCTGGTCTGAGGGTAACGTATGTCTTTATTCCGCCTTCCGCAATGAATGAGCAGGATATGTAAGCATTCGGTCAACCAAGATCATGTGCGGAAGGGTGAGCAGGCTGATGGCGATGAATCCGTACAGGATCCAATGGGAGGGAAGCAGGCTCGAGCCGACCCAGAACCACACCCCGACAATGCCGATCCACGCGGCGACTGTCATCGGAATTCCTTTCTTGATGACATCCCACAGGGACGGAAGCTCCAGGAAGGATTGAAGCTCGCGCAGGTGTCCGGCGCTGTGCCACAGCACGAAATACGCCGTGAAGCCGGTGAGCAGCGGCACCTGCAGGAAAAGGACGGTGAGCCAAGCCACGTCGAAGAGTTCCTTGCCGGGCGCATCGGTGGTGCGCAGCACGGTGAGCCCATGCGTCAGCACGCCGCCGATGGCCGCTGCCGGACCGATCCACGCCGGCACGGACATCATCAGCACGGGCGACACGATCGCCATCGCTTCGTCCAGATTCACGCCGAACAGCACACCGAGCACGGCCAGGCTCCGGGTGACGGCCAGCACACGCGGCGCGCGGCTTTGCAGATGCGCGGTGTCGCCCTGACCGAAATGCCAGACTGTGAGTCCCAGGAACAGAATCAATCCAAGCCAGGGGAGCATCCACCATACCAGGGCGTAGGCCGCCATCACGCCCAGGTATCTCGCCAGAAATTGGCTCCATCCGCCCGAATCGACCTTGAAGGCGACGTGATGGTCGAGCGCGCCGTGCAGCATGCCCAAGGTGCCAGTTCCGAGCAGGAAAATGGCCAGATCCCATCGCAGCGCCATGTCCGGGGCGATCAGGCTCAGCAGGATCAGCGGTATGCTCAGGAGGTGACGTGTCGCCATAGCGATCGGAGGAACGGGGCGAGTGGGAGGCGCCGGAAGATGCCGATCTCCTGGCGCAGGCGGGTGGATTCGTCCAGGAACCCGAATACGACGTCGATGGGCACCTTTTTGAACAGCGACCGGAAGATGGCGATGCCATGCTCTGGCCGTTCTTTGAGGATGCGGAGCAGCAGCAGGTCGTAAAGCTTGAACCGGGACGGGGAGGGCGCCAGGTAGCGTGGACGTCCTTCGCGGAGCATCGTCCGGACCAAGTGCGAAGCTGAGCGGCGCATCCGTTCGAAGGCATAGCCGGTGGACGGTTTTACAGCTCCCGAGATGGTGCCGATGGGAAAGGTGGCCGGATTCGGTTGCCCCGGAAACCGGACCGGCTCCATGGGAATGCGACCTGTTTCCACCGTGCGGATGCGGTATTGTCCGGGCTCGAGCTGGTACCGTGCGCGCATGTGCGCCTCGAGCCGCGCCTCATACCGTTCTTTCGGCCACACATTGGCCGAAAACGCAGTGAGTTCGACCAAGGCCACCGTCTCGTCGAACGGAAGCACATAAGCGAAGAGGAGTCCACTCTCGGCTTGGGGCACGGTGAAATCCATGAGGGTCATGGTGTCGGGTTCAAACACGGGATGCTCGGTTTCCACCATCCAGCCGTGGAAGTGCTGCCACAGGTCGGATTCCGTACGCTGTCCGGGGTACCAACTGGTGAAGACCCAGTCGCCCGTAACCCGCTCTTTTCCCGAGTAGACATGCGCCTGGCCGGGGCCGTCATATCCGAAACCCGTGGCTCTCCTGCGGATCCACTTGACCTCGTGGCGACCGTCGTTCAAAGACATCACATGGTCGTGCACATCCGTGCCCGCTGCGTAGGCATAGACAAGCTGGCGTGGATGGAGGATGTCTTGATATCCGGGTGTGGCCACTTGGATTCGTCGCCAATGCGTGCTGTGGTAGGGCTCCAAGCCGTCGGTCGGCAACCATGAGCACCAGGTACGGTTCCGATGAGACTCGGGGTCCGCATCCACGATGGTGATGCGGAGGGGAGTTTTGCTTTGGCGGAAAAGCTGCTCCAGTAGGCAAAGTCCGGCTCCACCCGCTCCGACGATGACGACATGTTTCATGTGATTTGGCGACTTGACTTGGATCCGTCAACAGGGTACACCCAACCATCGTTCGGGCAAAAATATATTTACGTTTTTTTACAAAATTATTGAACGATTGTGCTTTGGAAGCGCTTTCTTTGGTAATCCGAATACATCGGAGAGAGTGACTACACTCTCGGCCTAAAAAAACTCAAGAGGCAATGCCCTTTGTCGCTTCCACCGTATCATTTCGGTGGGGGCTTCTCGGGCTTGTGGCTTGAGAAACTCTTAGTCTCCAAACCAATCAAACCAACGTCATTATGAATCAGCTTATCCTCCTAGCGTCCACCATTCAACCGGGCGACGTCGTCGGATTCACCTTCTTCATCGGAACCATGGCCATGATGGCCGCAACCGTCTTCTTCTTCCTGGAGAGGAACTCGGTTTCTGACAAATGGAGACTGTCCCTGACCGTCTCCGGCCTGATCACGGGTATCGCCGCTGTACACTACTACTACATGCGGGACTATTACCTGACCATGGGAACCAGCCCTACGGAGTTGCGCTACATCGACTGGACCCTGACGGTACCTCTCATGTGTATCGAGTTCTACCTGCTCACCCGTCCATATGGCGCCAAAGTCAATACCTTGTTCGCCTTGATTCTCGCTTCTGTGGGCATGTTGGTTACCGGCTATATTGGTGAAGCCATCCAGCCAGACCAGACGATCCTGTGGGGAACGGTATCCACCGCATTCTACCTCTACATCGTGTATGAAGTATTCGCAGGAAGCGTGGCCAAGCTTGCGGCCGGTTCCGACAACGAAGCTCTCAAGAACGCCATGTTCCTGATGAAGATCTTCATCACGCTGGGTTGGGCGATCTACCCGATCGGATACATGACGATGCCTGGAAACCTGCTTGCAGGCATGGGTAACATCGATGTCTTCTACAACATCGCTGACGCCATTAACAAGATTGGTTTCGGACTCGTGGTCTATTCGGTGGCGGTTTCGTCCTCGAAATAAACGATTCGATTCGTCAGAGTCCTATTAAAAAAGGGGACGCCTGCTAGCAGGCGTCCCCTTTTTCGTTTTATCCGAGGGGTCAGTTCTTCAGGTGGGTGTCGAACCAGCCCATCATCCGCAGATGGTAATCGTAGCGGGCCGTGGCGTTGCGGTTTCCGTGGCCTTCGCCAGGATACAGAACCAATTCCACAGGAAGATTGGGCTTGCGCACTTTCAGGTGGCGGAAGAGTTCCAACGACTGACCCGGATGCACGCGGGTGTCGTCTTTGCCATGAAGAATCAGCAGCGGTGTGCGTGAGCGGTCCACATAATAGATCGGGCTGCGTTTCAGGTTGTCTTCCCAATAGTCCCAGATGCGCTTGCGCGAGTGCACGAGGAAGAGCTCTTCGGGGATGTCGCTCGTGCCCCACTTGGAGATGTTGTTGCTGATGCCGACCGACATCACGCCCGCGGCGAAGCGGTTCGAGTAATAGGTGCTCATCCACGCGGTGGCATAGCCGCCGTAGGAACCGCCGGTGACGCCCACCCGGGCGCTGTCCACCAGGCCGATCCGGATGAGGTGATCCACTCCATCCACCACGTCATCGAATTCCTTGCCGGCCAGATCGCCCTGCGAGGAATACGCGAATTCGATGCCGCGACCGGTGCTTCCGCGGTAGTTCGGATAGAAGACGGCGTATCCGCGGGCCGCGGCGTATTGGCCGGGGTTGTTGTAGCCGGTCACCCAGCCGTTCGAGACGTGGGCTTCGGGTCCGCCGTGCACCACGGTGATCAGCGGGTAGCGGGTTCCCGCGGTTTCGCCTGCCGGACGGATGAGGATGCCGGAAATGCTGCGTCCGTCGCGCGCGGCGTAGGTCACGACTTCCTGTTTGGCCATCGGGATGTCCTTGAGCCAAGGATTGGAGTCGGTGAGGCGGCGGAGCGTGGTGCCGCGGAGCAGATACACCTCGTTCGGATGGGCGGAGGTGTTGGCCACGAAGGCGACCGTGCCGTTGGTCGAGGCGGAGAACGAGGCGAAGATCGGTCCGCCGGTGGGCAGCACGCGGGTGAAATTGGTGCCGTCCGGACGCACCGTCACGAAGCTGGTTTCCCCGTTCTCGCTGGTGATGGCGTGGATGGTGGTGGCGCCGGTCCACGAAATGGCCTCGACATCGCCGAGGAACTCGGGCATCAGGGTTTTTGGCGCCGATTGGTTGCGAACGGCGACCACACGGAGGCGGGCGTCGATCGGATCGTTGATGTTATGCGCGCCTCGGATGGCCAGCGACTTGCTGTCGGGACTGAATTGAATCGAAGCCAGTTTCCCGCGATGCAGGAGGGTGTCGGTCACGGTTTTCGTGCTGTGGGAGACCACGTAGATGGTCTGCGCCATGTATTGGTCATCGACGGTGGGGGTGGGGGCGACGGACAGGGCGACGGACAGCAGGTCCGGGCTCCAGACGGCGAGCGTCACCGAGCCGGGGATGTCGATCAGGTGCGGCGTGTGGCCGGCCTTGTCGACATTCTGCAGATAGGCCTTGCGATGGGGGACGAACTGCTCGAACAGCTCAGGCTCGTACGGCAGTGTGGATTTCGGACGCGTGCTGGGTTCGTTGGCCACATAGACGATGTGGGAGCCGTCGGAGGCCCAGGAATAGGATTGGATCGACGTCGGATGCTCATGAAGCAGCTTCGGGGTGCCGCCCGTGGCTGGGATTTCGTACAGCCGCGAGCCGGAGTCGCCGGGGCGTCGGGAAAGGAACGTGATGGTCTGGGTGCGCGGCCGGATGGAGACTGCGGCGACGGAGGCGTCGGTCACGAGAGCCTGCGAGGTCCCGGTGGCGGGAGAGGCTACGTAGAGGTGCATGGCGCTGGGGAGGTTGTGGGTGAGCGGGTTGGCGGGCACGCTCAGGGTAAAGGCGAGGAAGGAGGCGTCGGGGGCGATGGCCACGGACGTCACCGAGCGAAGCGAGGCGATCTGTTCGGGGCTGAGCGCCTGCGCCTGCAGCATCAGAGGAAAGAGGAGGAAAAGGAGGAATCGCATACGATAAGTTTGTTAGTAAGTGATACTGTCCGCAAGTTGTTCTAAACACCCAACATACCTCATTCCTGCGACGTGGGCAAAGGTTTTGAGCTCGTTCAAGGCCGAAATCGGCACAGATTTCACAGATTTTTTTAGGAACGATTCTTTTAGGTTTTTGCGAAGGATTGATGGATACTCCGTCGAGGCTGGTCCCCCCTCGTCCACATCCATCCCTCAACCCCCATCCTATGAAAGCCTTATTGATTCCAGGCACGCTCTACCATGTGTACAACCACGCGGTGGGATCCGATAACCTTTTCCGACATCCGGACGATTTCATCCGGTTTCTGACCACACTTCCTTACTACACCCGCTATTTCTGCGACCTGCACGCCTACTGTCTCATGCCGAATCACACGCATCTTCTCATCAGGGTCTGCGACCGGGATGAACTGATGCGGCGGGCGATGCATGAGCCGACGGAACGCCTCAAACGCATCGACAAGACGCGGTTCATGTCGGATGAGGAACTGAGCCGGTTTATGTCCACCTGCCTCGGACGCGCCTTCAGTTCACACGCCCAGTACATCAATCGCCGGTATGATCGGATGGGGAATCTCTTCATCTCGAATTTCAAACGGAAGCCGATCACGGACGAAGTGTACTACCGTAACGTCGTGAAATACATCCATCGGAATCCTGTGAATCACGGATTCACGGGGGCGATGTCAGACTGGGCGTACAGCTCCTATTTGTCGCTGCGATTCATGCCCGAACGGGATCGGAGCCGTAGCGAAGTGATGTCGCATTTCGGCGGGTTCGCGTCGTTCGTACTGGCGCACGACGACGCGGATTCCGGAAGCGATTTCCGTCCCGACTTCAAGCATCAGCCGAGACGGAAAGACGACTCCCCTGGAGAACATAACGATTGAGTTAAGTGTAGCTTGCGGACAGCGTCAACGCCGACAGCGTCAACGCCGACAGCGTCATTCCCCCTTCACCGCGGCCAGGCGGGCGCGTTGCGCCGCCAGGCGCGCCTCGAGCTCGGCAAGCCTCGTCTCGGCATGCGCGATCTTGCGCCGGTCCTCGGCGATCTCGGCCCGGCTGCCTCGGCGCTCGCGCTCTTTGCGGTCCACCCGCGCCTTGGCGCTCTCGATGCGCTCGCGCGCCTCGGCCACCTTCGCTTCGCTCTCGGCCACTCGCGCCTCGAGGCTGTCGGCGCGCCCCGTCACCCGGGCACGGGCCTCTTCCGAGCGCAGACGCCCGAAGCCACGGCCGGTGAGCGTGTCTTTCTTGGTTCCGTAGGCCGCTCCACGTGCCGAATCCGGACGTTGTTCGCGGATCTCCCGGTTTTCCGGCTTGCGGGTGCTGTCACGCCGGCCTGGCATTCCCGGTCGGTCGATATGCGCGCTGTCCGGTTTGCCCCGGTTCACTTCCCGGTTCGGACGCTCCGGGCGGTCCGGTTTCTGCGGCGGCTGCACAAGCAGCATCAAGGCGATCAAAACACTGGCGATCATGGTCATTCTCCGATGGTATCGAGTGAGTCAAGCGCCGCGTCCAACGAATCGCTGGCGGCTTGGATGGATTGGTCGCCCGAATCGAGCGTGGTGATCAGCGAATCGGCTTTGGCGGTTTCGACCGATTCGTCGCCGCCGGACTGGCACGCTCCGAACGCGGCCAGCATCAGCACAAGCAGGAAAAACTGTCTCATAGGTGATGTATGATGGATGGATGGTCTGCAAAACTACCCCATCGACGGATGAATCGCAATTCGTCAATCCATACCCCATATTGACCGGGTCGTCATCCCACGAACGACAATCCCATCCATCTGGTGAAAGGCGCCATGGCCGATGTGCTGTCGTTCACCCGCGGCGCCAAGCCGTCGGACGACAGCACGCTGCTCGCGTTGTCACATCTGGCGTAAGACCCAGCCCTGGCGTCCGCGCATATACGGACCCGGGCGGTCAAGCTTCATCTTTTTCGGATTGGGGAGCACCACGGCCATCAGCGCGGCCTCGGAGCGGGTCAGCTTGCTCGCCGGTTTGTCGAAATAACGCTGAGCGGCCGCTTCGGCGCCATAGACGCCATAGCCGAATTCCGCGATGTTGATATAGATCTCCAGGATGCGCTCTTTGGGAAGCACCAGCTCCATCCACAGGGTGTACCCGGCTTCAAGGCCTTTGCGGATCCAGCTTTGTCCGGGCCAGAGGAACAGATTCTTGACCACCTGCTGGCTGATGGTGCTGGCGCCGCGTACGCGGCGGCCGCGCTCACGGTCTTTCAAGGCTTTCTGAACGGCCTCGATATCGAATCCGTGATGGTCCCAGAACTTCTGGTCTTCGGACGCCACCATCGCGCGTCCCACCCATTTGGAGATGGTTTCGGACGATTCCCAATCGTAGCGGTAGAATTCCTGATTCACCACGGCATGACGTACCATGAAGGCGGTGGTGGTGGGCGGGATCCATCGGTACAGGATCATCAGGAGGAGGGGAGAAACGAGCAGGATGCCGACGAACTGCAAAACCCGCTTCAGGAACCGCTTCATTGGGACGCTTTAGTACCCTCGATGAATTCCGGCGCGACCGATAGGCTGGATTTTGGCGGCGCGCTTGCCGAGCACTTCGTACACGCGTATGGGCTCCTTCTTGCCGCTCATTTCCAGGGATTCCACTTCCGAGGTATCGAACTCGCCATCCACTTCCACAAGGGTGCTTTCACTGATGAGGATGGAGTTCGGTTTGCGTTTGGTCATCGATTCGATGCGGGAAGCCACGTTTACGGCATCGCCGATCACGGTGTATTCGAGGTAATCGGAAGTTCCGATGTTGCCCACGACCACCTCGCCGGTGTTGATGCCGATTCCGATCTTGATCTCTTCGCCGAGCGCGTCCTGATACATGATGTTCACCTTCTTCAAGGCTTCTATCATGTCTAACGCGCATTGGACGGCGTTCTGCTGGTTTTCAAGACTGCTGTTCGGCGCTCCGAAGACCGCCAGTACCCCATCCCCGATGAGTTTGTTCACCGAACCATGGTTGTTGCGCATCGGTTCAGTCATGATCGCCCAGAAATCGTTGAGGAAGGAGACCACATCGGTCGGACTCACACGCGCCGCGAACCGGGTGAAGTTGCGGATGTCCGCGAACAGGATCGAGACCACGCGGGTTTCGCCCACCATCACATCGTCGGTATTGCGGTACAGGGTCTGCGAGACCACTTGCTCGGGAACATACCGTTTGAACAGCTCCATGACGCGGGTTTGCTCGTCTACGGAGCGTTTCAGCTCGATCGACAGGGCTTTATTGTCGTCGAGCAGGCGGACTTGCTGAACGGCGAGCGAAAGCACCACTTGGGCCTCGTCGGCATCGAATCCGTTCTTGAGATAAGCGAAGATGCGCTTGGCTTTCACGGCGTCTTTCACCGCATGCATGTCTTGTCCGGAGGTCATCAGGACGGTGAGCAGCTGCGGGAAGGTGGTGTGAATGCTTTCGCAAAACTGGAGGCCGCTCATGTTGGGCAGCCGTTCCGTGACCATCGCCACATCCATGTCGAATTCCTTCAGGATGCGGGCGGCAGTGCGGGTGTCGCTGGCGGTGAACACATTGAAATAGGGCACAAGACCGTCGCGGAGTTCACCCAGCGAGACCTCGTCCGTCATCAGTATCAATATGTTACCGTTGTTTTTCATTGGAATACACCAAATCGTAACATACGGAACCATTGCGCTAAATGCAATAGCTCCGGGACTTAGGGCAAATCAGTTGTTTTTCAACCGTTCGATCTCGGCTCTGAGAACCTCGATCTGCTGTTGCTGTTCCTGGATCGCCTTGATCAGCACCGGGATCATTTCGGTGTGGTTCACCGATTTGAAGTCGATCGTGGTGGTGCTCGTCGACGGACCCGCATCCGCCGCATCCATGTTCGGAATGCGCGCCGTGTTCTGGCTTACCAGCTCCGGGAAGAGCGGTTCGAGTTCTTGTGCGATCACGCCGTAGTGCGTGCCGGTGGGCAGGAAGATTCCGGTGTCTTGGCGGTACCGGTAAGACACCACGTTCATGGTGAGCAGCTTCGACAAAGTCGACTCCAGCGGAGCGATGCCTTCTTTCAGGTTGGAGTTGTTTCGGGCGATGCCATAGACACCCATGTTGGACGATCCGAAGTTGCCTTGCGCTTCACGCGGGTCGCCAAGCGGGACGATCTCGCCGCTGCCCTCGTCGATGGCGAAACCGACCACCGCCTCCGGCCAGGGTTCCGATGTTGATGCTTTGGACCACACCGCTCATGCTGACACCGCCGCCGGCGAACGTGCCCGGCATCGGGTTGTACGTGCCGTTGGAAAGCGATTGCGCGTGGGCTTCCTGAGGCCAGGCCGCCACCGCCAACACTCCGCAGACAAACAAGAGTTTAGTCATGGGTAGATGGATGGATTGAGTGACGCGAATAATGAAGCACGAGTCAGGGATTTTACTCCTTCGGCGCCAAATGCTGGTTCAGATAATCCACATAGAGGTTCTGCAAGTACAGATTACTGGCACGGTTGTAGGCCACTCCGTGCGCACCGGGTGGGAAGATGCGCAAGTCGTGGTCTATGCGGTGGTCGAGCATGGCCTTGACAAATTGGAAGGTGTGCTGCACATGCACGTTCTCGTCCATGGTGGAATGCACCAGAAGCAGGTTGCCTTTGAGGCGGTCGGCGCGGGTGGTCGGACTCGCGTTCACGTATCCTGCCGTATTCGTGGCCAGGGTGCCCATGTACCGCTCGGTGTAGATGGTGTCGTACAGGCGCCAATCGCTCACCGGCGCGCCGCTCAGTCCCACGGCGAAACGGCCCGGATGTGCCGTCATCGTGTACAGCACCATGTAGCCGCCGTAGCTGTGGCCGCGGATGGCTATCCGGTTTCCATCCACATAAGGCAGCGACGCGAAATGGTCGGCCGTCTCTTTGAAATCACGCGCTTCAAGTTCTCCCAGGTTCAGATAGACCTGCTTTTCGAAGGCGCGTCCGTACCCGCTCGAACCGCGGTTGTTCACGCCTACCACGATGTACCCCTGCTGGGTGAGGTATTGGCGGAAGTTCCCGCTTTCCCACTGGTTGTAGACCGATTGGGAACTCGGACCGCCATATACATCCAAGACCATGGGATAGCGCTTGGTGGAATCGAAATCGGCCGGGAAAAGGATCATGCCGTCAAGCTCCACGCCTTCGCTGGTTTTGAAGCGGAACAGGGTCCGTTTGGCATAGAGATTCGTTTTGATGGCTTGCTTCACGGCCTCATTGGTTTCCAGGGCCTTGACGACGCGTCCGCGCCGGTCTTTGAGCAGCACCTGTGTCGGGGTGTCGATGTTCGAGTATCGGTCGATGAAGTACGCCGCGTTCGGACCCATGTCGATCGTGTGGCGACCGGCCTCGGTCGTGAGTTTCTGCTTGCCACGGCCGTTCGTGCCGATTACGTACAAGTGCCGTTCCAGCGGCGAGGCCTCGGTCGACGCGTAGAAGATCTGCTTGGCGCGGGCATCGTAGGCGTAGAGGTTGGTCACTTCCCAGTTGCCGCTGGTGACCTGGCGGATGAGCTTCCCGTCGTAATCGTAATGGTAGATGTGACGGTAGCCGTCGCGGTCGGACATCCAGAAGAAGTCTTTCGAATCCGACGGGAACAGGAAGTGATGATCGATGCGCTCGAAGAAGTTGTACACGTCGATCCAAACCTCGGAACGCTCTTCCATCACCAGTTTGCGTGCGCCGGTGGTCACGTCAAAGAAATACAGCTTGAGGTGGTTCTGCTCACGGTTCATCCATACGACGGCGAGCTGACCCGGAACCGAGGTCCAATAGATCCGCGGGATGAGGCTGTCGTGCGATTCGCCGGTGTCGAGAAAGACGCGTTCGCCGGACCGGATGTCGACCACGCCGATGCGCATCACCGGATTCGGATCGCCGACCTTGGGATACTTGAGGGTGACGTATTCGGGATGTCCGGAACCTTCGTAATCGGTCATGCGGAACAGCGGCACATCCGCTTCATTCTCTTGCCAGAAGGCGATGTGGCGGCTGTCGTGCGACCAGCTCCAGGCTTGCGCCAAGCCGAATTCTTCTTCATACACCCAGCCAAAACGGCCGTTAAAAATGTATTTCGA
>CAYVRS010000042.1:15311-16510 GCA_964454075.1 uncultured Chitinophagales bacterium
CTCGGAGCCATCGTGGGTGAGGCGGGTTTCGGTGCCGCTGTCGAAGGAGTACAGATACAGGTCGCCGCCGCGTTCCATGCCCACATGCTTGCCGTCGGGTGAGAGTTCGGCGGTGCCGGCGTCTTTGGCCACAGGTTGGAGCGAGCGTGTCTGCACATTGTACAGATAGTGGTCGGAAATGCCGGAGCGACGGTAGATGGGGCGGAAATTACTGGAGAAGAAGAGATGCTTGGAATCGCCGGTCCAGCCGAAACTGTCGTAGTCGAACGGTGTGGAGGTGCCTGGGAAGGTGAGTCCCTTGCCATCGAACACGAGCTCATCGGCGCCGGTGGCCGGGTTGTAGGATCGGATCTCGAGCGTGCTCGCCTGCCGGTTGTAGAGGGAATAGGAGTAGCGGTTGCCGCCATCCATCCATAGGATGTTCTGCGGACCCGACGCGCCGCTGAAGAGCGCGTTGGTGGAAAGGGCTTGGTCGAGCGAAGTGAATCGTTGCTGGGCCTGGAGCGCGGGGGTAAGGAGCAGGACGAGGACAAGAAGACGCAGGAGAAGACGCATGGTCTGGGGCGATTTGGGTTGGTGAATGAGCCTTTAAGATAGTAGTTTGCCGGAATGCGCCAACCTGTGATCCCCGAACTGATTTCCGGAAAACCCAATTGGAGCGTGCTGTTCGCCCATCCGGCGTTGGAGCTCACCGAAGCGGAGGAACGGTTCCTGTTTGGCACGGTCGACGATCAGTCGATCCTGCCCGAGACCGAGCGGCTTCCGTTGGCGTCGCTTCGCGCCGAAGTGGCCAGCGAAGCGGTGGTCCGGCTGGTGTCGATGTCGGTGGACCGTGTGAATCCGGGCGACCAGCCCCTCGCCCAGCTTTCCGGCATGGCGAAGACCTTGCTCAGGGCGGTGTCGGCCAAGTCGGTGGCGCTGCGTGAGCCGAATCTGCCCTTGCGGCTGGGGCGAATCGCCGGGCGGGCCTGGGTGATCGAGTGCCTCCGCCGGTTCTGCCTTCCGTGGCAGGCGCCGAGCGCCGTGGAGCATGCCGCCGTGCGGCTGATGGAGCAGATCTTGGACGAGGCGGCGCCGCTGATGGCGACCGAGCCCGAGCTCGACGCCCTGGCGCGGCGCTGGCGCGATCGGGCGGCCGCGCTGCGACCGGTGGCGGAAGACGACCTGTGGCCGCCCGACTCGCGCCTGGGCCGCCTGCG
>CAYVRS010000043.1:0-3616 GCA_964454075.1 uncultured Chitinophagales bacterium
CCCAGCCCATCAAGAACGACAAGGGCGCGCTGCTGGGCGTCGTGGTCACCTTCACCGACATGACCCGCCGCCGCAAGCTCGAAGACACGCTTCGTGAGAACGAGCTCACCTTCCGCCAGCTCATTCAGAACAGCAGCGACATCCTGTGGCTGTTGGACGCCGAAGGTCGCATCCAATTCGCCAACCCCGCCTCGCAACGCCTCATCGGCTACAATCCGGACTACCTCAAAGGCCGCGACCTGTACGCGTACGTGCATCCCGACGACCGTCCGGACCTGCGCATGCTGCTGGCCCAGGCGTTCCGCCGCGACGAGGCCTCCAAACCGAGCAATGTCCGCTTCCAGCACCGCAACAAATCGGTGGTGACGCTCGAGACCGTGGCCACCGTGAACCGCTGGGGCGACGAGCGCATCGGCGTGATCCTGAACGCGCGCGACATCTCCGGACAGGAGCGCGTCGAAGACGTGCTGGCCAAGGCCGAAGAGAAAGCGCGCCAGGTGAACAAATTCAAGGCCGGTTTCCTGGCCAGCCTCAGCCACGAGATGCGCACGCCGCTCTCGGGCATCCTGGGCATGGCGTCGATGCTGGAGCTCGATCTCGAGGGCGAGCCCTTGGAGATGGCGCAGAGCATCACGCTGAGCGGGAAGCGGCTTCTGTCGACCATGGAAGCCGTGGTGGACCTGGCCAAGGTGGAATCGGGCCAGATCACGCTCCAACCCGACCGCATCGATGTGGTGACCTTGGTGAACGACATCGTGCGCACCTTCGTGCCGGTGGCCGAAGAGAAAGAGCTGCGCCTGAAAGTGCAGGTGAAGCAGAATCCGGGAGTGGCGTTCATCGACAGCCGGTGGACAAAGCAAGCCTTGCTGCACATCCTCCGGTTCCACATCCAGAACACCATGAAAGGCGGGGTCACGGTCACCCTCGGTCACGACGCCGAGAAGGAACTGGCCCTGGTGACGCTCGCCGACACCGGCTTCGGATTCTCCGATGACAAACTGGCCACCATGCTCGATTCTCCGGATGTGGACATGGGTCTGTCGATCGCGACGGGCGTCATCCGCCTGTTGGGCGGGGATGTGGCCATCGCGTCGACCATCGGCAAGGGCACCGCGGTGACCGTGCGCCTGCCCCTGAACCGCGACGCCGAAGTGCAAGACAAGCGCGCCGCGTACAAGGCGGTGGATGAGGCCTTCAAAGGCTTCACCGACCGTGCCTACGTGCTCGTGGTGGACGACGACGCCGACGCCCGCCACACCCTGTCGAAGTTCCTGAATCCGATCTGCGACATCCGCGTGGCGTCGACCTTGGCCCAGGCGCTCGAGATCGTGCCGGTGGAGCCGGTCGACATGGTGCTGGCGGACATCCAGATGGAGACCGAAGATGCGGGCTTCCGGCTGCTGGAGCGGGTCCACAACCTGCCCAAGATCCAGAAACCGGCCGTGATCGCCATCACCGCGCATGCCGAATCCACCGACCGCGAGCGGTTTCTGAACGCCGGATTCGACGGATACATCTCCAAACCCTTCGCCAAAGACGACCTTCTGTACGAAGTGAAACGATTGTTGCTGAAACGCTGACGCCGCGCTTGATATATGTGCGGAATATGTGTAACCTGCCGTAGGTCGTAGACCGTGAACCGTAGACCGAAGGTCTTCCGCGGCCTACGACCTACGGCCCACGCATATGCAACACTCCTCCTTCGAAAAGATCAATGTCATCGCCTCGTTCGCGGCGTTCGTGACACCCAAGCAGAAGCGCCGTCTGGTGCCCCACCGCTTCATGATGAAGAACGGCGAGGTGCATGCGGTGGCCTCGGTGCGCAAGAGCTACACCGAAGTGGTGGGAGATTCGAAGCATGTGCATTTCGTGGTGCGGACCACGGAGAACCGCTATTTCGACATCGTGTACGACAGCAAGGAGATGGCCTGGCTGTGCGTGCTCGAGATCGAGGAGGGGTTTTTGACAGAGACAAGAGACAAGGGTTGAGAGACAAGGAAGAGTCTCTGCCATGGCCTATGACCTAAACCGGAACGTCCACCGGATCACCCTCTACAACACCATTTCGGCGGGGCAGCAGCACACCGATTCGCGGCCGAGGCTGTATCTGCATCTGGACATGAACTGTTTCTACGCGCAGGTGGAGCAGCTGTCGTACGACCTGTATGGCATCCCCATCATCGTGGGCGGTTGGCGCAAGGAGAACGGTACGGCGCGCGGCATCGTGGCCACATCGAGCTATGAGGCGCGCAAGCTGGGCATCAAGACGGCGATGAGCGCCTTCGAGGCCACGCAGATCTGCCCGTACATCGTCTTCATGCAGGTGCATTACGAGAAGTACCAGGCCATCTCCAAGCAGATCCGCGCCGCGCTCGATTCGTTCTCGCCCGACGTGGAAGGCTATTCGATGGATGAGTTCTTCCTGGATGTGACCCATTGGCGCAAGTTCTCGCCCCTGGAGATCGGCCGCCTGGCGGATGAGGTCAAGAACACCGTGTACCGGCAGACCGGCCTCATCAGCTCCGTCGGCGTCTCGTTCTCCAAGACCTACGCCAAGCTCGCCTCCGACCTGCGCAAGCCGAACGGCCGCGTGCTGGTGCTCACCGAGGCCGACGCCCGCGATCTGCTGCATCCGCTGCCCCTCAATGAGGTCTGGGGCGTGGGCTCGAGGCGTTTCGCCAAGCTCCAGGGGCGGGGTCTGAACACCATCGCCGATGCCGTGCGGCAGGGTCCGGGCGCCTTCATCGACCTGTTCGGCGGGTATTTCGGAAAGATGCTCTTTGAAACCGTGGTCGGGCAGGATCGCGCCAAGGTGGTGGACCCCGCCGAGCACGTGCCCAAAGAGATCAGCTACATGCACACGTTCTCCGACTGGACCGACGACCCCATCAGCGTGGAAGGCGAAATCAACAAGGCCGTGAGCCAGCTCTGCTACCGCATGCGCGGCTACGACCGCAAGGCCATCAAGTACGCCGGGTACATCCGGTTCCAGGACATCGGCTGGAAAGGTGTCTCCTTCGTGTTCAACACACCCGGACACACCAATCTCGACGATTACGTGCTGGAAGGGTGCTTGCGCGAAGCCATGCCGCTGGTGCGGCGGTTCTTAGGGGAAGGGATGCGGATCCGAGGCATCGGCCTTCACACCATCGAACTGACCACCGGTCGCCAGATCGACCTCTTCTTCCGCGAAGACGAGAAGCTCGCCGGCTTGTATCAGGCCATCGACGGCATCAACAACCGGTTCGGCATCGATACGGTCATCCGCGCCGCCGAAGAACACGACGTGCGCGGAAAGACGCATTTTTTTGAGAGGTGAGGAATCGGGAATCGGTAGACGGTACTGAGTACCGTCGACCGAGTACGTTCTTACCAGAATACCGTGTACAACAACGCCAGAACCACCATCAGCGCGTACGAGCCGATCGCGAAGCCTTTCGTGGTGCGGAAGGTCTCGGCGGTGAGGCGGATGGCCTTCGGATCGTCGTCGTCCGGGTTGGTGGTGAGGCTGATGCCCACCATCAGCACCATCGTCAGAATGGCGGTGTAGAACATCTGGTCGAGGAAAGGCAGGGCCAAGGCCGGCAACTTGAGCAGGAAGGCGATGCCGATGGAG
>CAYVRS010000043.1:3678-6555 GCA_964454075.1 uncultured Chitinophagales bacterium
TGCCAGCAGCGGAGCGATGAGGCTCGCGATGACCAGCGCGGCGGCGGCCGTGGCGCGACCGGTGAACAGCATCTGCTTGTCGGTCGCGTTCGGATTCACATAGGGATGGTAGATGTCCATCGTGAAGATGGTGGACACCGAGTTCAGCATCGAGGCCAACGACGACACGATGGCGGCCACAAGGGCGGCGATCACGAGGCCTTTGATGCCGGCCGGAATGAAATTCTTGACCAGCCAAGGGTAGGCGTTGTCGTATTGGATGCTGCCGTCGGCGTTCAGGAAGGCGCCTTGAACACCAGGGATCACCGCCGTGCCTTCGGGCGCGGAGAACATCACATAGGCGATGATGCCCGGAATCACGACGATCAGCGGAAGGATCATCTTCATGCCCGCGGCGAAGAGGAGGCCTTTCTGCGCCTCAGGAAGCGATTTGGCCGCAAGAGCGCGCTGGATGATGTACTGGTTGAAGCCCCAATAGTAGACGTTCGCGATCCACATGCCGCCGATCAGAACCCCGATGCCGGGAAGATTGTCGAACTCAGGATGCCCCTTGTCCAGGATCATGTGGAATTTGTCGCCTGCCGTGTTCATCATATGGGTGAAACCGGCGATCACGCCGCCGTCCGGCGTGAGGGCGTCGAGGGCGATGAAGGAGGTGAGCAGGCCGCCCACGATGAGGAGCACGACCTGGACCACATCCGTCCAAGCCACGGCGGCCAGTCCGCCATAGAGCGAATAGGAGGCGGCCAGGATGCCCAGGAAGAGGATGCCTTGCATGAGCATGGCCCCGTCGCCCACACCCACGATGGTGTCGATGGCTTTCGCGCCCAGGTAAAGCACCGAGGTCAGGTTCACGAAAATGAACAGCGCGATCCAGAACACCGCCAAGATGGTCTTGAGCGTGCCGTTGAACCGCTGCTCGATGAACTGCGGAATGGTGTACAGACCCTTTTCAATGAAGATCGGTAGAAGGAATTTGGCGACGATGATCAGCGTGAGGGCCGCCATCCATTCGTAGGAGGCGATGGCCAAGCCGATGGCGAAGCCGGAACCGGACATGCCGATGAACTGCTCGGCGGAGATGTTCGCCGCGATGAGCGAGGCGCCGATCGCCCACCATGGCAAGGTCTTGCCGGCAAGGAAATAATCGTTGGCGTTGGTCTGATGGCCTTTTTTGGCTCTGGAGACCCACAATCCCAATCCGATGATGGTCAGGATGTATGCGGAAAAGATGACGATGTCGAGCATGGTGCCTTTGGTGCGAAGAATGAGGTGCGAGGTTCGAGGTGCAATGTATGGAAAAAGTACGTGGGCCGTAGACGGTAGACCGGGAATCGGGAATCAGGAATCGGGAATCGGAAATCGGAAATCAAACTATCTTTCTTGTCTCTTGTTTCTTGTTTCTTGTCTCTTTCCCCTCAACCCTTTCCCCTCAACCCTTCCCCCGTGTGCGGCCGCTACACCTTCTTCACCACTCAAGACGATCTTGAAGCCTATTTCGAGGCGCTGGTCTCGCGCCAGGGGTCCGTGGTTCCGGTTCCCAACGTGACGCCAGGCTCGGTGATGCCCGTGGTGGCGATCGGCCGGGAGAAGGCGCCGGTGATCCCGACTTTCCGCTGGGGACTCATCCCTTCCTGGGCCAAAGACGCGTCCGTCGGCTTCAAGATGATCAACGCCCGGCGGGAGACCTTGCACGAGCGCCCGGCGTTCAGCGCCCTGTTGGAGCGCCGCCGGTGCCTCATCCCCGCCACCGGGTTCTACGAGGCCAAACGTCTGCTCACGGTGGCCGACCGTCCCCTCATCGCCTTCGCCGGATTGTACGACCGTTGGACTTCGCCCTCCGGCGAGGATGTGTTCTCCTACACCATCATCACGACGCAGGCCGAAGGCGTCGCGGCCACTGAGCACGACCGGATGCCGGTGATCCTGCCGAAATCGCGTCACAAGGATTGGCTCGACAACGGCATCTCGGTGCGGGACCACCTCGACATGCTTTTGGAGACCGATTCAGCGCAGATACGCCTGGAATAAGGTATCGATCTCGTCGAGCAATCCGTCTTCCAGGCTCAGGGCGGTGTATTGCGCCATGCAGTTGAGCACCGCGAGCGCGTTCACGTTGGCATCGTGCTCCACATGCCTGCGGAGGCGGTTGCCCGTGGCGTGGTTCACATCCCAGACAGTTTCATGGATGCGCATGTGTCAGCGAACCACCCACGTTTCGTTTCCGGAGAGCAGCTTGTCGAGATCCGGTACGCCATATTTCTGCGTGGCGGCGGCTTTCTGGGCGTTCACCTGGGCGTCGTAGGCGTCTCGTTTCTGCTCGAAGAGCACTCCGAACGGCCTTGGCAACCCGTCTTCGTTGCCCACGGCAAAGAAACGGGACAGCATGTAGGCCTTCACGGCGTCGTGCTCGTCGTGGATCCAGAGGTCGTCGGCCGAGACCCCATCCCCCAAGGTGACGACTTCCGGCCGGAGGCCGTCGAGCCGCACGCCTTTGTCTTGATTCTCACCGAAGATCATGGGTTGGCCGTGCTCCAGGTAGAGCGCCGAAGCCGGACGCGACACTTTGTCGGTGTACAGCTCGAACGCGCCGTCGTTGAACACCACACAGTTCTGGTAGATCTCCAGGAACGAGGTGCCGGCGTGCTGCGCGCTGCGCAGAAGCATCTGGTTGAGGTGCTTCGGGTCGCGGTCCATGGCGCGGGCCACGAACCCGGCGTCGGATCCGAGCGCCAAGGCCAGCGGATTGAACGGATGGTCGATGGAGCCCATCGGGGTGGATTTCGTGACCGATCCCTGTTTCGAGGTGGGCGAGTACTGCCCCTTGGTGAGGCCGTAGATCTCGTTGTTGAACAGCAGCACGTTCACATCCACATT
>CAYVRS010000043.1:6565-16260 GCA_964454075.1 uncultured Chitinophagales bacterium
GATCTCGTTGAACTGGCCGTCGTTGAACACGTTGCAGTTCTGGTAGATCTCGACGAACGACGCTCCTTCGTGGTCGTGGGCCGCCTTGAACACGCTCATCATGTGCTGGCGGTCGAGATCGTGGGTCCGGGCCACGAACGTGGCCTCGGCGCCGAGTGCGACGGCGAGCGGATTGAACGGCGGATCCACCGAACCGAACGGCGTCGACTTGGTGACCTTGCCGACTTCGGAGGTCGGCGAGTACTGACCTTTCGTGAGGCCGTAGATCCGGTTGTTGAACAGCAGGATCGTCAGGTTCACGTTGCGGCGTAGTGCATGGATGAGGTGGTTGCCGCCGATCGACAGGCCATCGCCGTCGCCGGTCACGACCCACACGTCGAGATCGGGGCGGGCGACGGCGAGTCCCGTTGCGATCGCGGGCGCCCGGCCATGGATGGTGTGCATCCCGTAGGTGTTCATGTAGTATGGAAAGCGGCTCGAACACCCGATGCCGGCCACGAAGACGATGTTCTCGCGCGGCACGCCGAGGTCGGGCATCACCGATTGCACCTGTTTCAGGATGGTGTAATCGCCGCAGCCGGGGCACCAGCGCACGTCCTGGTCGCTGGCGAAATCTTTGCTGGAGAGGGTGGTGGTTTCCATCAGGACACCTCGTTGATGAATGCGTTTTTGAGTTCTTCGACGGTGAAAGGAACCCCTCTCACACGGTTGTAGCCTTTGGCGGGGATGCCATACTGGTCGCGCAGCAACCGGATGAGCTGCCCGTTGTTGATTTCAGGGACGAGCACCTTCTTGAACCGGCCGAAGATCTCGCCGAGGTTGCTCGGGAACGGCGCGATATGCCGCAGATGCAGATGCGAAACCTTGTGACCGATGGCGTTCGCCTCCATCACCGCCTGCTTGATGCTACCGAACGTGCCGCCCCAGCCTACCACGAGCAGGTCGCCGGAGTCGGCGCCTTCGTCGATCTTGGCCGGACCGATCCGTTTCACCACGGCGTTCCGTTTGTTCTCGCGGATCATGGTCATCAGATGGTGGTTGTCGGAATCGTAGCTGATGTTGCCGGTGCCGTTCTCTTTCTCGAGTCCGCCGATGCGGTGCTCCAGGCCCTTCGTGCCGGGGATGGCCCATGGACGCACGTTGTCCTCGTTCCGGCCGTAGGGCAGAAAGGCGGGGTCTTCGTCTTTGCGCGGTTTGGCGAAATCCACCGTGATGGGCGGAAGCGTGGCCAGGCTCGGGAATTTCCAGGGTTCGGCGCCGTTGGCGATGTACCCGTCGGTGAGCAGGATCACCGGAATCATGTGCTCGAGCGCGATTTTGCAGGCCTGGTAGGCCATGTCGAAGCAGTCGGCAGGGGAGGCCGCGGCCAGCACCACGATCGGCGCTTCGCCGGGGCGGCCGTAGACGGCCTGGAGCAGGTCGGCCTGCTCGGTCTTGGTTGGCATACCGGTGCTCGGACCCGCCCTTTGCACGTTCACGATCACCAATGGCAGTTCATACATGGTGGCCAGACCGATGGCTTCGGTCTTCAGCGCCACGCCCGGACCCGAGCTCGTCGTGATGGCCAGGCTTCCGCCGTAGGCCGCCCCGATCGCCGAGGCGATGGCGGCGATCTCGTCTTCCGCCTGGAAGGTGGTCACGTTGAAGTGCTTGAGCTTCGACAGGCCGTGCAGGATGTCGGACGCCGGCGTGATGGGGTACGAGCCGAGGAAGATGGGCAGTTTCGAGGTCTGCCCGGCCGCTGTGATGCCGAGCACCGTGGCCTCGTTGCCGGTGATGTTGCGGTAGGTGCCCGGTTCGATCCGCGCCGGTTCCAACATGTATCTCTCTGAAAACAGCTGCGTGGCATTGCCGAACGTGTAGCCGTCTTTCAAGGCCTTGATGTTGGCGTCGGCCAAGTCCGGCCGCTTCGCGAACTTCTTGGTCAGGAAGTCGATCGTGGGCTCCAACGACCGGCTGTACAGCCAGTACACGATACCCAGAACGAACATGTTCTTGCATCGGTCGATCTCCTTGACCGTGAGTCCGGAATCGACCAGGCTGGTGCGGGTGAGTTTGGTGATGTCTACGGGCACCACAGTGTAACCGGTGGTCTGCACATCGTGCAGCGGATCGGCCTCTGGCGCGTATTTGGCCAAAGAAAGGTCTTTCTTGCCGAATCCGTCGATGTTGGCGATGATGATGCCGCCCGCGCGCAGGTGCTTGATGTTGGCTTTGAGCGCGGCCGCGTTCATGGCCACCAGCACGTCGCATGAATCGCCGGGAGAGTGGATGGCGCGGCTGCCGAACTGGATCTGGAAGCCCGAGACCCCGGCCACGGTCCCTGCGGGAGCGCGGATCTCGGCGGGGAAGTCGGGAAAGGTGCTCAGGTCGTTGCCCAATAGGGCGGTGGTGTTGGTGAATTGGGATCCGGTGAGTTGCATCCCGTCTCCGGAATCCCCAGCGAACCGGATCGTCGCTGTTTCCCGGGTGATTTGCGCGTGGCTCATAATTGCCGAGGTTTAGGTGGTGCCATACCGCATAATAATGATGAATGCTCTATCTTGACAATGTCGCCACAGGTCATCTTCCACCTAAACTTCGATGCATGATTGTTGATTTCGTCGGTTCGTTCACCTGGCTGGATTGGGTCATCGGAACATGGGTCGGCTTTTATTTCGTGCTGATGTGGTTCCTCATCGGAGGACTGAGCCGCTTGCGCCGCTCGGTGCCTGTGAGCGACGAGAAGGCCGTCCCGGTGACGGTGCTTGTGAGCGCCCGCAACGAAGAGCAGGACCTTCCGCGATGCATCGAGTCGATCTTGGCCCTCGATTATCCGAAAGACAAACTGCAAGTGGTGCTCGTCAACGATTTCTCCACCGACGCCACCGGCGAGATCATGGAGCGGGTGGCACGGGAGCATGCGAATGTGGTGGTGCTGCATTCCGACGCGATGCCACCGAACGGACTTGAGGCGAAGGCGCGCGGCATTGAAAACGGGTTCACCCGGGCCACCGGCGAGTGGGTGATCATCACCGATGCCGACGCCACCGTCCATCCGAAATGGGTCAGGCATACGCTCGGCCGGGTGACTCCCGAGACCGGCATGGCTGGCGGGTCGCTCGTGATCCGGGCCGATTCATGGCTCGGGGTGATCGAACGCGTCTCCTGGGGGTTCGTGCAGATGTTCAACATGGGCATGGCCGGATGGGGAGTTCCCTTCGTCTGTCTCGGACCCAATATGGCCATCCGCCGGTCGGTGTACGAAAAGGCCGGAGGCTTGCAGAACGTCCATTTCAAGGTCGCCGAAGACCTGGCCCTGTTCCAAATGGTCGTCGACCAAAAAATGAAGGTCGACTGCTACATGGATGAGGAGACCACCGCCACGCTCAGCCCCGTGCCCTCACTCAAGCACCTAGTGAGCCAGCAGCGGCGTTGGTTCGGAGGCGGCATCGCCCACGACTGGTTTTACATGATCATCCTGTTCCTCGCCTTCTGGTGGGGCTTCGGACTGATGATGTACATCGTGCTCGGTTGGCTGATCAGCTGGAAAGCATGGCTTGTGTTCGTAAGCGGCAAGGCCCTTACAGAAGCGTTTTTCTTCGGCCAGCAGCGTCGACGCATGAATCTTCCCAAGCACGTCCGCTATGTCTGGGTGCTTGAGTTCTACCATCTGTTCATCATCCTCATGCTACCCGCCTCCTTCCTCTTCACCCGGAAGGTGAAATGGATGGGAGTCGGCTATTCGATCGAGTTCAAGTGACGTGGATCTTATGGTTGATGTGGATGGGGATGCAGCCCGCTCCCTGTCCGGAGTCGGTGATCGCCGAGGCGCAGGCGGTCCGCCAACGGCAAGGTCGGCCGGCGGAGATGGCCTTCCTCGAGCGGCGGCTGGGCGCCTGCGTTCCGACAACGATGATCCGCTTCGAAACAGCGAATCGCTACATCGAGTGGTCGGAGACGTTGAAGGGCGATGCGGACCAACCCGCGGTTCTGGAGAAAGGCTTCGCGTGGGCCCGAAGCGCCGTTCGCACGGACCCCGGTCATACGAAGTCGCATGAGATCCTGGCGACGGCGTATGCGGCGAAAGTGAATCAGTCCGGAGTGTGGACCCAGCTCCGGTTGGCCGATAGCGTGCGCGTGCATGCCTTGAAGGCGGCCGAGCTGGATCCGTCCAATGCGACGGCCTTGCACATCTTGGGACGATGGCACACCGAACTGTCGCGCTTGGGCTGGATGACGGGTCTCTTCTCGGGTGTGGTGACGGATGTCGACCCCGCGGAGGCGTCGGCCATCGCTCATCGCTATTTCACGGAGGCGGTGCGCGCAGACGCCACCATCCAGAATCTGTATTGGCTCGGGAAGAGCCATGAAGCCCGCGGAGAGGGCCGCACCGCACAGGCCCTGTATCAGCAGGGCGTGGCGACCGCACCAAAAACCGAGGAAGAGCGTCGGATGCGCGAAGAAATGCGCTCGTGGTTGCGAACGAACCCGCGATAACCGTATCTTTGTGTCCCTGCCGAAGTGGTGGAACTGGTAGACGCGCACGTTTCAGGGGCGTGTGAGAGCAATCTCATGCGGGTTCGAGTCCCGCCTTCGGCACACATAAAAAAAGCCCCGGTTTCCGGGGCTTTTTTGTTATCGGGAATCGGAAATCGGCGGATGGAAAAAGACCGGTATCGGTTGCTCCTGCCGGACGGATTCCTTCACGGCATCCGCCGCTTCCAAGGCCTCGCCGATGGTCGCATCCATGTCCAGATACCGGTAGGTTCCCAGGCGGCCGAGGAAACTGACCTGGCTCAAAGCCGACGCCCGGCGCACGTACCTCCCGAGCAGCGCTTTCTCTTCCACCAGTCGGATCGGATAGTAGGGTGTGTCGTCGGGGCCGCAGGCCCGGCTGGTCTCGGTGAAGGTCACGGTCTGCGCATGGCTCTCCCATGGCGTGAAGTGCTTGTGTTCGGTGATGCGGGTGTACGGCACGTCGACATCCCCGTAATTCATGATGGCGCAGCCTTGCGCATCCCCGGTGGCTGTGTGGCGGACGAACTCCAAGGTGCGGTACCCCAACCGTCCCTCGTCGTGGCCGAACCAGGCGTCGATGGGTCCGGTGAAGAACACATGGTCGGCATCCGGACGCCCGCCGGCCGGATACGGCGTGTTCAGATGCACCCGGATGCGCGGATGGTCCAGCATCTTCTCGACCATGGCGGTGTATCCGTCTTCCGGAATGCCTTGATGGGGATGGTCGAAGTAATTGTCGTCGTAGGAGAAACGCAAGGGCAGGCGCTTCAGGATGCTCGCAGGTAGTTCGCTGGGGTCGCATCCCCACTGCTTGCGGGTGTAGCCGGCGAAGAAGGCCTCGTACAGGTCCCGGCCCACCCAGGCCAATCCCTGTTCTTCGAAGGTGCGGGGAGGGGTGTCTCCGGTTACCGTTTTCGAGGCGATGAAGGCGCGCGCCTCATCGGGCGACATCCGGGTGCCGAAGAACTGGTTGATGGTGTGCAGGTTCACCGGCAGCGAATACACCTGGCCCCGCACCGTGGTCTTCACGCGGCTGATGTACGGGCGGAAGCGGGCGAACCGGTTCACGTAGGTCCACACGCGCTCCCTGGCGGTATGGAACACGTGCGGACCGTACCGATGGATCATGATCCCTGTTTCCGGGTCGCGCTCGGTGTGGCAGTTGCCGGCCACGTGCGGCCGCGTTTCGAAGACCTCGATGTCGTGTCCCGCCTCGGCCAACTCACGGGCAAGGACCGATCCGGTGAAGCCGGCACCGACGATTACGAAACGCATGCTGCTAGAAAAAGGGTGGATGGAGACGAATTGAAAATACTCATTCTCAGTATATTGGCACATGATAGACGCATGGCAGGATGTGTTCCGGCACGACGGAGTCTCGTCCCTCTTCCTACTTCTCGCTACGGGCTCTGCCGGCATCCTCACGGTGTATTCCATCGGGCAGTTCCATCTGTTCTGGCTGTACTGGCGCCTTGGTCGGGCGACCGCCCCGGCCGTCGGCACCACCGTGACCGACCCCCTTCCCACCGTCTCCGTCCACATCCCTTTCTTCAATGAGACCGCCGTCGTGGACGGCACCATAGCGGCGGCCACGGCCTTGCGATGGCCCCTCGACCGGCTCCGGATCCGCATCCTCGACGATTCGACCGACGCGGTGACCACCGACCGCATCCGGTCCGCCGTGGAGGAGGCCCGCGCCAAGGGCTTCGACATCGCCATGCTCCGCCGTCCGGACCGCAAAGGGTTCAAAGCCGGCAACATGGCCCATGCCCTCGCTCAGGAAGACGCCGAGTTCATCGCCATCTTCGACGCCGAATTCCGTCCGAAGCCGGAGTTCCTGGAATCGGTCGTGCCACGGTTCGCCGATCCGCGCATCGGATGCGTGCAGACCCGGCCTTGGCATTCCAACCGCGGTTTCTCCTGGCTCACTTCGGCGCAGGCGCTGTTCCACGACTCCTTCTTCCTGGTGGAGCAGCAGGGCCGGCATGCGGCAGGGTGCTTCACCCGGTTCAACGGGTCCGGTGCGGTCTGGCGCCGCGCCGCCATCGAAGACGCCGGCGGCTGGCAGACCGATGTGGTGTCCGAAGACCTGGACCTGTCGTACCGCGCGCAGCTGAAAGGCTGGCGCATCTGGTTCGACATCGACGTGTCGGTGCCGTCGGAACTGCCGCTGAGTGTGTCGGATGTCAAAAAGCAGCAGCGCCGCTGGTCGAAAGGCCGCGCCCAGGCCATCCGCAAGTTCATGCCAGGGCTTACGCGGGCCGACATCCCCCTCCGCGTGAAAGCCCATGCCTGGCTCGATCTGCTGAATATTTTCATCGTCCCGGCCATGCTGATCCTGTCGATCGGATCGGTCTGGTTCGTCTTCGACGGCCAGCACCCTTGGCTCCCGATCGCGGTGCCTTTGCTGGCCCTGTCTCAGGCCAGCGCCGTGCTGATGCCGATGTTCACCCTGTCTGCCCTCTGGCACGACCTTCGGGACAAGAAAGCCACGATTCTGGAGTGGATCCGGTGTTTCCCGTCCACCTTGGCTCTGTTTTTCGCCTTGGCTCCGTCGATCTCCGCCGGATTGGTGTCCGGCCTGGCGAACCGTCCGCCATCCTTCCACAACACCGCCAAATACGACATGGCGGATGGAAGTTCGGCGGCCAAGCGTGCCGATCTGCGCCATGTGGCTTGGCTGGAAGGCGTCCTGGCCGCGTATTTCGCATTCGCCGTGTGGGCCGGCATCACGCTGGGGGTCTGGGCCTTGCTGCTGTTCCATAGCATCCTGGCGGTCGGGTACGCCGCGGTGTTCCTGTATTCCTTCCGGAGGTTCGGATGAGGTTCGCGCAACGCATGGCGGTCTTCCTGTGGCTCATGACGATATCCGCGCCGGCGGTTCTCGCGCAGTCGTCCGTCGTGCCCGCCAGCCATTCCGTCTACGGTTGGCTGCTCAGGCAGCGGGTGGAAGGGCGGCTGACCGGCTACTCGCATGAAACGCGGCCCCATGACCGTGGCAAGATCCTGGCGCATCTTCATGCCTTGGCCTCCGACTCGACGCGGCTGACGGGCTCCGACCGCCGCGTGCTCGACGACTACTTGTCCGAGTTCGATTTCGACCTGGTGCGTACCAGCCATGTGGATGGCCTCCTCACCTCGACCGACATCCGGCGTTCGGCGCGCCGCTTGTTCTCCAACGACCGGGATCCGGCCATGATCGCCGTGACGACTGCCGATGGGGATGTCGATGGCGCGGCCACCATCCGTGCCGGCATCGCCGCGGTGGTGTATGATGCCCAGGATGGCGATTTCAGCGCGTTCACCTCGCAATATGGCGCGAGCGCGTTCCTGTACAGCCGCTCCACCCGCATCGGGCTGTCGTTCGTGGCCGACGACATCAACATCGCGGGCGACAAGGAGATTTTCCGCAACGAGCCGATGTGGGCGTACGCTTACGAGTATGTGAATCCGGAGAGCATCCGCTTCGTGAGGCGAAGCTACCGCTACGAAGGGGTGGTGAGCTGGCGTTCCAGGTTCATGGATGCGGATGTGGGTCATGGCGACCTCGTGCTCGGCTCCTCCATCGAAGAATCGTCGATCCTCAGTCTGGATGCCCCGAGCTTCGGCTTCGCCCGCTTCCGGCTCGGTACGCCCCGTATCTACATCACCGCGATCCACGGATCGCTGTTCGCGCAACCCAGCTATGTTCGGCGCCTGTACCAGGGCGATTCCGTGCTCGTGCACTTGGCGCCAAGCCGGTGGGTGGCCATGCACCGCCTCACGATGGTGCCGGTGCCCCGGTTGGAGGTGAGTCTGTTCGAATCCACCTTGTACTCGTTCCGCGGGTTCGACCTGAATTATCTGAATCCGCTGGCGCCTCACCTGTTCCTGGAGCAGGACCTCGGCGACCGGGACAACAAAAGTTCCGGGATGGATGTGCTTTGGCGGCCGGTCGACGGCACCGAACTGACCGCATCCCTCATGATCGACGACATGAAATCGCTGCCCACGGTGGTGCGCTGGGACGATGTGAAAGCCGTGTATGATTTCGGCGTGCGGCAGGCGGTCTCAGGACCCTGGATGCTCAGTGCCGGCTACACCCGCGTCGGCGCCCACGTGTACACGCACTGGACCGGAGTGAACGCGTATCAGACACGGGGACGACCCCTTGGCGTCGGCATCGGTCCGAACGCGGAGCTCTGGACCCTCCGCCTCGACGGCGAGCTGCCCCGCCGCAGCCGTGTGCTCTTGAAGTACCAGTTCGGGAAGAAAGGCGTCAACAACGATCCCAACGATGGGGGAGACATGGGCGACCGGCTCATCAGTTTGGGGACGCCGCTGTATGCCGGTTCCGACCTGCAGACCTGGAACGGATTCGAGATCGACCTCCGCACCCAGCCCATCCGCGGGTTCGAGCTCAGCGCCCAATGGAAGGGTCGGCGGATAGTCCGCGGCGACCGGTACGGCGATGAGAATTGGTTCCGTGTGATGCTCGGGTACGGGTTCTGACCAAACATTCTCCGACCCGTTAGGATTTCTTAAGACGATTCGTCGCACGCGCGAAGAGGGCGGTAACGTTGGGCTGTGAATAGCAATCGTCTACATAGCCCCATCGTCTTAACCGCTTTGATTTGGTTTCTTTCCGTCGTTACGGCGGTTGGACAACCAGTGTGGCAAAGCGGTGCGACTGCCGTGGGAACCGGAAATACGGTGACCGTGAGCCGACCTGCCGGTGTGCAACCCGGCGATCTGATGGTCGTGGGGCTGATGTACACCTCAGGAACCAATGTCACCATTCAGACGCCACCGGCTGGATGGACCACCATCGGCCGCACCGATGCCGGAACCACCAACGGCATGGTGAGTTTTTACAAAGTGGCTGGAGCCTCGGAACCCGCAAGCTACAGTTTCACGCTGAATCAGTCGCCAAGATGGTCGATCGGCATTTCGCGCATCACCGGAGCGAATCCGGATGTGCCTGTATTCGCCTTCGCCTCGAGCGGCTTGACCAGCACATCGACGACGGTGGTATCGCCTTCTGTCGGTGCCACACCCGCCTACTCGCTGGTCGTATCATTCCATTCGACCAACTCTGGAGCCACCTACACAACGGCGAGCGGGACCGATGAGCGCTATGACGCGCCCAATACCACGGCCGGCAGTTCGCCTTCGAACATGATGGCGACCTTCGCGACTACGGCCGGTGGAGACAC
>CAYVRS010000044.1:0-16105 GCA_964454075.1 uncultured Chitinophagales bacterium
CTCCCGTTTCCAGGCGCAGATTCCCAAGTTACACACTTCGGAACCCACTTGTCAAACCAAACATCCGGGGATTTCAAAAAACTTCGTCGGTCGTTTTTTTCCGGGCCTCAAATGTATCAGGTTTCCCGTATGAATGTCAACCTGATTCGAAAAAAAAAGCGGAATCCCCATACAGGGATTCCGCTCATATTCCTTCCAGACGACGCGGTCAGTCTTTCTTCTCTTCCGCTTCGCCTTCTTCCGACGCCGCCACCGGAGACTCCGATACAACATCGGTTGACTCGATGGCTTCTACCGCCTCTTCGGACACTTCAGCCACTACTGGCGCTGCGGCAACAGGCGCGACCACCTCGGCGGCTTCCGCCTTCGGTTTGGCCGAACCGCGACGCGTGCGTTTCTTCTTGCGAGCCACATCGCCCGGCTTCACATCGTTGTAATCCACCAATTCGATGACGGCGCGGTCGGCCGAGTCGCCGATGCGGTATCCGACGCGGATCACGCGGGTATATCCACCTGGACGGTCGCCTACTTTCGGTCCGATCTCGTCGAACAGACGGCTGGTCGTGAAATTGTCTTGAAGGAACGAGAAGACCTGGCGACGGTTGTGCA
This sequence comes from uncultured Chitinophagales bacterium, assembly GCA_964454075.1. GTDB lineage: Bacteria > Bacteroidota > Rhodothermia > Balneolales > HLUCCA01 > CAMTWZ01. The sequence goes on from CAYVRS010000044.1 coordinate 610, forward strand.
TCGTGTCTTCTTTCGCCCGGTTGATCAGTGGTTCCACATACCGGCGAAGCTCCTTCGCTTTGGCCAATGTGGTCACGATCCGGTTATGGGTAAGCAGCGAAATGCTGAGAGAACGCATCGTCGCCTTCTTATGGGCGCTTGTGCGGCCGAGCTTGCTGCCTTTTACTTGGTGGCGCATTTCAATCGATCCTTAAGGTTACTTGTCTAGATATTTGCCGATATCCATCCCGAAATGAAGATTCTTCTCTTCGATGACTTCGGTGAGTTCGGCAAGGGATTTGCGTCCGAAGTTGCGGAACTTCAGCAACTCGGTCTCATTTTTGGATACCAGCTCCGCGATGGAGTTGATGTTGGCCGATTTCAGGCAGTTGTACGCACGGACGCTCAGGTTGAGGTCTTCGATGCTGGTGCGGAGCAGGTTCGCCACACGCACTTTCTCGGAATCCACCTCGTCTTCCTCTTGCTTGAACGGCTCATCGATCTTCTCGGTGATGAACTTCTCGATGTGGTCTTTCAGGATCTTTCCAGCGATGGTCAAGGCTTCCTTCGGATTGACCGAACCGTCGGTCTCCACTTCCAACACGAGCTTCTCGTAATCAGTGCGTTGACCCACACGGACGTTCTCGATCGTGTACTTCACCGCCTTGATCGGGGTGAACACCGCGTCGACCGGAATCACATTCACATCGGCTTCGTCTTCGACGACATTCTCGTCGGACGTCACGTAGCCTTTGCCGCGGCCCATGCGCAGTTCCATCTCCAGTTCGGAATCTTCCGAGAGGGTGGCCACATGGTGCGATTTGTTCAGAACAGTGAATTCGGCGGTGGCATTGGCGATGTCATCGGCGGTCAGGTTGCCCGGACCTTTTTTGCGGATGCGGATCACGCCGCTGCTTTGCTCGATCTGACGGAAGCGGACTCCTTTCAGATTCAGGATGATGTTGTAGATATCTTCCGATACCCCTTTGATCGTCGCGAATTCGTGCTCCACACCGGCGATTTTCACCGCGGTGACGGCCGTACCCGGCAACGACGACAACAGGACGCGACGGAAGGAGTTTCCGATCGTCACGCCATAGCCACGCTCGAGAGGTTGAAGGATGAACCGGCCGAACGTCTCGGATACCGAATCCACCACCAGGCTGTCTGGCATTTGGAGGTTGTTCGTACTCATAGAGGATACAAAAATTAAAAGGTGGACTTACTTCGAGTAGAGCTCAACGATCAGCTGAACGTTGATATTCTCGGGTATTTCTTCGATAGCCGGGAACGCGAGGAACTTGCCACTGAGCAATTTGCGATCCACTTCCAGCCATTTGTATCGTTTTCTGGAGCCGTTGTCCAACGACTCGTTCACCACGTCCAACGTGCGGGATTTCGGACGGACCGAGATCACGTCGCCCGGGCGGAGGGTGTACGATGGGATGTTCACCACTTCTCCGTTCACGGCGATGTGGCGGTGCGACACCAACTGTCGCGCCTGACGGCGGGAGTTGGCGAAGCCGAGGCGGTATACCGTGTTATCGAGGCGGGCTTCCAGGAACTGGAGGAGGTTGTCGCCTGTGACACCGGCTTTCGCGCTGGCTTTTTCAAACAGATTGCGGAACTGACGTTCGAGCAAGCCATAAGTGTATTTCGCTTTCTGCTTCTGCTCAAGCTGGACGGAATATTCCGACTTCTTGGTGAAACGGGATCTGCCGTGTTGGCCTGGGCCGTACGGTTTGCGCTCCAAAGCTTTGCTCGGGCCGAAGATCGGCTCTTTGAAACGACGGGATTTCTTCTGTTTGGGTCCGGTATAACGTGCCATAAAACTCTATCGTGATCGTATGATTAAACTCTTCTGCGTTTGGGCGGGCGGCATCCGTTGTGCGGAATCGGGGTGGTATCCTTGATGGTGGATACTTCCAAACCGGAGGATGCCAACGCGCGGATCGCCGCTTCACGTCCAGAACCCGGACCTTTCACGAACACATTGACTTTGCGCAGACCCATGTCGTAGGCGTCTTTGGCGGCATTCTCAGCGCTCAGTTGAGCCGCGTACGGCGTGTTTTTGCGCGAGCCTTTGAAACCCTGCTTGCCCGCTGTCGACCACGAAAGCACGTTGCCGTTGGCATCCGTGATGGTCACGATCACGTTGTTGAACGTGGCCTTGATGTAAGCCAGCCCATTGGGATCACTGAGGGTCTTTTTTTTACGCTTGGCAGCGGTAGCTGCAGCTTTTGTCTGTCTTTTAGCCATAAACCAATTGGGTATTCAGAATTACTTTTTAGACGGTGCTTTCTTCTTGCCCGCAACCGTTCTGCGACGACCTTTCCGGGTACGCGCGTTCGTCTTGGTACGCTGTCCGCGAACTGGCAAGCCTTTCCGGTGGCGCAAGCCACGGTAGCAACCGATGTCCATCAGACGTTTGATGGCGGCAGACACCTCTCCGCGAAGGGCACCCTCAAGTTTGTATTCCGCTTCCAACAGCTTACGCAGTTGCGCAACCTGGTCGTCGGTCCACTCACCTACCTTGGTGTTGTAGTCGAGACCGACTTTTGAAAGAATTTCATGTGCGCGCGCCCGGCCGATGCCGTAGATGTAGGTCAGCCCTACTTCACCGCGTTTCTCTTTTGGTAAATCTATGCCAGCAAGTCTTGCCATATATAATCGATAACCAGGTTAACCTTGACGTTGTTTGTGGCGCGGGTTCGCTTTGTTGATGACATACACTCTGCCCTTACGACGGACGATCTTGTCGTCGGCACCACGTTTTTTAACGGAAGCTTTCGTTTTCATGTTGAAATTCGATTCGTGTTATTTGAAACGGTAGGTGATTCGGCCCTTGCTCAAGTCATAGGGCGACATCTCCACCGTCACTCGGTCTCCGGGAAGGATCTTGATGTAATACATCCTCATCTTTCCGGAAACATGCGCCAGCAACTCATGTCCGTTGTCCAATCTGACAATGAACTGAGCATTCGGCAATGCCTCCACAATGGTGCCGTCTTGTTTAATTGCGTCTTGCTTAGCCATGCGTCACGACCTGGTCGATTGCTATCTTGGTAATCTCCTCAATATACTCAAAAGTGCTTAAAATTTCTGCACTTCCTTCGCGTACGACCACGTCATGCTCATAGTGAGCCGCCTTGGAACCGTCGGCTGTGACCACTGTCCAACCATCCGAAAGGAACGAGACTTTCCACGTTCCCATCGTGATCATCGGCTCGATCGCCAGCGTCATTCCTGAACGCAACCGCTCCCCTTTCCCCCCTTTTCCGAAATTCGGAACCGACGGATCCTCGTGGAGCTGCTTACCGACACCATGTCCTGTCAGATCCCTCACCACCCCGTAGCCTGCGGATTCGCAATGCTCCTGGATGGCGCTGGAAATGTCTCCGACATGCTTCCCATGCACGCTGTGTTGGATGCCCTTGTAGAGCGACTCACAGGTGGTGGTGAGCAAGCGGAATGTGGGTTCATCCACCTCTCCCACCGCGAAGGTGTAGGCGGAATCCCCGAAGTAACCGTTCATGACGACACCGCAGTCTACCGACACGATATCGCCGTCTTGAAGCGCGTAGGAACCCGGAAGACCATGGACCACCGTCTCGTTGACGCTGATGCACAGAGTGGCCGGGAACGGATTGCGTGCGGGGCCGTAGCCCTTGAACGCCGGGCGTGCGTCGTGCTTGAGGATGAACTCCTCCGCCACGCGGTCCAACTCGCCGGTCGTCACACCCACGCGGATGTGCTTGGCCACTTCCGCAAGTGTGCGGGATACGAGCTGGGCGCTTTCACGCATCCCATTGATGTCCGTTTCGCTCTTCAGGTAAATCATCAGATCCTTCTGCGTCCTTTGATGCGGCCGCTCTTCATGAAGCCGTCATAATGACGCATCATCAGGTGGCTTTCAATCTGCTGAAGGGTATCGAGGGCCACGCCCACGAGAATCAGGAGACTGGTGCCACCGAAGAACATCGCGAAACCAGGAGTGACGCCAGCCCGGGCGGCGATTGCCGGCAGGATGGCGACCACGGCCAACAGGATGGATCCCGGAAGCGTGATCTTGGTCAGGATGTTGTCGATGAAATCGATGGTCTGCTTGCCCGGGCGCACGCCAGGAACGAAGCCGCCTTGGCGTTTCATCGTATCCGCCATCTCTTTCGGATTGATCACGATGGCGGTGTAGAAATAGGTGAAGAACACGATGATCAGCGCGAATACGATCGAGTACGTCACTCCGGTGAAATCACTGGCCCAGGAGGTCAGGAACTGCACAGTGGAACTGTCCGGGAAGAACGTTCCGATGGTGCTCGGAATGAACATGATCGACTGCGCGAAGATGATCGGCATCACGCCGGCCGCGTTCACACGCAGGGGAAGGTATTGGGTGGTGCCACCGTAGACCTTGCGGCCGACCACACGCTTGGCGTATTGCACGGGGATGCGGCGCTGACCTTGGGTCATGGCCACCACACCGGCGGTGATCAGTGCCAGGATCGCGATCTCGCCCAGAACGATGATCATGTTGTTTTTCGTGCTCACTTCGTTCACCAGGTTGGTGGGAAGTGCCGCGATGATACCGATCATGATCAGAAGGGAGATGCCGTTTCCGATGCCGCGCTCGGTGATGCGTTCGCCGAGCCACATCACGAAGATGGTGCCAGCGGTGAGCACGATCATCGTCGTGACAATGAACGCCGTGTTGCTGACTACGATCGCCTGCGGCGACGTCGACATCAGATTGATGGCGAAGCCGATCGCTTGGATGAGCGTGATGCCCACGGTGCCGTAGCGGGTGAGTTGGTTGATCTTACGACGTCCGTCTTCGCCCTCACGCTGCAGCTTCTGGAAGTACGGGACCACCGCTCCCATCAGCTGAATGATGATGGAGGCTGTGATGTACGGCATGATGCCCAGGGCGAAAACCCCGGCGCGTGCGAACGCACCCCCCACGAACAGGTCGAACAGACCGAGCAAGTCGGTCGCCGGACCCGAATTCTGCACCAGGAACGAGGCGTCCACACCGGGCAACGTGATGTACGTGCCCACGCGGAAAGCGACCAGGATCCCTACGGTGTACAGAATCCTGTCTCGTAGTTCTTCGATCGTGAAGATATTGCGGATGTTATCGACTAAACTCATGGTCCGATGGATTAGTGCGCGATGACGGTAGCGGTACCGCCGGCTTGTTGGATTTTCTCAACTGCGGAAGCGCTGAAGGCGTTGGCTTCGATGGTGAACGCCTTGGAGACATCGCCACGACCCAGCACTTTCACAGGCTTGCCGGCTTCCGCGAGGCCTGCGTCGACGAGGGCGGCGAGGGTGATCGTGGTCGACAGTTTGCCCGCAGTTTGGAATTCCTCGATGCGGGAAAGGTTCAGAGGCGAGTACTCCACACGGAACGGATTTTTGAAACCGAACTTGGGAATACGGCGGATCAAAGGCATCTGACCGCCTTCGAATCCGCGCTTGCGGTTGTAACCGCTGATGGCTTTCTGTCCTTTGTGGCCTTTGCCGGACTGTTGTCCGAGGCCCGAACCTTCACCGCGACCCAAGCGCTTGCGCGTCTTGCGGTTCGGTTCTGGTGCGACGAGAGTATGGAGTTTCATGATCGGTTGGGTCCTAAAAATTAACCTTCAAAGACTTTGTGCAGCGACACGCCACGGCGATGTGCGATTTCCGACGGGTCCACCAATTGCTTGAGGGCGTCGATGGTCGCTTTCACCATGTTGTGCGGATTCGAAGAACCCAGCGATTTGGACAGGATGTTGTGGAAACCGGCGCTCTCAAGCACCGCTTTGACCGCACCCCCTGCGATAACACCGGTACCCTCGGCGGCCGGAAGCAGCAGTACACGGCCTGCGCCGCATTTTCCAACCACTTTGTAGTGGATGGTGCCGCCTTTGGCGATCGGTACGCGGATCAGATTCTTCTTGGCGTCGTCGTTGCCCTTCTGGATCGCGTCGGACACTTCCTTCGCTTTGCCCAGGCCTTCACCGACCACGCCGTCTTTGTTACCCACCACGACGATGGACGTGAAGCTGAAACGGCGACCACCCTTGACCACTTTGGCCACACGGTTCACATGCACGAGACGCTCGTCCAGGTTCAGATCGCTGGCTTTGATGTTGTATTGTCTTCTTCTGATTTTCGGCATAATTCCTCGTGTGGATTAGAACTGTAAACCGCCTTCACGGGCGCCGTCGGCAGCCGCTTTGACTTGTCCGTGGTACAGGTAGCCTCCCCGGTCGAACACGACAGCGGTGACGCCTGCGCCGATCGCCTTGGCAGCGATATGCTTGCCCACGATGGTGGCACGGTTCACGCCCGGCTGGCCTTTGAGCTCAGCCTGAAGGTCCGCGGTTTTGGAAGAGGATGCGGCCAGCACCTTGCCTGTCGTGTCGTCCACGATTTGCAGGTAGATATGCTTCAAGCTGCGGAATACCGACAAACGAGGACGCTCAGGCGTACCGCTCACTTTGGCGCGGATACGGCGCTTGATCTGCGCGCGACGTTCTTCTTTCTTTTTGATGCTCATGTTACGTTCCTATGGCGATTAACGACCTGCAGATTTACCCGCTTTCTTGCGGACCACTTCATCCACGTAACGCACGCCTTTGCCTTTGTACGGCTCAGGTTTACGAAGCGAGCGGATTTTCGCGGCCACTTGACCAACCAGCTCCTTGTCGGAACCGGTGATGATGATGCGCGGGTTTTTGCTGGTTTTGGTGTCCACTTCAACGCCGACGCCTTGAGGTGGAATGAAGAAGTACGGGTGCGAATAGCCCAGGGCCAGTTCGAGGATGTTGCCGTTCATCGAGGCGCGGTAACCCACACCGATCAGCTCCAACTCTTTCTTGAACCCTTCGGTGACGCCCACAACGAGGTTGTTGATCAACGCGCGGTACAGACCGTGCAGGGCGCGGTGGCGTTTCTCATCCGACGGACGTGTCACAACGATTTCATTCTCGACCTGAGCCACAGTGATCTCGGAATCCACTTTGACGCTGAGGGCGCCTTTGGTTCCTTTCACCGTCACCAGGTTGTCGCTGCTGATCGTGACCGTCACATTGCTTGGAATGGGAACGGGAAGTTTTCCAATACGGGACATGGTGTCGATCCTGGGTTAGTACACAGTGCAGATGACTTCACCGCCCACATTCAATCTGCGGGCTTCTTTGTCGGTCATCACACCTTGGGACGTGGTTAGAATGGCGATACCCAGACCGTTGAGTACGCGGGGCACTTCGGTCGATGGGGTGTATTTGCGGAGTCCGGGTTTGGAAACGCGCTCGATTTGACGGATCACAGAATGGCCGTATTGGTCGTATTTGAGAAATACGCGGATCAAACCCTGCTTTCCATCATCGATATCCATGTAATTCTGAATGTAGCCTTTGTCAAGAAGGATCTTCGTGATGGCGCGCTTCATTTTGGAAGCGGGGATGTCCACACGGCGATGACCTGCTTGCTGCGCATTCCGAATTCGTGTCAAGTAGTCTGAGATCGGATCAGTCATGATTGGAGTGTATTGTGATTACCAGCTTGCTTTTTTGACTCCGGGGATTTTCCCGTCGAGAGCCAATTCGCGGAATTTGATACGGGAAAGACCGTACCGTCCGATGAAGCCACGGCCGCGACCGGTGAGGCTGCAACGATTGCGGACCCGGGTCGGGCTCGCATTCCTTGGGAGTTTCTGAAGGGCGTCGTAATCGCCGGCGGCTTTGAGTTCAGCGCGCTTCTTGGCGAATTTCTCCACCGTTTTCTTACGCTTGTCGTTTCGTGCGATCCAGGAAGTTTTTGCCATGACGGATGCTTATTTCTTTTTGCGGAATGGGAGGCCCAGATGTTTGAGCAAAGCGTATGCCTGCTCGTCGTTCTTGGCGGTTGTCACGAAGGTGATATCCATACCATGGACGTTGTCTGTCTTGTCGGCATCGATTTCAGGGAAGATGACATGCTCACGGATGCCCACGGTGTAGTTGCCGCGGCCGTCGAACCCTTTGTCGGGAATGCCTTGGAAGTCGCGGGTGCGGGGCAGGGCCAGGTTCACGAAACGATCCAGGAATTCATACATGATGCGGTTGCGCAGGGTCACTTTGCAACCGATCGCCACGCCTTCACGGAGTTTGAAGTTCGAGATCGATTTTCTGGCTTTGGTGATGGTCGGGCGCTGGCCGGTAATCATCGCGATGTTGTTGGCGATGTCGTCCAGACGTTTGCGGTCGTTCACCGCCTCACCGACGCCGACGTTGATGGAGATCTTGGTCAGGCGCGGGATGGCCATCACGTTGTCGATACTGAGTTCCGACTTGAGGGTCGGCACGATATCGGTCTTGTATTGGGTATAGATTCTAGCTTCAGCCATAGGAGTTTAACTCGCCTTATTTGTCCAGAACTTCGCCGCTCGATTTCGCATAGCGCACCCAGCGGGTTTTTCCGCCTTCTTCGATGAGCTTGCGACCCACGCGGGTCGGTTCGTTCGTTGCCGGATCCAGCGGCAGTACATTGGAAACGTGAATCGGCATTTCACGTTGGGTGCGGCCGCCTTGCGGGCTTTCCTGGCTCGGCTTCTGATGCTTGGTGCGCATGTTGATGCCTTCGACAAGAACGCGTTCCTTGCTCGGGTACACCGTGAGGACACGGCCGTCTTTGCCTTTGTCATTGCCGGAGATCACCCGTACGGTGTCGCCTTTCTTGACATGCAGCTTGTTTTGTTTGTTGAATGTGCGTGGCATAATCCGGTTGGGTTACAAGACCTCTGGGGCCAATGAAATGATGCGCATGAAATTCCGTTCGCGCAGTTCGCGTGCGATCGGACCAAAAATCCGGGTGCCGATCGGCTCGGAATCCTTGTTAATCAGCACAGCCGCATTCTCATCGAAGCGGATGTAGCTGCCGTCGGAACGGCGGTATTCCTTGCTGGTGCGAACCACGACGGCTTTCACCACTTCCCCTTTTTTAACCGTGCCGCCGGGGATGGCGGTTTTCACGGAGCAGACGATCAGGTCGCCCACATGCGCATACCGGCGGCGGGTGTCGCCGAGCACCTTGATGCACATGACTTTCTTGGCTCCGCTGTTGTCGGCTACCGTCAGATAGGATTGTTGTTGAACCATGGGTGTATTCCTCTAAACCGGTTATTTGGCTTTTTCGATGATTTCCACCAATCTCCAGCGCTTGCGCTTGGACAATGGGCGGGTCTCCATGATGCGGACCAGGTCGCCGATCTGTGCGTCGTTGTTCTCATCGTGGGCCACCAGTTTGGTGGTCTTGGTGATGAACTTCCCGTAAATGGAGTGCTTCACCTGGCGATCAACGGCAACCGTGATGCTTTTTTGCATCTTGTTGCTCACAACCTTGCCGGTTCGTTGCTTGCGTTCTTGGCGTGTCAATTCTTCAGACATAAGATTCGGTAGTGGCTTGGGGTTGCGTTATGATCCGGCTTTCTCGGTAATCACCGTGTTGATGCGGGCGATTTCACGCTTGTGCAACCGGTATTTGGCAGGGTTCTCGACCTGGCCAGCGATGGCGCGGTTGAAACGAAGCTTCAGAACAGCTTCCTCCTCTTCCTTCTTGCGCGTCTTCAGCTCGGCAACCGTCAGATCTCTAAGTTCGTGTGCTTTCATGAGTCCAGTTTCCTCTTATTGTCCGTCGTAATCGCGACGTGTCACGAATTTCGTTTTTACCGGCAGCTTGAACTGAGCCAGACGGAGAGCCTCTTTGGCCAACTCCATCGGTACGCCACTGATTTCGAACAGCAGACGTCCTGGCTCAACCACAGCTACCCAGTGGTCAAGGCTTCCTTTACCGGAACCCATCCGCGTTTCAGCGGGCTTCTTCGTGCGAGGCTTGTCCGGAAACACTCGGATCCAGATCTGTCCTTCACGCGACATTTTACGGGAGATGGCCACACGGCAGGCTTCGATCTGACGCGCCGTGATGTATTTGCCGTCGATGGCTTTGATGCCGAAGTCACCGTAAGCCAATTCATGTCCGCGTCCTGCGACATTGCGGATGCGGCCACGGTGCACTCTTCTGCGTTTAACTCGTTTTGGTTCTAACATGGGTCTTCCTCAGTGTTCGATAATCTTTACGCTCTGCGACGACGACGATCGCCACCACGGTCTCCGCCACGGTCGTTTCCACGGTCTCCACGCTCACCGCCACGGCCTCCACGGCGTTCACCGCCACGGCCCTGAGGTTGCTGAGGACCCGCTTTTTCGGCACGGGTGGTGATGGCGGCTGGGGTCAGATCAACGTCACCGATGATCTCGCCTTTGAAAATCCAGACCGACACGCCAATCGCACCGTAGATGGTGTGGGCGGTGGCTTTCGAATAATCGATCTCGGCACGAAGGGTGTGAAGAGGTACGCGGCCTTCTTTGTACTGCTCGACACGTGCGATTTCCGCACCGCCGAGACGTCCGCCCACTTTCACCTTGATGCCTTTGGCACCCATGCGCATGGCCGAAGCGATCGCCATCTTCATCGCACGACGGAAGGAAATCCGCGCTTCGAGCTGTTGCGCGATGTTCTGCGCCACCAGGCTCGAGTCGACTTCCGGACGTTTGATTTCGCTGATGTTGATCTGGACTTCTTTCTGAGTCACTTTCTTCAACTCTTCGCGGAGTTTTTCGACTTCCTCACCGCCTTTGCCGATGATCACACCAGGACGCGATGTGAGCAACGTGATCAGCACACGCTTGGGCGTGCGCTCGATGATCACGCGGGAGAGTCCGCCGTTTTTCAGACGCTTGCCGAGATATTTGCGGAGCTTGTGGTCTTCCAGGAGGTTCGCCGGAGCGATGTCCTCAGAGTACCAGTTGGAATCCCAACCCCGGATGATGCCCAGGCGTAGCCCAGTCGGATTCGTTTTCTGTCCCAAAACTTATTCCTTGTCTGATTTTTTAGGTTCTTCTTTGCGGGCAACCACCACAGTGATGTGCGATGCGCGTTTGCGGATCGGATGCGCGCGACCTTGCGGAGCCGGCTGGATCCGCTTCAGGGTCACCCCTTCGTCGATGAAGATCGTCTTCACGAACAGGTCCTTGTTTTCGGCCGCATCGTCCTGGAATTTGTCACGCACGTTGGCCGCCGCAGATTTGATGACTTTCGCCACATCCTCGGCACCGGCGTTCTTCGTGAACTGAAGTTGATTGAGCGCTTTTTCGACATTCATTCCACGGACGGCATCCGCCACGAGGCGGAGCTTGCGGGTGGAACGACGCAGGTGGCGCTGAACCGCTTTCGCTTCAATAGCCATTAGCGTTTGCCTCCTTTGTCAGCTTTCTTAAGTGGGTGGCCGCGGAACGTGCGGGTTGGCGCGAATTCACCGAGCTTGTGGCCAACCATGTTCTCGGTGACATACACCGGAATGAATTGTTTGCCATTGTGAACGGCGAAGGTCAGACCGATGAAATCCGGAGAAATCATCGAGGCGCGCGACCAGGTTTTGATGACTTTCTTCTGCGCGTTCTGGTTCATGACGTCCACCTTGCTTTGAAGCTTGTGGTGGATGAACGGCCCTTTTTTGAGAGATCTTGGCATACAGGCTCTTATTTATCGTTTCTGCGGCGGATGATGAATTTGTTGGATGCCTTCTTCCGGTTACGGGTCTTCTGACCTTTGGAATACAGGCCCCAAGGCGAACGGGGATGTCCGCCAGACGCTTTCCCTTCACCACCACCCATCGGGTGATCGACCGGGTTCATGGCCACACCACGGGTGGTCGGGCGGACGCCCTTCCAACGGCTGCGGCCGGCTTTGCCCAAGGTCACGTTCATGTGGTCCGGGTTGGAGATCACACCGACCGTCGCGGAGCAGACGCCGAGGAACATGCGCATCTCGCCGCTAGGAAGCTTGACAGTGACGTATTTGTCGGTCTTGGCCACGAGCTGGGCGCTGGTTCCGGCACTGCGTACGATCTGACCGCCTTTGCCCGGCGTCATTTCGATGTTGTGGATCAACGTACCCAACGGCATGTTGATCATCGGAAGGCTGTTGCCCATGTCTGGAGCGACGTTCTTGCCGGAAACGACTTTGTCGCCGACTTTCAGACCGTCCGGAGCCAGGATGTACCGCTTCTCACCATCGGCATACGCCAACAGTGCGATGCGCGACGTGCGGTTCGGATCGTACTCGATCGTCTGAACCGTCGCAGGAACGTCCGGCTTGTTGCGCTTGAAATCAATGATGCGGTAACGACGTTTGTGTCCACCGCCTTGGTGACGCACCGTCATGCGACCACGGTTGTTACGACCGCCTTTGCTCGTCACTGGGGCGAGAAGGGACCGTTCCGGTTTGTCGGTGGTGATGTCGTCGAAGACCGGCGCGATGCGATGGCGTGTACCGGGAGTCGTCGGCTTTAATTTGCGAATGGCCATGGGATCGGAACCTCGTTAAATTTCACTGAAGAAATCGATTGTCTGACCTTCTTTGAGGGTCACAATCGCTTTTTTGCGTTTCTTGGTGCGTCCATCGATGTAGCCACCTTTCATGAAACGGCCTTTCGGCTTGGTTGTCGTGATCAAGGTGTTCACCGCAGTGATCGTCACGTCAGGGTACATCGTCTGAACAGCGGCCTTGATCTGGTGCTTGTTCGCTTTGATGTCGACTTCGAAGGCGTACTGGGGCTGTTTCTCAGACAGCTTGGTCATTTTCTCGGTGACCAACGGGCGGATGATGGTACTCATGCGGCTACCTCCTCTTTGGCGGCGAAGGTCGACTCAAGCACAGACACCGCGCTTTGCTGAATCAGGACCACGTCCGCATGGAGAATTTCGTAGGTGGATGGTTTGCCGGCTTCCAAAACGGAAACCTTCTTCTCATTGCGACCGGACAGATACACGTTCTTGTCGGTAGCGGACGTCAGAAGCAGCACTTTGCGACCCGAGAGTTTCAAAGACGCCAGAATGGCGTTCAGAGCCTTGGTCTTGGGAGCTTCGAAGGTGAAGTCTTCCACCACCACGATGGCGCTTTCTTTGGCTTTGTAGGTCAGGGCCGATTTGCGGGCCAACTGACGCATTTTCTTGGTCATGCGCACTTCATAGTCGCGTGGCTCGGGTCCGAAGATCGTGCCACCGCCTTTGAGCAGGGGCGAGCGCAACGAACCGCGACGCGCACCACCGGTGCCTTTCTGTTTGAACGCTTTCTTTCCACCGCCGCGAACTTCGCTGCGGCCTTTGACTTTCGCGGTGCCTTGGCGCTGGTTGGCCAGGTATGAGCGGACGTCTTCGTAGATAAGCTGATCGTTCGGCTCGACGGCGAAAATCGAGTCGTTCAACTCGATCGTGCTGCCCGATTCGGAACCGTCTTGTTTGAATACGTTGAGTTTCATAAGTCTTCAGATTCTCCGATCAGCGGTTATGGATTTCAACCATGCGTCCGGCCGGTCCTGGAATCGGACCCTCCACCAGAAGCAAGTTGGATTCCGCGATGATCTTGATGATCTCGGAATTTTTCTTTTTGACACGGGCGTTGCCCATGCGGCCGCCCATCTTGATTCCCTTGAATACACGGGATGGATCGGACGCTTGACCGATGGAGCCTGGGTGACGGGCGCGGTTGTGCTGACCGTGCGTTTGGCCGCCGACACCACCGAAGTTGTGACGTTTCACAACCCCTTGGAATCCTTTGCCGATGGAAGTTCCAACGATATTTACGCTGTCGCCTTCGGTGAAGATGTCGGCGATCGTCAGCACGTCACCCAGCTTGAGGCCGTCTTTTCCGTAATCACGGAATTCCGACACCAGCTGCTTGGGCGAGGTGTTCGCTTTGGCGAAGTGACCTTTCAGCGCTTTGGTTGTGCTTTTCTCGCGTTTTTCAAACGCGGCAAGCTGGATGGCGTCGTAGCCATCCGTTGCGGCCGTTTTCACTTGCGTGACTACGTTCGGATCCACCTCGATCACCGTTACCGGCACATGGTTTCCCGACGCGTCGAACACGCTGGTCATGCCTACTTTTTTTCCAATTAAGCCACTCATACTCAGTTTAGACTTTGATTTCTACGTCAACACCGGAAGGCAATTCCAGCTTCATGAGAGCGTCGACGGTTTGTGAACCGGTCGACAAGATGTCGATGAGGCGTTTGTGGGAACGGACCTCGAATTGCTCGCGCGATTTTTTGTCGACGTGAACCGAACGGTTGACGGTGAAAATCGTCTTGTCGGTCGGAAGCGGGATGGGACCCGAAACCACCGCACCGGTCGATTTCACTGTTTTGATGATTTTCTCAGCCGATTTGTCGATCAGGTTGTGATCGTACGATTTCAGCTTGATTCTGATTTTTTGCTGTGTAGCCACGGCTCAGGTCTTTGGTTTACTTCGTGATTTTGGAAACAACGCCTGCGCCTACGGTACGGCCGCCTTCGCGGATGGCGAAACGCAGACCCTCTTCCATGGCGATCGGGTTGATCAACTCCACCTCGAAGCGGATGTTGTCGCCCGGCATGACCATCTCCACACCGGCTGGCAGCGTGCAGATGCCCGTCACATCGGTCGTGCGGAAATAGAACTGCGGACGGTAGCCGTTGAAGAACGGCGTGTGACGGCCACCCTCATCCTTGCTCAGGATATACACTTCGCAGGCGAAGTTCTTGTGCGGGGTGATCGAGTTCGGCTTGCAGATCACCATGCCGCGCATGATGTCGTTCTTGTCGATGCCGCGCAGCAGAAGACCCGCGTTGTCGCCGGCCTGGCCTTCACCCAACAGCTTGCGGAACATCTCGATGCCCGTGACCACGCTCTTGAGCTTGTCTTCGCGGATCCCCACGATCTCGACTTCCTCGTTGATCTTGATGATCCCACGCTCGATACGGCCCGTGGCCACCGTTCCGCGGCCGGTGATCGAGAACACGTCCTCGACCGGCATCAGGAAGGGCTTGTCCACAGCGCGAGCCGGCGTCGGGATGGTGTCGTCGACCGCCTGCATCAGCTCCAACACTTTCTCTTCCCACTTGGCTTCACCGTTGAGCGCGCCAAGGGCCGAACCCTTGATCACCGGAATGTCGTCGCCAGGGAACTCGTACTTGCTCAGCAACTCGCGGACTTCCAGCTCAACCAGCTCCAGAAGCTCCTCGTCGTCGACCAGGTCCACTTTGTTCATGAACACGACCAAGTGAGGAACACCGACCTGGCGGGCCAGAAGGATGTGCTCGCGGGTCTGCGGCATCGGTCCGTCCGTGGCGGCAACAACGATGATCGCTCCGTCCATCTGGGCGGCTCCGGTCACCATGTTCTTGACATAGTCGGCGTGGCCCGGGCAGTCGACGTGCGCGTAGTGGCGGTTGCCCGTCTCGTACTCCACGTGAGAGGTCGCGATCGTGATGCCGCGCTCACGCTCTTCCGGAGCGTTGTCGATCTCGTCGAAGGCTTTGACCGCACCGCCGAACTTGGTCGACAGCACTTTGGTGATCGCCGCGGTGAGCGTGGTTTTGCCGTGGTCAACGTGTCCGATCGTTCCGATGTTCACGTGTGGCTTCGTGCGTACAAATGATTCTTTTGCCATGGT
>CAYVRS010000045.1:0-5026 GCA_964454075.1 uncultured Chitinophagales bacterium
AGACGTGGATGCAGACCATTTCCGGCTTTTTCGGGGTCTTGGCGTATCTGATCGGCGCGTTCGTGGGCAACATCGAACTGATCTACCTGGCGGTGTTCATGGTGTTCGGAATGAGCGTGGTCCCCATCTTTTTCGTCACGGAACCCAGCGAACTCAATGCGGCCGACGCGTCGGGGGCGGTGGCAGGCCGCACCGACACCAACATGCCTGAGTTCCTCAAGATCTGCGTGGCCCACGCCTTCTCCTGGCTCGGCATCCAGACCATGTTCGTGTACAGCTTCTTCTACATCAAGGAGACCATCTTCGGTCACGCGGCTGACGCCACCTTGCCCGATGCCGTCAATAACGAGATCGGCTTCACCTTGGGCATCGCGTTCGCCGTGCTGAACACGGTCGGGTTCCTGCTTCCGGCGCTTGTGCTCGAGCCTATCACCGAGCGCATCGGCCGGGTGCGCACACATTTCCTGGCCATCGCGATCATGGCGGCGGGCCACGTGGGCCTCATCCTGTTCGGCGACACCATCACTTCCTTCTTCGTGATGATGGGCGTGGTCGGCATCGGTTGGGCCGCCGTGGTGAGCCTGCCCTTCGCCATCATGAGCGAACATGTGAACCAAGGCAAGATGGGGCTCTTCATGGGGCTGTTCAATCTCAGCGTGGTGCTGCCTCAGCTGCTCGCCTCCGGCTTGGGAGGTTGGCTCGGCGGGTTCGAAGACCGCAGCGTGATCTACATCGTCTCAGCGGTGAGCCTGGGTCTATCCGCGGCGCTCTGGCTTCTGGTCAAAGACACGAAAGGCACTGGAAAGGTGGTGGCGTCAGGCCACTGACCGCGCCTTCTCAATGGGTGGCAACCCTCGCGGCGTTGACTCTGCGGACCAGCTCCGCGGGATCGATGGGCTTCACCATCACCTGTCCGTTGCCGGACCGGTGCAGCTTGGAGGCTTCGGCGAGGATACTCTCACAGACCACGGCCACCATGAGGTGGCGGTAGCGGGGGTTCTCCATCAGGGTTCCGATGTCAGCGAGCTGTTCCGAGTGGTCGCCCGCATCCACAAGCACCAGGTCGACTTGGATGAAGGTGTCGAGATGTGCGAGCACGCCGAGGTCGTTCATGGCGACCACCACATGTCCGGCGTCGTTCAAGACGGGAGCGAGGCTTCCGCAGGGAACCGCTTTGGGCTCGAGGAGAAGGATTCGGAGGGGTTTCATGATCGCGGAGTTAAAAAAAAGGCTGCCGTCCTGGTCAGGGGGCGGCAGCCGGTGTTCAACGTCTATGTGTCTTAGAATCCAACGTTTGCGGAGATCATCAGGCCATTGAACTTGCCTTCGGAAAGGATGTTGTTGGCAGGGTAGCCATCGTAGGTTTGGGTGACGTACTCGAGTTTGGCCAGGATGTTCGGAGTCACGAACCAGCCTGCGGCACCCACGATACGGTCGATGGTGATGTCGGTGTTGGTTGCGCCGAAGAGGAGCTCGGAAGCGACCGTATTGTAACGGCCGGCCACATAGAACTGCTCGGAGCCACCGAAGCGGTAGATCAGGTCAGCGGCATATTGGCTGGCGGCGCGGGTTTCGGTTTCGGTGGCGGCGGCGCCGTTGGCGAACTCGATGTTGCCGAAGAACTCGATGCCTTGGAATTTCACGTAAGGGTTGATGATGATCGAAGTCACTTCGCTACGGAAGCCAGGGTTGAAGCGGCCGGTGGTGAAGGCGGACGCGGCGGTGGTGGTCGCAGCGCCGTTGGCCAGGATCATGTAGTAGCGGGAACCGGTGCGGTCGCCACCATACAAGGTGTTGGAGGCCGATTTTTTCGTGGTGTACATCGAACCTGTGAGGCGGACGCGAAGGTCTTCGTTCAGCTGGCTGTCGTAGCCGAGTTTCACGATGTAGGACGGAGCGATCAGGTCGGCCGATTCCACTTTACCGTTGATCTCGCCGTTGGTGACGGTCACGCTTCCGAGGAAGCCGGCTTTTTTGAACTGGACTTCACCGCCGATCTCCGTGGAGAAGGCATCCATGATGTAGTTCTCGACAAACGGGTTGTACATGCCGTTGCCACCGTCGGTGCGGCGATAGGCCACGTCGCCATGGTTCACGTCGTTGTGACCCACTTTGATCGTCACGTTTTCCATGATTTTGTCAACCGCGTCGAAAGGAAGGAATGGTAGGGCGTCGAATTGGATGTAGCCGCCTTTCACCCAGGCTTCGTTGTGGTGGCGCGAAGAAAGGTAGGTGGTCAGGTGCATGTGGACGCCGCGTTCCAGTTGCACGTCGAAGTCCAAGTTGGCCTGAGCCGTGTTGAAGTTGTTTCCGATCGTGCGGGGAGCGTTCAGGTCGACACCACCGACGACGTTCGCCGTGGCGTTGTTCTCATGCTTGAGCATTTGAAGGTCTTGGGAGAAGAATCCGCCGATGCGGACTTTCACGCCATCGAAGGGCTGAAGGGGTCCTTTCGGATTTTCGAATTCGGTGAGGCCTTGCTGGCCGTTCGGACGGTCGCCATCGATGACCTGGGCTTGAGCCGTTACGCTCATGGCGAAGAGGGCGGCGAGGAGGAGTGAGGTGTTCATGATCGATATGGTTTGGTTGGTGAGAGGGATTAAAAGGTTCTCGAGTCACCCTAAACCAAACGCCGTGCCAAAGTCGAAAAACCGCTGAATTTCACTCGTAGGAAGGGTGGACTGGAGGATTACCCATCGCAGTCTTGCAAGAATGCAATCACACCTTGGCCATCATCATGCACTCTTGCAATGACTCCAACGTCCCACTCCCCTCCTCCGCTCCTCACAGTTCGTTTTCGTGTTTGGCATGATTGTTGAACCTGAGTCGGTATCATTCCAACCAATCTGTTTCCACATCATGAAATCCTTCATCCTCTCATTCACCCTCCTGCTCACCACCACCTCGGTGATATCCGCCCAAGCCCTCGCCTTCGCATCGACCTCCAGAATGTGGGTAGACGGCACCTCTACCGTGCACGACTGGACAGTGAATGTGGAACGTGTGACCGGCACTTTGTATCAGAACGGCAGCCACGTCGACTCCGTGAAAATCACCGTGCCCGTGAGCGGCATGAAAAGCGGAAAGAGCGGCATGGACGACAAAGTCTATGAAGCCCTGAAATCCACCCGCTTCCCGAATATCACCATCGCAGGCAAGAACATCGACCTGAGCGGCGGCACCGCCGTGGTTCAAGCCAGCGTCACCATCGCCGGAACCACCAAGGTCGTTCCCGTGACGGTGAAACGCGCCGTCGCCGGCTCTGTGGCCAGCTACACCGGCACCGTGAACCTGAAGATGACCGATTACAAAGTGGCTCCACCTACCGCCATGATGGGAGCGATCAAAGCCGGTGATGCGATCACTCTGCGGTTCGACCTGAAAACCAATGTCCGCTAAGACACTCTTTTTGGTGTTGTTGGTGACGGGCGGATCCTACGCGCAAGCGCAGGATCTGCCTGTTTTATTGGAACCCGGTTCCAAGATCTGGCTTCAGGGCTCGGCCGGGCCCGTCGGATTCTCCTGCACGGCCATGAACGTGGATGTGAAAGGGTCCGTGCACATGGCCCGCCCAGGGCACGACCGAGTCCGTTTGAACGTCACCATTCCCGTCAGGCAGATCGATTGCGGCTTGGAGGGCATCAACGCCGACATGCGCGACGCGCTGAAATACAGGCAGCATCCTTCGGTGACCTACACCTTGTCAGAATTCAGACTCGTCGGGCAGCGCGGCCTAGGCCATTGGGTCGAAACCCGGGGAAAACTCACTGTGGCCGGCACCACGCGTGACGTCGTCATCCGCATCCTGGGTCACCCCGACTCCCGCAACGGGATGCGCATCACCGGTCAGTATGAGTTCGACATGACCGATTACGACATCGTTCCGCCGAGCCCCATGATGGGCATGATCAAAGTGAACAAGACGATGGATATCCATTTCGATGTCCTGTTCCGCGCCGACCGGAATCAGCTGTCGAGCAACTGATATTTCTCCATCTTCCGGTACAAGGTCGACGCGTCGATTGACAGAGCGCGGGCGGTATCCGTCCGGTTGCCGTTGTATTTCTTGAGCATGTGCTGGATATACTGCCGCTCGAAAGTGCTCACGGCGTCACCCAAGGCGGCGGCGTCCACCGGCTCCTCTTCGGCGACGGATCCGCTGAACGGAAGATCCTCCGCACGGATGTAATCGCTGTCGGTGAGCAGCATCGCGCGTTCCAGCACGTTTTCCAGCTCGCGAACCTGGCCTTTCCACGGATGGTGCAGGATCAGGCTCATGGCCGCCGAATCGATGCCTTTCACGGCTTTGCGGAATTCCTTGTTGAACCGCTCCACGAAATGCTGGCACAGGAGGGGAATGTCGCCGATGCGCTCCCGAAGTGTCGGCATAGCGATGCGGATAATGTTCAAGCGGTAGAAAAGGTCTTCGCGGAAGCGGCCCTCCTCCACTTCCTTATCCAGATCGCGGTTGGTGGCCGCCACGATCCGCACATCGACGGTATGGCTGGTGGAAGCGCCCACGGGCTTCACTTCGCTGTCTTGCAGCACCCGGAGCAGCTTCACCTGCATGGCCAGCGGCATCTCGCCGATCTCGTCCAAGAACAGGGTGCCGCCGTTCGCCAGCACGAAATACCCGTCACGGTCGCTGATAGCGCCCGTGAACGAGCCTTTCTTGTGGCCGAAGAGTTCGGACTCGAACAAGGGTTCAGGAATCGACCCGCAGTTGATGGCGATGAAGGGCTTGGCTTTGCGTTCGCTGCGTTGGTGCAACGCCCGGGCGATGAGCTCCTTGCCGCTGCCCGATGGACCGGTCACCAGCACGGTCGACCGCGTGGGACCCACCTTGTCGATCATCCTGTAGATCTGCCTCATCGGCTCGCTTTCGCCGATGATGAAATTGAAGTTGAACGACTTGTCGATCACCTCTCGCAGGTAGCGGTTCTCGCGGATGAGCTCCTGCCTTTGAATGAGAGAGCGGATGCGGACCGCAAGTTCGTCAAGATCCAGCGGTTTCAGGAAATAATCG
>CAYVRS010000045.1:5036-6403 GCA_964454075.1 uncultured Chitinophagales bacterium
CGCAAGGCCTCGATCGCCGTCTCCACCGAAGCGTAGGCCGTCATCAGCAGCACCATCGTTTCCGACGACCATTGATGCACCTGGCGCATCAGTTCAACGCCCCCCATTCCCGGCATGCTCACGTCGGTGAGCACCACATCGATGCCTCCCTCCCGCACGTGCTCCAACGCCGATTCACCGTCTTTCGCCGTCTGGCATTGGTATCCCTCTTCTTTGAGGAACGTGGCGAGGGTCAGGCGGATGTCGCCTTCGTCATCGACGATCAGGATTCTGGCATTCATTGCGCGAAAGGTAGCGAAATCCTGAATTCCGTGTTCCCTGGAACCGAGCTCACCGACAGGCTGCCTGCGAACTGCTCGATGATGTGATGCGAGACCGAAAGACCCAGTCCTGTCCCCTTACCCACTTCTTTCGTGGTGAAGAACGGTTCGAAGATCCGCGTCTGAAGCTCCGAAGGGATGCCCTTGCCGTTGTCGCAGACCGAAATCTCGATGTGGTCCGAGACGGACCGCACCACGATGCGGACCTCAGGCGACGGGATGCCATGCGTGGCGTCGACCGCGTTCAAGATCAGATTCACGATCACCTGGAAGAGCTTGTCCGGCACGGCCTCCACCACCGGCACTTCCTGGACGCCGCTCATGTCGAAATGGATGTTCCGGCAACGCGCATCGTGCTTCAGCAGCCCGATCACCTCGTTGACGAGCACATGGGCGTAGACCGGAGCCACTTCGGCCGGTTTGGGGCGCGAAAAATCAACCAGGTCGCGGACGATCTGCGTGATGCGGGAAATGTTGTTCCGGATCTGCGCCAGCTGCTCCTTCTGCGCCGTATCCGTGACCTTCCGTTGGATCAGCTGCACCATCGAGGAGATGGCCGTGAGCGGATTCCCGATCTCATGGGCCACGCCGGCGGCCATGTGTCCGAGGCTGGCCAGCCGCTCGGACCGCTCCATCTGCGCTTGGCGCAGGGCACGCTCGGTGAGGTCGCGGATCACGATCAGATAGGCGTCGACGTCGCCGGACGAATCCCTAAGCGTCGTCACTGTTCCGTTCAGGATCTGGTTGCGCCGGGCGCTGTGCACCCACTCGAGCTCGGTCTTTTCCGCGGCGGGGTTCGGGGTTCCGAACGGGATGAAGGCCGACGCATCGGTGTTCAGGGTGTCTTCACGCGTGCGACGCAGCAGTTCAAGGGCCGACGGATTGATGTACGTGACCACGTGCGCCGCGTCTGTGATGACCACAGCATCGGCTGACGACTCCAGGATGCGTTGGTATTGGGTGTCGTGCTCGCGCACCACTGTCAAAAACCGGTCGCGGAACTCGTAGAGCGTCCAGGCGATCCAGCCAAGCAGGACGGTGACCGTG
>CAYVRS010000045.1:6413-15642 GCA_964454075.1 uncultured Chitinophagales bacterium
CCGCACCCCGCGTCAGATGCAAGTACCGGATCAGCTCCGGATCGCCCTGCTCAAGGAACGTGATGCTGATGATTTCAAACAACCCCACCAGGAAGAGGAAAATGAGGACGCTCGTCCCGGCGATGTACGCGAAACGGACTTCCTTCAAAAAACCGCGGAATGAGAGTTGTGACACGGAGTTTGTTGGTGGTGGTTTGTTGTGAGTCGTGAAGCGGGAGTAAATTACTTCGGATTTCGGAAACGGTGTGTCTACATTTGGCGAAGGCTAGCAACGAACAACAAACGACCCACAACGCACATCTCCCCATGCAATTCCGCCCCCTCGGTACCACCGGCCTCACCGTTCCCGTCATCGGTCTGGGCGCCGGACACATCGGCTCACCCCATCTGTCCGACTCCCATGTCGATTCCCTGCTCCAGACGGCCTTCGACAACGGCGTGACACTCATCGACACCGCCCGCAGCTACGACCTCTCCGAACAGCGCATCGGCCACTTCGCCAAACGCAGGCGCGACAAGCTCATCCTCTGCACGAAAGTCGGTTACGGCATCGAGGGCGTCACCGATTGGAGCTACGACGCCGTGGGCCGGGGCATCGACGAAGCTCTCGTGCGTCTTCACACCGACCACCTCGACATCGTCTATCTGCATTCCTGCGGCATGCCGCATCTGAAACAGGGAGACTCGATCCGAGCCCTGATCGACGCCAAGCTGGCCGGCAAGATCCGCTTGGCCGGATATTCTGGTGAGAACGAAACGCTGGGTTGGGCCGTCGAGTCGGGCCATTTCGACGTGATCGAGTGCTCCGTGAACCTCTGCGACCAGCGGGGCATCGCCTGGCAGGTGGATGCGGCCGCGAAACGCGGGATGGGCGTGATCGCGAAGCGCCCGCTCGCCAACGCGCCCTGGCGCTTCGCCGAGGTTCCCATCGGCGACTATGCCGAAGAATACTGGTGGCGGTGGAAAACGATGAACATCGACCGTCAAGGCTTGGAGAAACTCGAGACGGCGGTCCGTTTCTCGGCGTTCACCCCGGGGGTGTCGTGCGCCATCGCCGGAACCCATCGCGAAGAACACCTGCTTCAGATCCTGCTGGCCGCGAAGAAGGGACCGCTTCCCGAGGACCTCTACCGCCACATCCGCGCCGCCTTCCACTCCAACGATCCGGGATGGTGGGTCGGGCAGGTGTGAGACCGATGCATCCGCGCAACCTGCATATCGACGGCTACGATTTCCATGCCTTGGCCGAGACCCATCCGGGTCTGAGCCGCTTCATCCGACCCAATCCCGCCGGGAAAGACTCGATTGATTTCGCGGATCCCGTCGCCATCCAGGTCTTCAACCGCGCCCTTCTCAAACACCATTACCTAGTGGAGGGATGGTCGATCCCCGAAGGATATCTGTGTCCGGCCATTCCCGGCCGCGTCGACTACATCCATCATCTGGCTGATCTGCTGGGCCGCACCGGCGACGACGTGACGCTGCTCGACATCGGCACGGGAACCAGCGCCATCTACCCGATCCTGGGTCGGCGGGAATACGGATGGCGCTTCGTGGGGACCGACATCGACCGGACGGCGCTGGCCTCGGCGCAAGCGATCCTGGACCGGAACCCCGGGCTCCGCGAAGGCATCACCCTGCGCCTGCAGGTATCCGATAAGCGCATCCTCGACGGCGTGATCCGCAAGACCGACCGTTTCGCCGCGGTGATGTGCAATCCTCCCTTCCATGAGTCGGAGGAACAGGTGCGCGCCGCCACCCGCCGCAAATGGAAGAACCTGGGGAAAGAGAAAGCGGAAGAAGCCATGCGCAATTTCGGCGGACGCTCCCATGAACTCTGGTGCGCCGGGGGCGAGGAGGCCTTCATACGCCGCATGGTCCGTGAAAGCGTCTCCTTCTCGCAGCAGGTGGAATGGTTCACGAGCCTGGTGGCGAAGAAAAACCGGCTCGACGCCATCATCCAGGAAATCCGCTTGGTCGGCGCCAGCGACGTCCAGATCGTCGAGATGGGACAGGGGCAGAAGACCAGCCGGTTTGTCGCCTGGAATTTCTAACTCCCCTTCGATGAACACAGGGAAAAGTCACAGTTAGTGGAAGAAATACTCTTCCTCATCGTATCTTTCCATAAACAGTGAAGAAGCAACAATCCCTCGGCATCGACCACCAAACCGATCTCATGAGCTTTCGAACCCTGATTGTCGACGACGACAGCATCATCATCTTCATCCACAAAAAGCTTGTGGGCCGATGCGGATTCCCTGTGGCTCCGGAAACCTACCTCAACGGACGGGAAGCCCTCGACAATCTCATGGCCACCGCAGATGCGGACACCCGCACCCTGGTACTGCTCGACATCAATATGCCCGTCATGAGCGGTTGGGAGTTCTTAGACGCCATCCAAGACCAACCTTTCGCCAATCACATGAAGGTGGCGATGGTGACCTCATCGGTCGATGAGTCCGATAATTTCAAGGCCAAAACCTATCCCCAAGTGGTCGGATTCCTTGAAAAACCCATCAACGTGGACATGCTGAGCGAGCTTAGGCTTCACGTCGAGTGAAACAGCCCTTTGTCATCGCGTTCCTTCTCACACTCGGTTGCACACGCCTCGGTCAATCCCCCATCCCCCCTGATTACGAGACCTCATTGCAGGAATGGATGCAGATCAGGCATACGTCGCTGACGAATCCGATGGGTTGGATGCGCCTCTCGGGCATGATCTGGATCGACAACGGAGTGACCACTTTCCTGGACGGACAGTCCGTCGAGCGCCGCGACAGCCTCGTCTTTCATTCGGATACGCTTCTGTTCAACGGCCCGGATTCTCCCACCATTGAAAGCGGCACCCACCGCTGGCGCATCATCGAACGCACCGGACTGATCGGTATCCGCATCTGGAACACGGAAAACCCCGAGGTCGACGCCTTCACCGGTTTCCCGCGATACGCCACGGACACCACCTTCGTGCGGGTGGCCCGATTCATTCCGAACCCGCCGGGCACCACCATCCCCATCGTGAACATTCTCGGAAAGACCGAACCGATGGCCTCCCCCGGCATCCTCGAATTCGATCTGGATGGAACAGTCCACACCCTGCACGCCTTGGATGGTGGCTCGCAATTCTTCGTGATCCTCGGCGACGCCACCAACCGCACCGAGACCTATCAGGCCGGCCGGTTCCTGTACATCGATCCGCCTGCCGATGGCACCAATCTTACGGTCATCGATTTCAACAAAGCCTATAACCCGCCTTGCGCCTTCTCGGAGTTCTCGACCTGTCAGCTGCCGCCCGACATTAATGTGCTGAACGTGTCGATCACCGCCGGAGAAAAGCGCCCGAAATAAGATGATGACCTGATTCAGAGAAAGCGCCCTCCTTTTGCTCCTGTAAGTGGTGGCGGGTTGTATCGGAATCAATCACACCAATCTCCCTCCCGGCAACCTGAGCATCATCGGCATGTGTGAACTGGTGGTAAGTGATGTCCGTAAGTATGAATGTTCCGATGTGGAATCCTACGCAGTGATGATCCAAAGCTCGGCAGGTCCTTTTTCGAACACCCGCACCTACGGCACCGAAGGTGACAAGGATCGGGGTTGGGGCTTCTGCCGGTCTTCGATTTGAAACAGAAGCACGATGTCACCATGCGCATCGAGAGCGAGCCCGGACGGGGAACCGCAAACGCGCTGGATATCCCGTCTCAGGCTTGAGACCGCTGATCCAGCGATAAATGTTGAAGGTTGGATGTGAAAGGATGAATGGAGTAAGACCGAGTTTCTTATCATTCACCATTCACCATTCAACTTTATTCATCATGCTCCCGCTCTTCCTCCTCCTGCTCCAACTGCATATCGTCTCCTCCCCCTCTGCGGTGAACTCCGTCACCTTCGAGCTCAACGACGGAGTTCCAAGCTATCGGGTGGAGCGCTTGGGGCGACCGGTGATCCTGAGCTCGGCGCTCGGATTCGAACTCCAAGGGCAGCGTCCGTTGGACCGGGGCTTCCAGGTGGTCAGCGCCACGTCCACCGGCGTTGATGAGACCTGGGAACAGCCTTGGGGCGAGCAGCGGCTCATCCGGAACCATTACAACGAGCTGAAGGTGACACTTCAGGAAACCTCCGCGCGTCCGCGCATCTTGGTGATCGTGTTCCGCGCGTACGACGACGGTGTGGCATTCCGATATGAATTCCCGTCGCAACCGAACCTCGGCGCGTTCACCATCACCAATGAGAAAACCGAATTCGCGCTAACAGGGGATCACACCACCTGGTCGATCGACGCCTATCAATGGAACCGGTTCGAGTATTTCTTCGAGAAACGGCCTGTGAGCGCGCTCGACACCGTGCACACCCCCATCACCATGAAAACCGCCGACGACCTGTACATGAGCTTCCATGAGGCCGCGCTGATCGATTACAGCACGATGACGCTCGAGAACATCGGATCGAACCGCCTCAAAGCCAACCTGATGCCATGGGCGGATGGAACCCTGGTCAAGACCCAGGCCCCGTCGGTCACGCCTTGGCGCACGCTGCAGCTGAGCGACACGCCCGGCGGATTGGTCACCTCCTACCTCATCCTCAACCTGAACGAACCCGGCAAGATCGCCGACACGTCGTGGATCCAACCCGGCAAGTATGTCGGCATCTGGTGGGAGATGCACCTGGACAAAGCCACTTGGGGAAGCGGACCTAAACATGGCGCCACCACGGAGAATGCGAAGAGATACATCGATTTCGCGGCGGCGAACGGCTTCGACCAGGTGTTGGTCGAAGGATGGAACCTGGGCTGGGAAGGCGACTGGTACCGCGACGGGGCGGTGTTCGATTTCACGCAGGCGTATCCGGACTTCGACTTGGAAGGCGTCGCGGCCTATGCCAAGGAAAAGGGCGTGAAGCTGATGGGTCACCACGAAACCTCGGCCACTGTGCTGCATTACGAAGCGCAGATGGAAGCCGCCTTCGCGCTGTATCAACGCCTGGGCGTCACCGCCGTGAAGATGGGTTATGTGGGCCACGGACGTGAAATCAAATGGATCAACGACAAGGGTGAAGAACAACGCGAATGGCATCATGGGCAATACATGGTGCGTCACCATCAACGCGTGACCGAACTCGCCGCGAAGTACGGCATCAGCCTGAATGTGCACGAAGGTGTGAAAGACACCGGGTTGCGCCGCACCTGGCCGAACCTGATGACCCGGGAAGTGGCCATCGGGCAGGAATACAACGCCTGGGGAGCGGAGAAAGGGAATCCGCCGAACCACCTGTTGAACGTGGTGTTCACACGGAGCCTGGCGGGACCGTTTGATTACACACAGGGCGTGTTGGACCTGTATTTCAACGAATGGCGGCCAGAAAACCGGATCAAGCACACCTTGGCGAAAGAATTGTCCTTGTACGTCACCGTCTATTCGCCGCTGCTCATGGCCGCCGACCTGCCCGAAAACTATCCCAAGTACCCGCAGGCATTCCAGTTCATCAAAGACATGAAAGCCGATTGGGATCAGACCTTGGTGCTGAACGGATCCATCGGCGAATACGTCACCATCGCGCGGAAGACCCGTGGCGAGGATGAATGGTTCATCGGCAGCATGACGGCCGAAAGCGGACGCATGCTGCAGGTGCCGCTTCACTTCCTGACCCCTGGAGCCACCTACACGGCGCAGATCTACCGGGATGGCGAAAAGGCGGACTGGCTCACCGCGCCGTACGACTTCGTCGTCGAAGAGCGCGAGGTCGACGCTTCGACCGTGCTGGACATGCGCCTGGCGCCGGGCGGAGGGCAGGCGGTGCGCTTGATACGCAAGGAATAGAGTGATACTGTCCGCAAGTTGACATCAACTCAAAACGCCGATTGGCGCTTGGATTCGGGGGTTTGAGGTAATTTTTGATGATTGTTGAGTGATACTGTCCGCAAGTTTCACTTGATAAGAGACTTATCTCAGGGTACCCGCGTCGCTTGCCAGTTCACCACGCGCCACTGGCCATCGCGCTTGACGAAGGTGCCGCTATTCAGATAAAAGGTGGTGACGGGGGCGGACGAGGCCACATCCACAGCGGTCATCCGGAAGGCGACGACGGCCACATCGCCGTAGACCTTGATCCGGATCTCATCGGCGGTATACGTGGTGGTGGATGGGGTACGTGAGGTTGAGAACCCATCCATGATCTCTTTCTTCCCGAAACGCCGACCTGTGGAGCTGGTGTAGATGAGGTCGTCGGCCCAAAACGCATCGTGGATGGCGGCGTCGTTGACGGATGCGCCAGCCATGAACGCGTGCAGTTTGGCGGTGAGCTCGGCCTCGGGCGGAGTGTGGATGAGGAGGAAAAGAGCGAGGAAAAGCATCATTTTGATAGGAGTTAAGTGATACTGTCCGCAAGCGGTTTCTACCTCGAGCGGCACTTGACCCTCGAATGTAGTCAGATTCCAGCGGTTTTCATTGCTATATGTTTTTAGTAGAGTGATAGTGTCCGCAAGTTTCCCTGAGCTATATTCGAAGTTCAACGCACTCCAAGAGTCCCGATTCCATGCCCCAACCTCTGGTCCTACCGGCGCCATCCACACCTGATGCCGAACTCAGCGCCCTCATCACGCTATATGAAGAAACGCTTGGATTCTGCCCGAACAGCGTGCTGACGATGTCGCATCGGCCGGAAATCGCGAAATCGTTCGTGGCCTTGAACAAAGCGGTGATGGACAATCACGGCCGGGTCACCTCCGCCCTGAAACGGCTGATCGGCTATATCTCCAGCCATGCGGCAGGATGCCGATACTGCCAGGCCCACACCATCCGTGCCGCGGAACGCTATGGCGCCGGAGCCGATCAAATGGCCCATATCTGGTCATTCGAGACCCATCCCGCCTTTTCGCCGGCTGAGCGCGCGGCCTTGAGTTTCGCCCGGGCGGCATCCCTCATCCCGAATGTGGTGGATGAAGGAGTGAAACACGCATTGCAAGAACATTGGACCGATGGTGAGATCGTGGAAATCGCTGGCGTCGTGGCTTTGTTCGGCTATCTCAACCGCTGGAACGATTCCATGGGGACGACCCTGGAAGGTCCAGCAGTGGAATCAGGCCGGAAGTGGCTTGATCAGGATGGGTGGACCACCGGAAAACACGGGTGATCCGCCTTATGCGCATCCTTATCGTACTCCTTTTATGGCTGTCTTTTAGTTCCGTGAGCTCGGCCCAAGACGTTCTGCGGCTTGAGCCCGATGCCCCTGCCGGTCGTGCGAGCCTGTCGGATGTCGCGTGGCTCCCCGGACATTGGGTCGGCGCCGGACTTGGCGTCGGATCGAAACGTTCCAATTCACCGGAAAACCACCCGTCCTTTGGGGAAGCAGCATCATATGGTTCGATTCCTACCATTATGTCTATGCCTCGGGCCGGACCATAGATCGGTCCATCGTCGGATTCTCGCCTCGAAAAAAAGACCTCCCCGTGTACATCATGGCCGGCATTGATCGATATGATGACCTGATGCGTCGACTCGGCAAGCACGAAACCGGAAAAAGCTGCCTGCATCTGAAAAAACTCAGCGATGTGGATGCGGATGTCCTTCGAGAATTGATACGCGAATCGGTCGTCTTCATGAAGAAATCCTACCCCGCCCGCTGATAATTCGTTAGAAGTCTATTTATACTTCCGGGAAGTTATCCTCTTAAAAAAACGATTATCTAGGCTGGATCACCGGCGATTCCGCGCTGATTTCAGCAAACGTAGTGGAAGAAGGGGACATATTTTGTTTTTATTAGAGTGTAACTTGCGGACAGTGTTCACTCCCTTCCCTTCAGCGCCGCGACAAACGCCTTCAGGGCCCGACCCCGATGCGATATCTCGTTCTTCTCCGCGATCGTCATTTCTGCGAAGCTCCGGTCCCACCC
The DNA here is from genome assembly GCA_964454075.1 of uncultured Chitinophagales bacterium. Classification (GTDB taxonomy): domain Bacteria; phylum Bacteroidota; class Rhodothermia; order Balneolales; family HLUCCA01; genus CAMTWZ01. Next base: position 14,298 of record CAYVRS010000045.1, read on the forward strand.
CTCCGGCCGAAACACCGGGTCGTAGCCGAACCCCCCATCCCCGCGACGTTCGGTTAGGATTTCCCCAGCGCACTCCCCTTCCACGATCCATTCTCCCGCCGCACCCGCCACCGCGATCACCGTCCTGAACCGCGCCTTCCGCTGCGCAGGGTCGGGGTACGCCGCCATCTCGCCCAGCAGCTTGTCCACATTCTGCGCATAACTCGCTCCGTGGCCTGCGTAGCGCGCCGACCATACACCCGGACGTCCACCCAAGGCCGCGACCTCCAAGCCCGTGTCATCCGCGACGCTCATCAACCCGGTCAGCGCATAGGTCTCCCGCGCTTTCTTCAAGGCGTTCCCTTCCAAGGTGTCGGCATCCTCGTCGATTTCGGGCAGATCGGCGATGTCGAAGGCGGATCGCAGCTCAAGCCCCGATCCCGCCAAGGCATGGCGCATCTCATCGAGCTTGTGCGGGTTTTTGGTGGCTAAAAGCAATTTGTTTGTGGTTGGTTGTTGGTTGTGCGAGGTGCGAGGTGCGAAGTATGAGGTGCGAAGTGCGAAGTGTGAGGTGCGAGGTGTTCATCCCCACGTCCAACGTCCCACGGTCTACGGCCTACGGTCTACGGCCTACGGAATATGACTCAACGCCCTCACCTGTTCCACCCGCGCATCGATCTCCGGACGGGTGAGCGAGAGCAGGCGCTCCGGACCGAATTCCTCCACGCAGAAGCTCGCCATCACGCTGCCGTAGATCACGGCGCGCCGCATGTTGGCGTGGCTCAGGTCGCCGGTGCTCGACAACCATCCGGCGAAGCCGCCCAGGAAAGTGTCTCCCGCTCCTGTCGGGTCGAAGATGTCGACCACCGGATACGCCGGGGCCGAGAAGATGCCTTCATCGGTGAACAGCAGCGCGCCGTGCTCGCCTTTCTTGATGATCAGCACGCGGGGACCCATCGCACGGATCGCATCCGCCGCCTTGATCAGGTTCGGCAGGCCGGAAAGCTCACGGGCTTCCGAGTCGTTGATGATGAGCACATCCACCCGCTTCAGCGTGGCTTTGAGGGCATCGGGCGCACCGGAAATCCAGAAATTCATGGTGTCGCAGATCACCAGGTCGGCGCCGCCCACCTGGTCGAGCACCTTGCTTTGCAGGCTCGGGTGGATGTTGCCGAGGCAGACGATCCGGCTTTCCGCGTACGATGCGGGAATGATGGGGTCGAAATGCTCGAAAACGTTGAGCTGGGTGTCGAGCGTGTCGCGCGTGTTCAGATCGAAGTGGTAGCGTCCGGCCCAATAGAAGGTCTTGCCGGTGCGGTCGATCTGAAGGCCTTCCAGATCGACCGACTTGTCGCGGAAACGCTGG
>CAYVRS010000046.1:0-13351 GCA_964454075.1 uncultured Chitinophagales bacterium
TCGCATCTTCATGACCAACCTAACCACCAACACCGTAACGTCGCCACTCAAGATCTACACCTGGGCAGATGAATCTTCGGCACCTGTCGTCGCTTTCTCCGGCGCGGTTAATGATCTGGCCCTCCGCTTCGGGGATGCGTTCCGTTTGGACTGGACGGATGGTGCTAGCGATGTGTACGTAGGCGGATCAAACAATCCGAATCTTGCCAAGTTGACATGGGCAAATGATGCGTTGACTGTAAGTGCCGTGTTCAATTTCGGCGCCGTTAACAACACGGTGATGCGTGCGGTTCGCGGTATGGCTCCGATCGCTGGCGAAGATTCGCTCTGGATAAATGAGTTCGATTACACGGTGAAGAAAATCAGCACTGTGAACGGCGCCATTGGTTCGGTGATCCCGGCTCTGCCTACCGGTACGTTCGATATTTTGAAAGCGTCCCTCTGGTTGGATTATGCCGAGATCAACGGCAACAAACTGTTCGCCGCCTTCCCTGGCAACCTACTTGCTGCCGGTCAGTCCGCCTCGCTCGTGGACGCCGTCACAAATACTGAGTTGGCCTACACCGCCCCTGGTCTGAACGGCAATGGCAACGGTGCCGGCGGTCCGCTCTTCGACGTGGCCAACAAGCGCATGTACCTACTTGCGACGAACAACCACATCGCCAGCTATGACATCAGCGCCTTTGTGCCTTCGGCTCCAAGCTATGTGAACGTCAAGTTCACGGTCAACACCTCGACCATCCGCGACACCGTGAAAACCACCGACCTGGTGCAGATCCGTGGCGTCGTGAACGGTGCAGAGCAAACCGACTACTTCGGTCAGACGGTGAACTGGGGTTCCGGCTCGATCACCCTCGACAACGCTGGCGGTGACTACTGGAGCAAAACGCTGAAACTCGCTCCCGGCGATGTCCTCACGTACAAGTTCTACACCGGTAAGCCGGGTCCTGACGGAACCGGAACGGTCGACCACGTGTCCGGCGGCTGGGAAAGCGATGCTCCGGGTGGTGGAAACTATTCCTACACCGTACCTGCGGATGCTTCGGGCGACATCACCCTTCCCGTGATGTTCTTCAACCGTACGAACCCGATCGCGCACACCAAGCCTGACACCATCGCTGTCCGCTTCCGTGTGAACGTGGGTGCCGCATTCGCGACCAATGACGTGACTGAGACCTCTGTGGTCGGTGTACGTGGTGGCGCGCCACTGGATTGGGGCAGCACGAACCCAGTGTTCACCGCAGAGCCGATGGTGGAAGGCAACCGCAACGTCTTCTACTCGGGTGTGGCCTATTTGCCGGTTTCGGCCGCAGGTACCGCATTCCAGTACAAGTTCGTGATCGAAAACGGATCCACAGTGCTTTGGGATTCCGATCCGAACCGCGACGGACGCGTGGGTCAATCCGACACTACGATCTACTTCTCGTTCTTCCAGAACCGCCGCCCGCCTTCGCGCCCCGTCGTGAACGCCTCGCTGCAGTTCGCAGTGAACGTGGGTGTGCTTGAAGAGCTTGAGCTGTTTAACCGCTCCTTGGGCGACCGTGTGTTCGTCCCGGGTGGATTCAATGGCTGGAACACTGCCGCCGATGGTTCCGGTGCCGCCGCCTACAACGAAACCTTCGACGCTTGGACCCGCGCGTTCAGCATCACCGAAGAAGTAGGAGCCACCGTATCGTACAAATACTTTGTACGCTGGGATCCGAGCCGTTTCGACAACACCAGCCCGAACTACATCGCCAACCTCAGTGAAGGTGCTGGATGGGAAGAGCCGGGCATCACCGGTGGTGGCAACCGTTTGCACACGTACACCGACGCCGCTGTTCAAACTGTGATCGATGACGCCGCCGATGGACTCGCGTTCTTCAACGGCGTACCGTCCTACGGTGTGATCCGTGAAACCCGCAACGCCTTCACGACGATGCCGGTCACTTTCCTTGTCGACATGACCCCCGCTCTGTCGCACACAACGCCGTTCGATCCAGCCAACGACTCCCTGTTCTTGGCCATCCAAACTCCGATCTGGGCCCTGACGCAAGGCATCCCATCGAACAATGATGGTTTTGCCGCAGGTAGCACCACCATAGACCGCATTCTGTTCAAGCCAGTCGCTGGCCAACCGAACATCTTTGAATTGGTCTACCAAATGCGTCTGCCGGCCGACAACATGATCGGTTTCGCTCTGGCGTATCGCAAAGCCGACGGAACAACCGTCGTCAACGGCGAAGGCTTCGACGCAGGCCGTCGTTACTACCGGTACGTGACTCCTTACGACAGCCGCGACCGTGACAACGTTCTGTGGCCCGATGAGTTCACACTTCAGCCGATCGTATGGAAAGCCACCAACCTCGATTTCGAGGCCGTGCCGACCTACAACAACGGTGTGAGCGTGGATCGTGATGCCGACATGGCGACCGAGTATGTTCTTTCCCAGAACTACCCGAACCCATTCAACCCAAGCACGACCATCAGCTTCAACCTGCCGCAATCCGGCAACGTCACCTTGACCGTGTACAACGTACTGGGTCAGCAAGTGGCTACCCTGGTGAACGGCGCATTGAGCGCTGGCACGCATAGCGTACCGTTCGACGCAAGCCGCTTGGCTTCCGGTGTCTACGTGTATGAACTGCGCGCAGGCAGCTTCGTTCAGCAAAAACGCATGATGCTCGTGAAATAATCGGCATCCGCATCTAGAAACAGGGGTTCCGGATTGTCCGGAACCCCGTTTCATTTCCCAATGTCAGCCTAAGTCATTCCACGTTTTGTCGGCTACGATCTACGATATCGCACGTGAAGCAGGGGTCAGCATCGCGACCGTGTCCCGTGTTTTGAACAACTCACCCAGCGTGAGCGCCAAAACCCGCGACAAGGTCATGGGCATTTCCCAACTCCTTGGCTATCACCCCGATGCGTTGGCTCAAGGTCTGGCGAAAAAACGGACTCGGTTGATCACCGCCATCGTCCCTGTCTTGTCGAACCACTTCTTCATGGAAGTACTTGCCGGCATGCAGGACAAACTCCAAGCCTACGATTACGACCTGAACATCTACAATGTGAAAGTAGGCGACTCCCTGGAGGAACAAGTCGAATACATGATGAAACGTGGCACCGCGGAAGGCTACATCATCATTTCCATCCATCTTTCGGACCCCAAAGTGGACACGTTGAAACGGATGAACGTCCCCATCGTGCTCATCGACGATTACCACGCCTTGTTTGATTCCGTCAGCGTGGACAGCGTTGAAGGGGCCTACATCGCCACCAAACATCTCATCTCGCGTGGGCATCAGCGCATCGCCATGATCTGCGCGAATCCCCTGTCGAAACCCACGGCTGACCGTACCCGCGGATTTCGACGCGCCTTGGAAGACATGGGCCGGATGGTGGACGATTCCTTGATCATGGTAGCCACATCCAACGAACGCGACGGATACACCGAACAAAACGGCTACGAAGCGATGACGCGTCTGCTTGACATGGATCCCATTCCCGACGCCTGTTTCTGCAGCTCCGACATCCAGGCTCTCGGTGCGATCAAAGCGATGACGGACCGGAACCATCACATTCCCATCGTCGGATTCGACGATATCAAGTTCTCCGAGTTCATCGGACTCTCCACCATGAGCCAGCCCATGTACCATATGGGCTTCATGGCCGTTGAAAAACTGATCCAGCGCATTGAGAACCCCGACCTGGAAATCACCCATACGGTGTTCTCTCCACAGCTTGTGATCCGCAACTCCGCTGTGGCGTCTTTGTTCGCCGCAATTTCCTGAACTCAATCCTACAGTCCATGATTATCACTCCTAAGCGCGTTTTTGCCGCGCTCCTCTTGTTCACGCCCATCCTCTTGACCGCACAGGATTCCCTGAACGTCACCTTCCGGCATGTTCCGGCGGCGAATGCCGTCCGTTCGTTTCTGCCCGGCGAGTTCAATGCCTGGGGAAACAACGTGTCCGGAGTGATCTCGCCGACCCATTCCTCCATTATGACCCGGGATGCCGCGAACGGATTCTCCTACAAGATCGTGCGGTTGCGAGTGGGAGGAGGCACGTCCTTGCTTTCCGGAGTTCCCGGATACTCCTATAAGACCCACGACCATCTGAACAGCACCGGCACCAGTTTCGCCTGGTATACCGACCGTCTTAATCCGAAAACGTTCGGTCCGAACAGCGATTCCTATTTACGGGTGACTCATCCCTTGGTCTTCCAGATGCAGCCGGCGACGAGTAGCATCGTGCAGAACACCGACCCGGGAATATGGGCGACTGTGGCGGCGAAATCGTCCGATTCGATTGATGTCGCGGCGTCCAAAATCTTTCTCAACGATGTGCAGATCGGCACCTTGCAAGGGTATTACGACGGAGCCCGCCAATTGGTGCGAGTTCCGGCATTCGCCGATCTCGGGGTGACGCTCACGGCCGGTTCGCATGAGCTCAAGATCGTGGCGGTCACCAAAGCCGGGGTCACCATCGCCGATTCGACCACGTTTTCGTACCTAACGTCGATCAGTGTGGTGGAGGAAGCGCGTCCGCAAGGCCTTCGCGATGGTATCACCTACGATCCGAACGATCCGACAAAGGCCACCCTATCGCTCTTCGCCCCATACAAGCAGTACGTGCATGTGATTGGTGATTTCAATGACTGGGGGGTGCTTCCAAGCTACCTCATGAAACGCCATGCCGTGAATGCAGACAGCGTCTGGTATTGGATCAACCTCACGGGTCTCACAGCCGGACAAGAGTACGGTTTCCAGTATCTGATCGATGGGGCTTTGCGTGTGGCCGATCCGTACTCCGAGAAGGTCCTCGACCCCTGGAACGACTCCTTCATCGATGCGGCCACCTACCCGAATCTGAAACCGTACCCAACCGGAAAAACCACGAACGTTGTCGGTGTGCTGAACACACGTCCGGTGCCCTACCAATGGCGGGTCACGAATTTCACGCCTCCGCCTAAAGAGAAACTCGTGATCTATGAGCTTCTGGTGCGTGATTTCATCGAGGCGAAGAACTACCAGACGCTGATCGATACGCTCGATTACCTGCAACGGCTGGGCATCAACGCGATCGAACTCATGCCCGTCAAAGAGTTCGAAGGCAATATCAGCTGGGGGTACAACCCGATGTTCTTTACCGCTCTCGACAAAGCCTATGGCACGCCGAACGCCTTCAAGCAATTCGTGGATGCCGCCCATGAACGGGGAATCGCCATCATTCTCGACCAAGTGCTCAACCATGCGTTCGGCCTGAACCCCTTGGTTCGCATGTATTGGGATGCGGCAAACAACCGTCCGGCGGCCAATTCTCCGTATTTCAACCCGGTGGCCAAGCACGACTTCAATGTCGGTTACGACTTCAACCACGAAAGCAAAGCGACGCAATACTTCGTGGACCGCGTGAACCGCTATTGGATGGAGGAATACAAGATCGACGGGTTTCGCTTCGACCTGTCCAAAGGATTCACCCAGGTGAACAGCTTGGGAAATGTCGGTTTCTGGGGACAATACGACGCATCCCGCATCCGTCTCTTGAAGCGGATGGCCAATTCCATCTGGTCCGTCAAGAACAACGCGTATGTGATCCTTGAGCATTTCGCAGCAAACAACGAGGAGCAAGAGCTGGGCGCCCATGGAATGATGCTCTGGAACAACGCCACCCATGCCTTCCAGGAAGCGTCGATGGGATGGACGGCCAGTTCCGATTTCTCCAGCGCCTATTTCGGCAATCGCGGGTTCTCGACCCCGGCGCTGGTTTCCTACATGGAAAGCCATGACGAGCAGTGGATCATGCTCAAGAACCGTCTCTTCGGCAACTCCACCAACGCCGCGCACAACATCAAAACCGTACCCATCGGCCTGCAGCGTCAGAAACTGACCGGGGCCTTCTTCTTTCCGGTGCCCGGACCGAAGATGATCTGGCAGTTCGGCGAACTCGGCTATGGCGGCGGACCCAGCGAGTGCCTCAACGACAGCGCGGATTGCGCCAATTCGGCCGTTCTGCCCCAGGTCGGCCGTACCGATCCGAAACCCATCCGTTGGGCGTATCGCAACGACCCGCAGCGGTACAATCTGTACCAGACCTGGGCCGCGCTCATCCGCCTGAAGACGGACTTCGCACCTTTCCAGCAACCCGCCAACTACACGCAATCCATGGGAGGCGCCATCAAATCCTACCGAATCACTCATGCTGATTTCGACGTGTCCGTGATTGGGAATTTCGGCGTCACCGCCGCCGATGCCAACATCGTGTTCTCCCGCACTGGCGATTGGTACGACTACTTCTCGGGCGCCACCCGCACGGTCGCCAACACCACGGAAGGCATCCGCTTGGAACCCGGCGAATTCAAGATTTTCACGACGGCCCGCCTTCCATTGCCACCGGTCGGCATCACGACCGACGTCGACGACAACGAGTCGCGTTCCGACCTTCCGACCGTCACCACGCTCACCGGGAATTATCCGAACCCGTTCAATCCTTCAACCGTTGTCGGTTATCAGTTGTCGGTTGACGCTTTGACGACCATCAAGGTCTATGATCTCTTGGGTCGCGAAGTGGCGGTTCTGGTCAATGGCGTGCAAGCCGCAGGTCGCTACGAAGTCACCTTCAACGCCTCGAACCTGTCCTCAGGCGTGTACCTGATCCGCATGCAGGCGGGTCAGCAGTCCTTCACCCGGAAAATGATGCTGGTGAAATGATCTACATTCTATTCGTTTTTTTAAGCCTCTCACCCCCCGAATGGGCGAAGGATGCGGTTTGGTATCAGATTTTCCCAGAACGGTTTCATAACGCCGATGCGTCGAACGACCCCACTCGCGAGCGTATCGGTGGACCGGAAGGATGGAAGGTCACACCATGGACAAGCGATTGGTATGCGCGGGCCGATTGGGAACAGAAGCGCGGCCCCGAATTCCGCAGTTTCGCGACCACACGGCGCTACGGCGGCGATCTGCAGGGTGTGATCGACAAGCTCGATTACCTCGATTCGCTCGGCGTGAACGTGATCTACTTCAATCCGGTGTTCGACGCCGTCTCGATGCACAAATACGACGCCAGCTCCTATCACCACATCGATCGTCATTTCGGTCCCGATCCGGTCGGCGATGTCGCGAAGATGAACGCCGAAGATCCCATCGATCCGAACACCTGGGTCTGGACCTCCGCCGATTCCCTCTTCTTGAATCTGATAAAGGCTTCGCACGAACGCGGCATCCGCATCGTCATCGACGGCGTGTTCAACCACACCGGACGCGATTTCTGGGCGTTCCGGGATCTTCTCGAGAACAAACAGAACTCCCGATTCAAAGGTTGGTACGAGGGCGTCGTGTTCAACGACTCGCTTCCCGACGGCTTCGATTACAAAGGATGGTGGGGATACAAAGGCCTTCCCGAGCTCAAAGAAGAGAACGGCACACTCATCGCTCCCATCCGAAGCCACATCTTCGACATCACACGGCGTTGGATGGATCCGAATGGCGATGGCGACCCGTCGGATGGGGTTGACGGCTGGCGTTTGGATGTCGCCGAAGACGTCGGACTACCTTTCTGGCGCCAATGGCACGCGCATGTGCGGTCCATCAATCCGAACGCGCTGACCATCGCCGAAACCTGGACCGATGCCGCAAAGACTCACATCGCCGACGATCTGTTCGATGTGGTCATGAACTATCGCTTCGCCTACGCCGCGCACGATTTCTTCATCACCCGAACGCGCGATGCCCGCTCGTTGGATCTGCGCCTCGACACGCTTCGCACCCAGTTTTCGAACGAGGTGAATCTGTCGATGCAGAACCTATACGACACGCACGACACCGAGCGCCTCGCCTCGATGATCGTGAACAAGGATCGTGGATACAAACAGGATTCGAAAGTGGAGTCCGTCGAGAGTTTGTACGATGTCCGCAAACCCGATGCCGAGGAGCTGGAGATCCAGAAACTCATGGCGCTGTTTCAATACACCTATGTGGGTGCGCCCATGGTCTATTACGGAACGGAAGCCGGACTTTGGGGTGCCGACGATCCGGACGACCGCAAACCCATGCTGTGGCCGGAATTCACGTACGACGATGAAGTGAACCATCCGTTCTCGCGCCGCCGTCCTCGAGACGGTGTCGCCTTCGATTCCAGCCTTGTGGATTGGTACTCGCGTCTGGGCGCCATCCGTGCCAATCATGTGTCCTTGAGAAGCGGGGCCTATCAGACCTTGTTGGCGGAGGAGGGAGGCAGCGCGTTCGCCTTCATGAGACGCTCCGGCAACGACCTGGCGATGGTTCTGATCAACAATTCGGCCGAACCCGCCACGCTCCGCATCGACATCACGGCCTTGCGGAATCTGCCCGTGCGTCTTGTCGATGCGCTGAGTGGTGAGTCCGTTCGTCGCGCCGGGACCTTCATCAGCGTGAGCATGCGTCCGTATCAAGGAATGATCCTGGTTCCGTAACTTAGGGGATGCGCTTGCATCCCCGATTGTTCAATTCCTTTCTGATCGTCACCGCGGCGGTCTCCGCTCTGGTCATCCTCTTTTTCGGATTCCGATACCAATCGAACCAGGAGGAAGGTCTGCGCGACACTCTCGGCACGGGTGTCCAGTTCGTGTTCGAACCCTTCGCCGCGGTCGATTCGCCAGGAGATTCGGTCCGTGTGATCGACTATCAAGGCCGTTGGGTGCTCGTCCAATTCTGGAGCACCTGGTCGGAGCCTTCGATCCAGGCGCTTCAATCCATTCCTGTCCGCCACGATCTCATCACCTTGGCCGCCTACGTTCGGGATGATTCGGCGTCCGTCTCGCGCTTCATCGCCGGACCGGGCGCATCCATGGACCACCGTTTCGTGGAAGGAACCGCTGCGTTTCAGAGATTCCTGTTCCCTGGAGTGCCCTCGTTCGTCCTTTTCGATCCGGAAGGGCGACTTCACCGGGTCGGTGTCGGGTTCGACGGACCCGAACTCTATGCCACGCTGCTGCCATGAGCGCCGGTGTGTTCGAAACGATGCGGTCCGTGCGTGGGCACATCCCGCTGTGGGAACACCACCTGGCTAGGTTGATGCGGTCCGACATCCGGCCGCTACCTACCTATGACGACGTCCGTGCGCGGCTGCCGGAGCGGGCGTCACGCGTCCGGCTGCATGTGACCTCGGAGGGATGGGATCTCGATATCCAGCCTCTGGGCGACCCCTGGACCGCACTGACCATCGGCATCTGGCCCGAGCCGTTTCTGAATCCGGATCCTTGGGTCAAGAATGCCGACCGGTCACCGTACCAAGCGGCATGGGAACGGCGCCCGGATGGGTGCGACGACATGCTCTTGCTCACGCCGGACGGCTTCGTCTCGGAAACCACCCGCATGAATGTCTTCTGGCTTCGGGATGAGGTGCTGCATACCTCCGATGCCGCATGCACGCCGTTGGCCGGGGTGGCCCGGAGTTTGGTGATCCAATGGTCGCCCTGGCCTGTGTCGGAAGGCCGTTATCCCTTGGAGCATCTGCTCGGCGCGTCGTTCGTGTTCGGCACGAACGCGGTGCGTGGCGTGGTCTGGTTCCGCCAGGTCGGCAACGTGGTCTGGCCCGGCGACCCTGAGCTGTTGGCCCGCTTCCGCGCCCTATTTGAACAGAACGCCTACCGATGAGCCGCGATCCGATCCTCTGGCTTGACTCGCAAGACGCCTCGCATCCGGAAGCGCGCGTCTCCTGGCTCGCCGAGCAGGCGGATGTGGTTCTGCGCTATTCGCGAGGTGTGGCCACCGTGGATGCGGATGGAGAACGGCAGGTCTGGCACACAGACGGTTTCTCCGCGCTGGCCAAAGCCCGTGCGACTTGGCCGGGCTGGTGGGGCGGATATCTCGGGTACGATCTGAAAAACGACGTCGAGGATCTGCGCTCGGAGAATCCGGATCCGGTGGGTGCGCCCGATATGGTGTTCATGCGATGGCGCCGCGTGCAGGCGTGCCCTGCCGGTGCGGCACTACCGTTTGATGTGGGTGGCGCCCACGTCGGTGAGCCGACACCGGTTCTCCGCAAACAGGCGTTTGTGGAGGCGATCCGGTCCGCGAAACGGCACATCGGTGAGGGCGACATCTATGAGATCAACCTCTCGCATCCGATCGTGGCGAGGGTGGATGGCGACGCCAGGGCTGTGTATGCCGCGATGAGAGAGGCGGGTCCTGTGCCGTTCGGCGCGTACATGGAATTCGACGGCATGGGCATCTGTTGCGCCTCGCCGGAGCGGTTTGTGAGCAAGGAAGGTCGCGCGCTGCGGAGCGATCCCATCAAGGGAACCGTGGCCCGTGGCGCCACCCCGGAGCTCGATGAATCGCTGCGGGGGGAATTGCTGGCCAGTGAGAAGAACCGGGCGGAGAATCTGATGATCGTCGACCTTGTGCGGCACGATTTCAGTCGCGTCTGCGAGCCGGGGTCGGTCAAGGTCGACCGCCTCTTCGACATCCAGACCTTCCAGACCGTTCACCAGATGGTGTCGACCGTGCTCGGAACCCTGCCTGAGGATGCGGTCGTGGAAAACGTCCTCGCGGCCTGCTTTCCGATGGGATCCATGACCGGCGCTCCGAAGATCCGGGCCATGCAGCTCATCGACGAACTCGAAACCTGGAAACGCGGCATCTACTCCGGCGCCATCGGGTTCATCTCCGAGACCGGCGATTTCAGTTTCAATGTGGTCATCCGATCCGCCGTCATCCGCGACGGTTCGCTCACGTACGGCGTCGGGGGCGCCATCACCAGCGATTCGGATCCGGACGCCGAATGGGACGAAACCTTGATCAAGGCCAGAGCTCTCACTCAAGCGATTCCGTACTTGAAAGTGTGATGGAAAAACCGCTATATTTGCAAGCTATCACAACAACGATTTTTTGGCCAATATGAAACCAGGCATCCACCCCGAATACAAAGAGCTCACCGTACAAATGAGCGATGGAACCACGGTACAAACCCGTAGCACCATGAAAACCAAAGATGGCGTCTACCGCACGGAAGTGGATTCCAAAAACCATCCGTTCTACATCGGCAGCGACCGCATGATCCAGAGCGATGGACGTGTTGACAAGTTCAACAAGAAATACGGCCGCAAATAAGCGTCCCTGTTCCGTTTTTGTTTTGATGAAGGAGGCATTTCGCGATGTCTCCTTTTTTTTTAAGCATGATCATCACATCGTTCACTTGCGGCCCGTTCGCTGAAAATTCCTTCCTCTTGGAAAAGGACGGCAAAGCCTTGTTGGTGGATCCGGGGTTCAGCACCGTCCATGAATGGAACGAGGTGCGCCGCAGCCTCATCGACTACGATCTGGAACTGATCGGCATCCTTCTCACTCATGGTCATCTCGACCACATCATGGGAGTCGACCGGGTTCTATCCGTCTACAAGGTGCCGGTGCATCGCCATCCAGAGTCCCAGCCGACCATCGACCGCTATCCCGAATCGTCGGCCATGTTCGGATTTCCGCAGCCTCCTGTGGCCTTCCAAGGCATCGATCTGATGCCATCGGACGGTCTGCGCTACGGGCCGTTCAGCATGGAAGCGCGGTTCACACCCGGCCACGCACCCGGCCATCTGTCTTTCTATTTCCCCAACGAAGGCTTGCTGCTCTCCGGCGATGCCCTGTTCAAGGAGAGCATCGGTCGCACCGACCTGCCCGGAGGGGATTACGCCTTGCTGCAGCACTCCATCCAGACCCAATTGCTCACATTGCCGGACGATACCGTGGTGTATTCGGGACATGGCCCCAAGACCACCATCGGTCACGAGCGCAAGTTCAATCCTTTTCTGCAAGCTTCGCGCTGATCCGCGCGATGTGTTCGGCATAGAGGCTTTCTCGCTCGGGTTTGGCGGCCAGGAGCTGCTTGAACACATCCAGCGCTTCCTGAAACCGTCCTTGCTTTTCATGGACCATCGCCAAGGTATGAGTGGCGATCCTGCCGCGTTTGGCGCTTTCCTTCGCCATGTCCACCATCGGTTCGGAGGATTCGCTCAGGGTGATCTTTCGTTTTCCGGCGTGGCTGAGCTTGGTGATCAGGGAATCGAGGTCGAACGGCACCCCGAAATCGTTCGATGAGGATGTGCTTGAGGCCGTCGCCACCGACCAGGTCGGATTCAAGGCTCCGAAGCCGTCAGGATGCACGCAGAGATAGCGCAACTGGGCGATGATCGGGCTGCCCGGGGCCTGCGCCATCGCCAGGTTGGCGGCTCGCAACGCTTCCGACCGGTCGCCTTGCTCCAAGCGCATCCAGCACATCCAGGTCAGCAGAACCGGATCGGAGCGCCGCTTCTGAAATGCGGCATCCATCTTCGAGATCGCAAGGTCCGGATTCTCATCGAACAAGCGCACATAGGCGTCCAAAGAGGGTGGTACTGGAAAATCGGGTTTTGGCATATTCTGAAGTTAACGAATCACCAGCGACCCACCGAATCGTTGAACATGCTTTGGGCGATCTGATCCATCGCCACGCCTGCGGCGGTCGTCTCTCCCTCGATGGGGTTCGCGCTTGGGTCGAAATCCCCGTTGCCGGTGAAGCTCTTGTTCCATGCCGGGCGGGGTTCGTTCTTGTATTTGAAGGAAGCGCGCACGGTCACCGTCACGCGGTTCAACGAAGCCTGCTCGTTGCCTCCGATGGAGAACGGCACGTTCCGGTACCCGGTGATGACCCCTTCCATCACGATATCGGCCTCATCGGCATTGTTCGTGATGCGCAGCCGGGTCTGGTTGACGAAGCGGTTGATCAGGGCCTCGCTCAAACGGTCGGACAAATCCGACAATCCGCTACCTGATTGGTCTTGGAAGAACGGAATGTAGATGGTGTTCACATTGTCCGGGATCGCGGCACCGGAAAAACTGTAACGGATGCAGCCTGTGGCCGAAACCAACAGCAAGGTCAGAAGGAGGGCTTTCATGGATCCAGGTTGTATTGGTCGATTTTCCGGTACAGGGTGCGCTCGCTGATGCCCAAGGCTTCCGCCGATTTGCGGCGGTTGCCTTCGTAGAGGGTCAGGGCGCGGGAAATGAGTTCTTTCTCCGCCTCTTCCAAGGTCGGGAGGTCTTTGTCGGAGAAGAGTTCCATAGGTTCAGGCTGACGGATCTCCAAGTCGGGATGATGCCTCCTGCGTTTTACCCCGGGTGAGCGCTATCACTACAGTATTGCCACTGACGTACTGGGCGCTCTGGTCGAACGGTTAAGCGGAGAGACCCTGGAAGCGTTTTTGTCTACCCGACTGTTCCAACCCCTCGGCATGGACGATACTTTTTTCAATGTCCCAGAGGACAAACTCGATCGTGTTGTTCCTAACCATGGGTGGAACCCAGAAACCAACACCCTGGGGCCGCTACCTGCCAATTACCAGATGCCGATTCAGG
>CAYVRS010000046.1:13361-15637 GCA_964454075.1 uncultured Chitinophagales bacterium
TGCCTCCCGCCCAGGCTCACATCCTGCGCCGGAGGTAGCATCCGTCCGATATCCGCCGGTTTCACTTGCGTGTAGAGCAGGCTGCCGACCATCTTCTTGAGGTCGCCCATGTCCGAGCGAAGTTCGACCAATGCCCGGTAGACGAGCCCCATGGCGTCGTCGCGTATCGCCGAATTCGGATCCTGAGGATGATGAAGCACGGGCAGATGATCGGTCGCGCCCATGTGCTGGCGGCCTTTGAGGTATTTCTGAAGGATGTCGGCCGTGATGAATTGGGATTTCTCCAAGACCACAAGCTGTTCGGCGACATTCCGGAGTTCGCGGATGTTGCCGGGCCAGCGGTAGGAGACCAAAAGTTGGCGCGCCTCGTCGCTGAAGCCTTGGAACACGGAGTCGTACTGGGTGGAGTACCCGAGCACGAACTGCCTGAAAATGGGAAGGATGTCTTCGGACCGCTCCCGCAAGGCGGGGATGCGGATCTGGACGGTGTTCAAGCGGTAGTAGAGGTCCTCACGGAAGGCGCCACTCTCCACATCCTTCCATAGGTCGCGGTTGGTGGCGGTGATCACGCGGACATCGGTTTTTCTGACTTCGGCCGATCCGACCCGGAAATACTCTCCATTCTCCAGGATGCGCAACAGTTTCACTTGCACAGATTTCGGAGTGTCGCCGATTTCGTCGAGGAAGATGGTTCCGCCGTTGGCTTTCTCGAAATAGCCTTGGCGGGTAGCTTCGGCGCCGGTGAACGACCCTTTCTCATGGCCGAACAGCTCGCTCTCGATGATGCCTTCCGGGATGGCGCCGCAGTTCACGATCACCAGGTTTTTATCCTTGCGCTTGCTCAGGCCATGGATGGTGCGGGCCATCACATCCTTCCCGACACCGCTTTCCCCTTGAAGAAGCACGGTGATGTTGGTGGGCGCCACTTGGATCGCTTTATCCAAGATCTGGGCCATTACGGGTGAGTCGCCGGTGAGTCCGAACTGCTGTTGGGCTTTCTTCCTGTCCATGCCCTGAATATACCGAATTCGTGACAGAATGTCAGATGTCAAACCCGCCCGAAGCCCAGATATTCGCGCCGCGAGGTGCCGCCTTCATACAGATCGGTGATGAGGATGGGCGTGGTGGCGTCGATCGTCTTGAGACGGGCCTCGAGCCAGGAGGACTGCTCGTCGTCGAGCTTGGCGCTGTATCGCGGCTCCCATGGCCAGTGGAAGGAGGGAGGCGGGAAGGAGCTTCAGCCAGAGTTCACGGTTCATGGCGCTTGATAAAAAAAAAGGACTGAAGGTTTCCCTCCAGTCCTCAAATCCTACTGTGGAGTCCTGAATCAGAAGTGGAACACCAGTCCGCTGAAGGCGGTGCTGATTCCGGCTCCTTTTTCCGATGACGTGCTCGATGCCGCGCCAAAGCTGAACTCGAAGTGTTTGAACTCCAGCCCGGTTCCGAAGTGGTAGGTGGTGCTGGAATACCCACCCGTTCGCATACCCATGCGGAGCGGCAGGAATCCGAAGAAGCGGTATTCCGTGCCCAGAGCCATGTACATGTTGGTGCTGTTCACACCGGTATCGTTCAAGCCTTTTCCCACATCCAGCATGAGTCCGAAACGGCCCATGCGCAGCTGAGTGCCCAGGTTCAAGGTGGTGGGAAGCGAACGGTCGACGCTGGCCGATCCATCGGGACTGAAATCCAGATAAGCTTCGGTGCCGATCGAGTCTTTCAGTACCGACTCGGCATACGAACCGAAATCACCGTCGAACTGCGCGTCGATCAGGTCTTTATCGTAGTTGAAGCCGCTGTAGAAAACTTCGTCGGTGTTCACGAACTGCGTCGCGTCAGAGAAGTTCAGTGTGCCGATGTCGGTGATCGACAGGCCCACAATGAGCTGGCGCTCGCCTTTGAACGGACCCCATTTCGGAATGGGAATGAAATCCGCAGGCATGATCAACGTGGCCCCCAGGTCGAAACCGATCGAGGTGGCCTGCACGCCGGCGAAGTCGCTAGCGGCCGGTTCGAGGTAATCGCCGATTTCCGGCTCTTCAGCCCCATCCGGCGTGTTGTCGCGGTCGGTGGCGTAGTTGGTGAGCCCATCCGCAAGGCTGCCAAGGGTTTGGATGGTGTAATCGTACCGGTGGCGGAAGTTGCCGTTGTTGGCCGTGATCACACTATTGAATGCCAGGCTTTGGGTGTTGTGCCCCATCAGAAGTTTTGGGGCGATCCCTGCGAAAATCTGATTGTCGCCCAGGTTCAAGATGTGGCGGGAGTAGCCGAGCGAGACT
>CAYVRS010000047.1:0-15562 GCA_964454075.1 uncultured Chitinophagales bacterium
CCAGGGTTTGGAGCCGTACCGCCGGTGCGCCTCATACAGGCCGCGCACCGAGCCGGGTACGCCCGAGGCCAGCGCGCCGCGCTGGCTCAGCGCCGGCTGCGGCGAACCGGATTCGTCCAAGTACATGTCCCGCGTCGCCGCCGCCGGCGCGACCTCGCGGAAATCGAGCGCCGCCACGGTGCCATCCGCCAAGCGAAGCACCATGAAGCCGCCACCACCCAGGTTCCCGGCTTGAGGATAGGTCACCGCCAGCATGAAGAACGTGCTCACGGCCGCATCCACGGCGTTGCCTCCATCCCGCATCACCTCGGCGCCCACCGACGAGGCCAAAGGTTCCGCGCTCACCACCACCGCACGGTTAAAGACCTGGGCATGCGCAGGTCCGGCAAGCAGCAACACCAGAAAAAGTCGCTTAATAATCATACTTCCATTGGATATCGATTCCGGATTTCCGCTTGTCGGAGCCGGTGAGCACCAGGTTCAGATGTTGCCTCAGGGCGTATTCCAGGATCACCTGGCTGTCGGACGTGGTGCCCAATTCCTGAAAGATCGCCACAAACAGCCGTTCATTGATGTATTTCCCGGCTTTGATAGTGGTCCCGCTGTTTCCGGAGGTGCGCGAGTTGTCTATTTCGATCACATCCAGCCCCAACCGGTCGGCGGCCAGTTCACCCACACGGTCCACCAGAAGGTCAACCGCCATGTTTCCGATGCTCGAGGAACCGGACATGGTCTGCTCCCACGACATCAGCTGCTGATACGGCCGATTGAACAAGGTGTAGCTCACGATGTCGGTCTGATCCATCTCCGGATCGCTCTGGAAGCTGAACGTGGGTTTGTCGACGGTACCGCCGATCACATACCAGATGGTGATCTCGTGCGGCGGTTTGAGCTCGTACCGGCTGCGGATGGCCAGCGCCGGGTTCTCCGCATCGCCGCTGAATGTGAGTTCGCCTTTTTCCACCACGAATTTCTTGCCCAATTGGGAGACGGAGCCTTGGTTCGTGCCCATGGTGCCGAAAAGGGCCACATCCCCGCCTTTCGATTTCAGAAGGTCCAATTCGCCGTTCAGTTCGAGGTTCATTTCGGGCGCCGAGCGGTTGCGGACCCAGAACCCTCGGGTGGTCTTGAAGAGCAGCTCCATGTCGAGGTTTTCATAAAACGTGATGCCGTCGAACGCAACCCGCTCGTCGTCAAGAACCACCTGCTCCACCTGATTCTCGCCGAATTCCTCCAGGTAGAGGTGACCGCGGTCGAGCGTGAGCGTCCCGGTGAGTTTGGGCGCGTCGACGGTGCCTTTCAAATGGGTATCGAGCGTGAGGAAGACCTGCGTGTTCCGGGTGTCGGACAAGCGGATCACATCCCCTTTCAGACCCAGGTCGACGCCCGAGATGGCGAGGCCGTCGAGGTCCACGATGCCGCTCAAGGTGGCCAAGCCGTTGCTGCGCGCATGCACGTCGCGTACCGTGATCCGGCCGGGCTCGAACCGAAGATCCACGCCGATGTCGCTCAGCTCACGGTCCGCGCGTCGAGGAAGACGCTCAACGCGCTGAGATTGAACTCGCGGGTCGACAGATTCACATCGAGTCCCTCAGTCCTGGCATCCAGGATCGGGGTGAACCGGCGCATGTCCATGTCGAACGGTACGCGACCGGTCAGCTCGACAGCCGGTTGACCCAGACTCACCAAGGTGGAGGCGAGTCGGATGGATTCGTCGCCGGCGTCGAAGGTCCATTCAAGCCCGACCGAATCGATGGGAACGGTGGCGACCGATGAGTTCAGCAAACGCAGATCGCCGATGAACGTGGGATGTCCTGCGGTGCCGCCCAGCCGGATGCCGCCGAACAAGGTGCCGCCGATGGGGGATAGCCCCGCGGAGGTGAACCAGGCCCCGACCGATTCGAGCGGGGTGCGATGCAAGGTGACGGTGCCATCCACCGTTTGCTGGAAGAAGTCTTCGACCAAGGTTTCGGGGTCTTCGAGGAGGAAGGGCAATGACACGTCCACATCCAGCCATGGGTTGGAGGACATGCGTGCGGAGCCCGTCAGCGCGAGCCGTTCCTCGGCCAGCACACCGTTGATGCGGAGGCTGTCGATGGGCACGTCGCGAACGCGGGTGTCCGCGGAGGCGATCGCGAAACGCAGGTCGGGCGCCTCGCCGTCTTCGAGACGGAGGTCGGCGTCCACGGAAATCTGGCCCGTCATGCCGATTCCGAGTTCGGCCATGGTATCGATGGTTTCCAGATTGCCGCCGGTGACAGACACACTGACGTCGGTTCGTCCGTCGCGCTGGCGCGCATCCATCCGCAGTTCGGCGCCGGTGGATCCGGTGAGGTGGAGGTCGTCGAGCAGGAATCCGTCGTCGGTGGCGCGGAGGTCGAACGGCTCGACCAGTCGGTACCGCTCGCTCATCATGGCCACATCCAGTCGGGAGCCCCGATGCCGGATGTCGCCCTCGCGGATCTCCATGTCGCCCTCATGAACGAACGAGAGGCGGTCGCTGAGCTGACTTTCCACAGCCACGAACGCGTCGATCCGGTCGGGATGGAGGCGCCCTTCGGCGCGGAGCCCGGCGAAGGGAAGGGCCAGCTCGCCCAGATGAATGTCGTTGAGATTGAGGTTGCCGGACAGTGACGGAACATCTCCGACCGTGCCCTCCACGGTGCTGTTCATATCGGCGATGTGGAGGGTGTCGAGTCGTACATGGCGCAGCTCGAATCCGGCGTCGAAGCGAAGCACGCCACCCGCACCGCGTGCCAGGGAGGCCGTCACTCGACCTGTGGCCGCGAGGGAATCGAGCCCGGCGAGCCCGGCCAAGGGTTGGAGATTCCGCAATGTGAAGTCGGCGTCGAGATGGTTGGCCGGATCGGTCGGATCGTCGAGCCGCTGCCGGAGTTCGACATCGCCGTCGAGGATGTCGGAGCGGACGGTTCCGTCGCGCACCGTGACAATGCCCTCGGCATAGCGGAAGACGGCCTGTGCCGAGCGCAATGCGACCCGGTTGAGGGTCGATGGACCGACATCCAGCGTGGCGTCGACCTCGCCGTCGACCGCCCTGGCGTGCAACGTCGCGTTGATGGACGTCGGGAATGCGGAGAATCCGTCGATGACCCGCGCGTCGAAGCCGATGGCATCGACACGGAGATCGACGCCCGGCACGGCCGCGCTCCAGTCGCTGGCGGCGGTGAACGTGACCGGCGTGCGACCCGTGTGCACGGTTCCCGCCGCCGTGAGACTGTCGGGCGTGAGGGTGAGGCCGGCCGACACTCTCGGATAGCTTGCGGAGCGCACATCCAGCAAGATCTTCAGCGCATCGTAGCGGCCGGAGAGGGTGAGGCTCATGTCGAGGTCTTCTTGCAGAGGGATGTCGCCCGCCAACACGGCGATGTCGCGCCAGGAAAGCGGGGAGAAGAGGATCTCGGCGTCGAGCGATTCGGCGTCGAGATCGGTGGTGCCTCGGGCGCTGACCAAGGTTTTCCCGGTGGCCACCACGAGCTGCTCGAGGGAGACGACCGAGCCCTGCGATGAGCCGGAAAGTCGCACGGAGGTGGAATCGAGTCCGATGCCGCCGACCGAGGTCGCAAGCCGTGTGAGGGTGACGCTCGGCATCTGGTCCACCCACGAGGCCGACGCGTCGAGCTGGAGGTCGCGCAGCAGAGCGATGTCGTTCCACTGGAATGCGCCGTCGTGAATGGTGATGGACCGGACACGGACATCCAGCGGCATCGTGAATGCCGTGGTGTCGGCATCCGATGAATGCTGGCCATATCGTGCGGCGATGGCGGGTCGATAGACATCCACATTCCGGATGTCAGCGACACCGTTGAGCAAGTCCCACACATGGTACCGGACGCCCACCGAGTCGATGCGCACACTCATCAATGAATCCGTGTAGGCGACCTCGTGAAGCATGAAGCCGTGCCAGAGGTCGCCGCTGATGCGGCCCAGCGCCAAGCCCGGAACCGATTCGATGGCGGTGTCGCGAAGCAGGGTGCGGAGCCGGTCGGTGTCGAGCGCGAACCGGAACGCGATGGCCAGCACGATCAGCAGGATGACCAGGATGCCCAAAAGGCGCAGAATGATAAGCGGCACTCTCATCAGAAGGTCTGCCCGATGGAAAGGTGGAGCCCCCATCGGCCGAGAAGGGCTGTCTCAAGGTCTTGAGGACTGGGGTTCAGTTTATAGCCCACATCCAGACGGATCGGTCCGAGGAAGGACGCGTAGCCGACACCGCCGCCGATGGAATACCGGATGTCTTGCGGATCGGCCTTGTCGATGGTGCGCCAGACGTTTCCGCCGTCGAAAAAGGCGTTCAACGACAGTCCCTGGATCACATTGCTGGCGTTTTTCCGGTATTCGGTATTGAAGGTGAACGCCGCACGGCCGCCATCCGGCACGAGTCCGCCGTCTGTGGATCGCCGCGGACCCAGTTGCCAACGGTCGTACCCGCGCACGCTGTTGGTGCCACCGGCATAGAATCGGATGTTCGCAGGAACCACATCGTCGGAGCTTCCCAGCAGGAATCCGGTGTCGACGCGCAAGGCGATCTGCGACCCGCTGCCCATCGTGAGGTACCGCCGCACATCCAACGAGAGCTTCTGGTAGGTGAGGGTGCCCAGTCCGAACAGTCCGGAGAATTCGAGGAAGGGCCGGATGGCCCAGCCTTCGGAACGCTCCACGATCAGGCGTTGGTAATAGCCCGACAGCTGCAAGGCCGACAGGTCATACAATTGCGTGCTGTCGCGGAGCACGCGCTCGGTGGATTTCAGGAATTCCTCGTTCCGGGTGAATTCGTAACTCACGGTGCCCACCAGGTTCTGGCTGTACCGGTACAGGAAAGTGTTGTTCGCCCCCATCCGGAGCAGCAGGTAGCTCGATTCGTTCAGCCGTTGCGCGAACGGCGAGATGAGGAAGCTGCTGCTGGTGTTGTACACATAAGGGATTATGTAGTCGACGTTGATCCGCTGTTCGAGGAAGGAGGCGCGCACTGACGACGAGAAGCTGTGCGCGTTGCCGAACGGGTTGCGGTGGGTCCACGACAGGTTGCCACGCAAGTACTCCTCATTTCCGAATCCGGCCTGAGCACGGATACTTCGAAGCGGATGCTCCCGCACACGGATGAACAGATCCACGGTGGAATCGCGCGGTTGTTCGGGCACGCTCACGGTCACGAAGCGGAACAAGTGGTGCGAAAAGATCTCCTGCTGGGCGCGGCCGAGCGCGCGCTGGCTGTACACATCGCCGGGGGAGATGCCCGATTCGCGTCGGATGAGCGCTTTGCTTACGGAGGTCTCACCCACCACATGGATCGAGTCGATCTTGGTGAGAGGACCCGGATCCACTCTAAGCACCACCGCCGCGCGGGTCTTCGAACTTTCGACCGTGCCGGTCAGATCGGTGGTCACAAAGGCATATCCCAGGTTCTGCAGCGTGTTCTGAAACAGGCCTTCGGCATCGGCGATGAGGATCGACTCGTAACGTTCTCCTTCGCGGAGCGGATTGCGGGCCATGGCCCGGCGGAAGGCCCGCTGCGACGAGAGACCGACGGAGTCGGCATCCGGAGCCCAATGAATCTGCAGCGACGCGATCATGACCGGCTCGCCTTCGGCGATGTGGAAGCGCACGTCGCGCTGGTCGTCGTGTTTGGAAGGAAGGATGTCGACCGTGACCACGGCCGCGGGAAAGCCGCGGCGTTGGTAATAGCGCTGCAGGCGGATCGCGTCTCGCCGGATTTCCGCCTCGTCGAAATGGAACCCGGTGTCTTTGCTCAGGCGGAAGCGTTCGGTGAGCGAGCGGTTGCGGTTGGCCACCACACTGCGCAGCACGATATCCGGAAACGTCCTATTTCCCGAGAACTCGACGTTCCGTATCCTGAGGTGTCGCGAGTCTTCCTGCGCGAAGAGGGCGGATTGTCCCACGAGCAGGAGACCGACGATCAATAATCCGAGATGGCGCAGCATACCGCCAATATACCACGCCTTGCCTAGACTCAGACGCGTATGAGCCGCATCCGATCCATCCACTTCGCCGCAATGCTGCTCCTTGTCGGGGCGCTGTCGTGCGCCCGCACCAAGCCGGCAGGAACTGGCCTGTCGTACGATCCGCCGGGATCCACCACCGAGACCAAGGCCATCACGCATCAGCCGAGGCGAATCATCGGGACGGGAAGTCCCACGATCTGGCTCGACAACCGCTTCGCAGGCGCCCGCGCCGTCGATTTCGTGGCGGTGAACGACACGGTGTTCCGCGTGGTGATCGCGCCGGAGAACGCCCCCATCAACCAGAGTCCGTATTACGCGTTCCGCACCTGGAGTGAGGAGCCGCGCACGGCCTGGATCGAGCTCTCCTACGTGGGCGCTTCGCACCGCTACCAGCCCAAGATGAGCCGCGACCGCGTGGTGTGGACGCCCATCCCCGCCACCGACCGCTTCAAACTGGACCTGACGGGGGAATCGGTCTGGATCGCTGCGCAACCGCTGATGACCACGTACGAGAGCATTGACTGGCTTGAAAATTTGAACCTGACCACGGAGACGGTCGGGTTCAGCCATCTAGGTCGGCCGATCTGGATGACCCGCATCAACGACACGGGTCGGGCGAACGCGCCGGCCATCGTGCTCATGACGAGGCAGCATCCGCCGGAAATCACCGGAGAGCTGGCGTTCCGCACCTTCGTGGAAACCGTGCTCAGCGAGCATCCGGCCATGAAGGCGTTCCGAGGCACGCATCAGTTCGTGCTGTTTCCGATGATGAATCCGGATGGGGTGGATGGTGGACATTGGCGCCACAACGCCGGCGGTGTGGATCTGAACCGGGATTGGGGCACCTTCAACCAGCCGGAGACGCGGGCGGTGCGCGACGCCATGCGCAACATCGCGGCCGCCGGCACACCGATCGTGTTCCTGCTCGATTTCCATTCCACATCCTATGACGTGTTCTACACCATCGCGCGGGATGTGGAGAAAACGGGAAAAAGTGACCGTTGGCTGAAGGGGATCTCCGACCGGGTTCCGGGGTATGTGATCCGCGACGAGCCGTCGGGCGTGACGCCCACTATTTCAAAGAACTGGTTCTTCAAGGAATTCGGCGCTGTGGGCGTGACCTACGAAGTGGGCGATCGCACGCCAGAGGCCTTGCTCAAGCAGGTGGCCGAAGCCGCGGCGCACAGTTTGGCGGATGGGATGGTGCTCCGCTAGGTGCGCGAAACGGAAAATGAGTTTTGCTTATGATGTATACTGGTTCGGATTTGTTAGGACGTTTTTGAACCCCAGACATAGCGATCTCTGAGGGGGGTGTCGAATCGGTGGCGAACAGTGGAATTCACTACCTTCCTCCCATGCAACTCCTCTTCGCCCTCTTCCTGTGGATTCAACCGCCGCAGGAAGTCACGTTCACCATCCTCCATACCAACGACGAGCATTCCGCGCTGATTCCCGCGCCGCTCTCCAACCCCGAAACGGCCCTCGGTGGCATGGCTCGGCTTGCGACAGAGCTCCGGTTCTGGCGCGACATGAAAGCCACGCAAAACGAACCGTTGTTCGTGGTCTCGGCAGGAGATTTCAGCACCGGAACGCCGTTCAACTGGCTCGTCTTCGACAACACGTCGCCCGAGCTCGATCTCATGCTCAAGCTCCGCTACGACCTGGTGGTGCTGGGCAACCACGAGTTCGATTACGGTCCCGAGAAGCTGGCCGAGTACCTGGCCCGTGTCGGATATCCCGCCAAAGCCGCCGACACACCCTTGCTTTCGGCCAACATCCGTATCCCTGACGGACATCCCCTCGGCGACATGGGCATCACCGCGCATCACATCGTGGAACTGCCATCCGGCGTGAAGGTCGGCTTTTTCGGTCTGATGGGGAAAGACGCCGCCGACGTGGCGCCGTACAAAACCCCGGTCGAGTTCGATCCCATCGCGGAGGTGGCCCGTGAGCAGATCCGCCAGCTCAAAGCGAAAGGCGCCCAGGTCTTCATCGCCGTGACCCACTCGGGCGTGGCCGAAGACATCGAACTGGCCACCGCCGTGCCGGAACTTCACCTGATCGTGGGAGGACATTCGCACACGCTCATCCCCGAACCGAAAACCGTGGGATCCACCTTGGTGGTGCAGGCCGGCGCGCTGCTTCAGTACCTCGGCGTGTTGGAAATCGCGTTCGATCCGGCCAAGGGCACCATCCGCCTGTTGAACGCCGAGCGCGGAACACCCTATGTGAGACAGCTTTCGAGCGAGGTGGCCGATGATCCCGCCATGGCGGCGGAGGTGGCCGTCTACCAAGCCGCCCTCGATGCGAAGATCGAAGAATGGACCGGTGGCCGTGTCGCCGACATCGCCACCGTGCTGTCCACCACCGGGTTCCCGCTTCCGGCCTCGCCCGAATTGCAGGAAACTCCGATGGGCAATTTCGTGACCGATGCGATCCGCGCCGGTGTCGCTGAGGCCACCGGAATGGCGTGATCGCCGGGTCCTTCCCTGCCGGACCGATTCCGTTCTATGACCTGGCGTCGTATGTGGGGTTGGGTTCGGGTCCGGACGACTCGCCCGGCTATCCGCTCGTCTCCGCCTATTTCACGGGCACGGAGCTTCGCCGCATCCTCGAAATCACCATCCTGCTCAGCCGGTTCCGTGGCGACACCTATTATCTGCAAGTCTCCGGTCTCAAGTACGAGTTCGATGCCGACCGCGCCGCGTGGTTCCGCATTCCCTTCAAAGGAACGCCGATTCCCTCGGCCATGGCGGTGTCGAACGCCTGGCGGGTAACCGCCGACGGCGACGAGGAACTCACCTGGGAGGATGACCGCCTCTACCATGTGGTCACCGATTATTACAACGCCTCCTTCCTGCCGTTCGTCGGGGAAGTGGTCCCGAGTCTGAAACTGGTCATCAAAGACGAGAACGGAAACCCCGTCTCGCTCGACGACCGCATCATCACCAAAGACGGGAAGCCGTACAAAGTGTGGCAGGCCGTCGCCGATTACGCGATGAAAAACCCCGTGATGCCGGCCTCTTACCAGGCGGAGTTCCAACGGCAGATTCCGGTTCCGAAGACACACATGATGACCTGGGTGTGGCTTGGCTTGGGAGCGTTGCTCTTGGGGGTGTGGGGAATCAGGAAACGGAAATCGGGAATCAGGAATCGGTGATCTGTAATCGGAAATCATTCATTTTACTTCGCACCTCGCACCTCGCGCAACAAACCACAAACCACAAACCACAAACAACAAACAACAAACAACAAACCCCATTGTCCTACTACAGCGACAGGATCTTCCCCTTTTTCTTGGACCTCGCCATGCGCGACCGGCCGTTCACCCGGTTCCGGAAGCAGGTGTTGGAGGGGTTGAGCGGGCATGTGTTGGAGATCGGGGTGGGTACCGGGCTCAATCTTCCGCATTATCCGGAGAGTGTGATCCGGTTGAGCGTGCTGGATTCGAATCCGGGCATGTCCGGCTTCCTGAAACGGCGCATGAAGCGCATTCTGATCCCCGTCGAATCGCATACACTGAGCGCGGAGCGGATGCCGTTCGAGGATCATACCTTTGATGCGGTGGTGTCGACGTGGACCTTGTGCAGCATTCCGGATGTGTCCGCCGCGCTGCGCGATGTGCACCGCGTGCTCAAACCGGGCGGCGAATTCCGCTATGTGGAACACGGATTGTCGCCGGATGCGAATGTGCGCGTCTGGCAACACCGGCTCAACGGCATTCAGAATGTGATTGCGGATGGATGTCACCTGAACAGGGACATTCCCGCGCTGATCCGCGACGCCGGGTTCGAGCTTCGCACCGCGGATGCGGCCTATGTGCCGAAAAGCCCGAAAACCGTCGGATATTTTTACACCGGAATCGCCATCAAACGCCCCTTATGAGACTCCTCCTCCTTCTCGTTTTCCTCCTCCCCGCCGCGCTCCCCGCCCAACGCCTCGACAGTCTCCTGCGCGACGATGCCTGGGCCCCGAGCACCTGGGGAATCGCCGTCCAGGATCTTGGCACCGGAGAGTGGATCTACCGGCACAACGCCGAGAAGCTGCTCATGCCGGCCTCCAATACCAAGCTCTACACCACCGCCGCCGCCTTGATCCGACGCGGGGCGGCCTACCGTACCTCGACCGACCTGTTCTTCGCCGGCGACGACCTCCTCCTGTCCGGCGGCGGCGACCCCACGCTCGGCGGACGCTTCCACGCGGGCGACCGCACCTTCGTCTTCCGCAAATGGGCGCAGTCGCTGAAAACCTCGGGCATCGACACGATTTTCGGCGATCTGCTCGTCGACGACAGCCGCTTCGATTCGCTGCGGCTCGGCCGCGCCTGGAGCTGGGATTACACCACCTATTGGTATGCGGCGGAAGTGTCGGCGCTCAACTTCAATGACAACTGCGTGGACCTGATCATCGTGGGCGGAAAGCCCGGCGAGCCGGCCACCATCACCTGGGAGCCGTTCAATACGGACTATGTGTCGGTGATCAACAAGACGCTCACCGTGGCCAAAGGCGAGCGCACGAGCACGTATTACAACCGGCCCTGGGGCACGAATGTGATCACGGTCGGCAACCGGGTGCCCGAAGGCGACACGGTGCGGCATTCGGTGGCGGTGCACGACCCGGCGATGTATGCGGGGCACGTGCTGCGCGAAGAGCTGAGGAGGAACGGGATTGTGGTGCTGGGGCGGGTTCGCCGTGCCGGAGCGATGTCTGGGGTGGAGAAACGGCGGGTGGCGTCGCAGGCCTCTCCGGAGCTGCGCGAGATTGTGCGCGTGGTGAACAAGCGCAGCCAGAACATGTACGCCGACGCCTTGCTCAAAGACCTGAGCCTGTCGGATTCGGTCTCGGTAGGCGGCCATGACGAGGGCGTGGCGTGGGCGAAGCACGTCTTCGCCGCGGCGGGGATCGACACCACGATCATGCAGATGGCCGACGGCTCGGGGTTGACGCGCATCAATCTCTTCGCCCCGGAAATGACGGTGGCCTTGCTTCGGACTATGCATGCCTATCCGGAGAGCAGCATCCGGAACGCGTTTGTCTCGTCGCTTCCGTTCACCGGGGAAGCCGGAAACCCGCTGGGGGCGATGTTCCGCGCACCCGGGGCGCCGTTTGTCCAAGCGAAGACCGGAACCATCGGGTATGCGAGGGCCCTAAGCGGGTATCTGACCACGCAATCCGGGAAAACCTATGCGTTCTCCTTCATGGTGAACCATTACACCGAGCCCACGGCCGAGGCGAACCGGCTTATTGAGGCCGCGTTGACCGAACTCGCGAAGGACTGAGCGCCCGCCCGGGGAATTTCCCCGTGTGTTTTCCGTCCTTCACGACTTGGACGCCGTTCACGAAGACGTGGCGCACACCTGTGGCGTATTGATGCGGCTCGGCGAAGGTGGCGTTGTCGATAATGGTGGAAGGATCGAAGAGAACGAGGTCGGCGAAGTAGCCGCGCTGGAGGAGTCCGCGGCGGTCCAAGCGCAGGTTGGAGGCCGGAAGGGAGGTGAGGCGTCGCACGGCCTCTTCGAGCGGAAGCACCCCCTCATCCCGACTGTAATGTCCCAAAACCCGCGCGAAGGTGCCATAGGCGCGCGGATGGGGCTTGCGGCGGAGCGCGTCGCCCTCGGCGGCGAAGGACCCGGAGTCGGACCCGAAACTCACCCAGGGCTTGGCCATGATGGCGCGCACGTTGTCTTCCGACATCAGGAAATAGACCGCACCCACGCGCGAATCGTCCATGATCACGAGATCCATCGCCGTATCGACGGGGTCTTTGCCGTGGCGTCGGGCGATCTCGGCCAAGGATAGGCCGGAATACATCTGAAGCGAATCGTTCTGGAAGCCGACCAGTATGATGCGTTCGGGGTCGCCGGCGAGCTGGTAGAAATTCTCCCACTCGTCTTGCGTTTCGAGGATGCGGGCTTTGATCTCGGCGCGCTGCACGGGGTCCTTGAGTCGCGACACCCAGGCGTCGTGGCCGTCTTCCATCACATCCGGCGGCATGATCGCGGTGAGCGAGGTGGAAGCCGCCGTGTAGGGGTACATGTTCGCGGAGACGGGCACGCCGGCTTGGCGTGCCGCTTCAATGCGGTCGAGAACCTGCTGTTGTTTCCGCAAGTTGGCTTCGCCCGCGGTTTTGAGATGGAAAATCTCGGCCCGAACACCCGCTTTCTGGCTGATCTCGATCACTTCGTCGACCGCCTCGAGCAATCGGCCGCCTTCGCTGCGGATGTGGGATATATAGAGTCCGTCGTACGATGCGGTGGCCTCCGCCAAGGCCGCGATCTCATCGGTGGTGGCGAAGGCGCCGGGCGCGTAGATGAGCGCGGTGCTCAGACCGACCGCGCCCTGCTCCATGGCTTGGGCCACGAGAGCTCGCATCGAATCGAGCTCCGCGGATGTGGGAGCCCGGTTTTCGTGCCCGATCACATGGATACGCACCGTGCTCGCGCCGACATACCCGGCCACGTTGGGCGTGACGCCGCGGCGTTCAAGCTCGTCGAAATAGTCTTTGAGGGTCACGAACGGTTTCCCGGGCGAGCGCATGGACTCGTTGTTCGGCCCCATCGACCATCCTTCCCCCATCACTTCAAGTGTGACCCCTTGGAGGATGTCGCTCATGGAACGTCCATCTGCCAAGAGCGATTCCGTGGCCCAACTGAGCATGTTGATGTAGCCAGGCGATAGGGCTAAACCGGTGGCGTCGATCGTGGAACGGACACGCGGTTTTACGGGCAACGGACCGATGTGCGCGATCGAATCGGCCCTCACATAGAGGTCGCCGACGACCGACGGGCCGCCGCTGCCGTCGATGATGCGGGCGTTGCGGATGGCCAAATCATAGTCGTAAGTCTTGCAGGCGGACAGCAAAAGCAGTCCCAAAAGGGCGGATAATGTATAGTTTCCGATGGTTTTGGTCATAAAAGCCGTGTTTGACTATTTGATGTTACGCCATGTTTGCTTACAATCCGACTTGTGTCGACCTAACCAACGGATGTGTCTTATTCGCGCACCGGGCTATCAACCAACGAAACCGAATGATATGAAAAACTTCTTGCGTACTCTCCTTGTGGGAGCGTTCTGCATCCTGTCAGGCCAAGCCATGGCTCAGGGTCTGACGCTTTCCGGGACTGTGACCGATCGATCGACAGGGGAGCCACTTCCTGCTGTCAACATTTTTGTGCCACAACTGAACCGCGGTGCGGTGACAAATGTGGATGGCAATTACAGTGTCGTACTTCCTGCAGGTTCCTATGAACTTCGCGTGACGTCGGTGGGCTACAAACGCTTCAACACGAACATCACCGTCCAAGGCTCGAACCTGACCTTCAATATCGAACTGGATCCGGATGTGGTCGGTCTTGACCAGGTCGTGGTCGTGGGTTATGGTGAGGTATCTCGCCGTACGGTGACCGGAGCCATCACGTCGGTAGGCGGCAGCGATGTTTCGCTTCAGCCAGTGAACACCGTCGAGAACGCCATCCAAGGCCGTGTGTCGGGTGTGTTCATCCAACAGAACAACGGTAAGTTGGGTCAAGGCATGCAGATCCGTGTTCGTGGTTCCTCGTCGGTGACGGCCAGCAACCAGCCTTTGTATGTGATTGACGGTGTGCCTGTGCTCATGGATAACTTCTCCATCAGCGCCGCGGCCACCAACCCCTTGGCTCAGTTCAATTTCAACGACGTCGAGTCGATCCAGATCCTCAAAGACGCCTCCGCCGCCGCCATCTACGGATCGCGCGCCGCGAATGGTGTGGTTCTGATCACGACGAAATCGGGTCGTCCGGGCAAAACCCAATTCAACTACTCATACCAGACGGGCTACAGCGAGCCGACCAACAAGGTCGACATGATGAACGCCACCCAGTATGTGAACTACATGTGGGATGCGGCCCGAAACACCGACCGTATCCGCGCCGCGGCAGGTCTCAACCCGAATCGCACATTGATTCTTGAAGACACTTTCGATTACTTCGCGTTGGGAACCGACTGGCGCGCCTGCTTGGACTCTGGCAAAACTTCCATCCTGCGTGGCACGCCGGGTGGCGGGACCGCTTGCCCGGTTGATTCCGACTGGCAAGAAGAGGCCTTCCAAGATGCGGGCATGTTCTCGCACGATCTCTCGGCAGCCGGTGGTAACGACGCGACCCGCTTCTTCGTGAGCGGTCACTACAGCGACCAGGATGGTATCCTGATCCGCGACCGTTTCCAACGCGCGTCGGCCCGTCTGAACCTCGACCACAAAGCCAGCGACCGCGTGGCCTTGGGCATGAACCTTAGCCTCGGCCGCACTTTCCACCAGCGTCTGTCGACCGATAACGCGTTCTCCACGCCGATCCAGGCGATCGCTCAAATGCCGATCAGTCCTGTGTACTACCCGGTCGGTTTCGGTCCGGATCCGAACGGTGTCGAATATTGGAACCAGCTTGTGGGTTATGAGGCGTCGGATGTGTTGAACAACGACACCTACTACTACAACGGAACGATCCACCGTGATTTCTCGAAATACCATGTGACCACGTACCGCTCGACCGGTACCGCCTATGGTTCGGTCAACCTGATGCCGAACCTCGAGTGGCGCACGGAAGTGAGCTCCGACTTCATGGTCGGTTACGACGACCAGTGGTACGGACCTGAAACCGCTGTGGGCTTCGCTTCGGCCGGTGCCGGCGGTTACGCTTCGGCCACTTGGCAGCAGAGCGTGAGCTACGGTGTGACCAGCTTCCTGAACTGGAAGACCAATCTGAGCCCTGACCAGTCGTTGAGCGTGACGGCGGGTTCTAACTACCAGTACAACGATTACAACTACACCTACGCCGACGGCTCGGGCTTCCCGAACAACGCCTTCCAGCGTCTGGTGAGCGCGGCCAACGTGCTTGGCGGCGAGTCCTCCGGTTCCGAGTACAGCTTCCTGTCGTACTTCGCCCGTGCCAACTACGACTACAAAGAGCGTTATCTGCTCTCCTTGAGTGGCCGTATGGACGGTTCTTCCCGTTTCGGTAAAGACAACCGCTACGGTTTCTTCCCTGCCGCATCGGTGGGCTGGATTGTGACGGAAGAGGCGTTCGCCACGCCGATCCTTCCGATCGTATCGTACTTGAAAGCCCGCGCCAGTTACGGTCTGACGGGTAACGCCGGCATCGGCAACTTCGCTTCGCTCGGTCTCTGGGGCGGCGACTCCTATGGCGGAGTGTCCGCCATCGTGCCGACGCAAATCCCGAACCCTGACCTGAGCTGGGAGACCACGAAGCAGACCAACATCGGCTTCGACTACGGCATCCTGAACAACCGCATCACGGGTGAGTTCGATTATTATGTGAAGGAAACCGAAGACCTGCTCCTGAACGTGCAGATCCCGGGATCGTCCGGTTTCACGACCACCGTCGCCAACGTGGGCAACCTCGAAAACAAAGGTTGGGAGTTCGTTGTGAACACCTTCAACCTGACGGGTGACTTCAAGTGGAACTCGAGCTTCAACATCTCGGCCAACCGCAACAAGATCACCAACCTCGACGGCCAGGTGATCACCGCCGGTTTGAGCAACAACAACCACGCCCGCGAAGGTCAGCCGATCGGCATCTTCTGGGGTC
>CAYVRS010000048.1:0-14868 GCA_964454075.1 uncultured Chitinophagales bacterium
GGATGATGTCTCCAGGCAGAATACCGGCCTGATAGGCCGGACCGTCGCGGTTCAGCGTCACCACAAACAGACCCTGCACCGTGGGCAGGTTGTACTGATACGCGAGCACCCGGTTGATGGGAAGGAATTCGAAACCGGGATCGTATGTGAGCCGCACTTCGCCGGTCTCCGCAAGCAGGTTGAGGATCTTGATGGCACGGTTGCTCGGAATGGCGAATCCGAGTCCGACAAAGCCGGTCCCGGTTCCGCCCGTGTAAATGAACGTGTTGATGCCGATCACGTGGCCGAGGCTGTTCACCAAGGGTCCGCCCGAATTGCCGCGGTTGATGGCCGCATCCGTCTGGATCATGCCGAGATAGATGCGGGGATCTTGCGGATCGGGACGGAAGTCGCGCTTCAAGGCGCTCACCACTCCGACGGTGACCGTCGGTTGACCGTCTTCGAACAGTCCGAACGGATTTCCCACCGCGATCGCCCATTCTCCCACCATCAGATCGTCGGAATCGCCGAATTCCAAATAAGGGAACGGTTTGTTGTCGGTGATTTTGAGCAGGGCCAGGTCGGTGAACTCATCGGTGCCTACCAGCACGGCAGGATATTCGCGACCGTCGGAGAGGGTCACTTTCACGCTTTTCGCGTCCCGCGAGGCCACGTGCTCGTTCGTCACCACATAGCCGTCTTCACTGATGATGAAGCCCGAGCCGCTGCTCGTGGATTCGCGCTGCACACCCGGATTGAAAAACAGGTCGAAGAACGGATCCTCGTACATCTGGGCGCGCTGCACCTGGGTCACGGTGATGGTGACCACCGCCGGACTCACTTTCTTCACCGCGGTCGTGATGCCGTTCGCCCGCGATTCCATGATCGACAGATCCACCTCCGAGTCGCCGGCTTCGCGTTCGTTAAGGGTGAAGAGTCCGTCGGTGATGCGCGTCTTGCCGCTCCCCGAGCCGGGCAGCGATTCGCAGGCCACCCATAAGGTTCCCAGCAAGCAGAGCGCGGCGAGATGTCTCATAGCTGTTTCATTCCGATCCGGATCACATCCGCGATGGTTTTCTTCATGGGGCCCTTGTGCTTGGCTCCGGCCGCGCGCACGTGCCCGCCTCCATTGAGCTCGCGGGCCCAGAGGTTCACATCGATCGGCTCGACCGAGCGGAGGCTCAGTTTCACGCCGTCGTTCATTTCGCAGGCGAGGATGGCGGCCTTCACCCCGGCGATGCTCAACCCGTAGTTCACCATGCCGTCGAGGTCGCTGTAGTCGCAGCCGTGGTCGGCCAGCAGGTCTTTGGTGACGGCCAAGGTGGCGATGGCGCCGTTGGCGTGAAGCTCGAGCGTGCTGAGCACGTCGCCCAGGAGCTGGATCTGCTGGATGTTGCGTCCGTCGAAGATGCGGCGATGGATGGTGGCGGCCTGCACGCCGGTGCGCTGCATCATTTCAGCGACGAAGAGATGGGTGTCGGCGGTCACGGAATCGAAGCGGAAGGAGCCGGTGTCGGTCATCATCCCCGCATACAAGGCTTCGGCGGCTTCCAGGGTGAGCAGCGACGGATCGCTTTCGCGATACAGCCGGTAGATCAGCTCGCAGGTGGACGAGGCTTCCACGCTGTTCACGGCCACCGTGAAACCGGAATCCGGATCGGGATGGTGGTCGATCATGAACACGGGCTTGTTGGTGCGTCCGACATACAAGCCCGCGCTTCCGAAACGGTGCAGGGCGTTGCCGTCGACCACCACATAGGCGTCGCACTCGGCCAGAACCTGGGTATCGGTGCGGCGCACAGGGAAGCGGTCGCTCAGCCAGAGCAGGTTCCGGGGCAGGAAATCGTCGTTCATGCAGTAGGCGGTCACTCCGCGGGCACGGAACCACATGGCGAGAGCGGTTTGGGAGCCGATGGCATCGGCATCAGGACGCACATGCGAGAGGATGCCGATCGTGCGGTATCGCGGGATCTCCGCGAGAAAAGAATCAAAGGTCATGCCTGAATTTAGGGTATTTTTGCCATCATGAAGTTGTTGATCGTGTGCGCGGGCGAGCTTCCCGTCCCATTGGAATCGTGGCTGACCGACGCCGACGCCCTCTATGCGGCCGACGGCGGCGCCAACCGTTGCCTGGAAATGGGCATCGTGCCGAACCTTGTGGTCGGCGATCTCGACAGCTTCGACCCGTCGCGGTTTCCGGGGATCGAGGTCGAGCACGACCCCGACCAGGAGACCAACGACCTTGAAAAAACGCTGCTTCGCGCCGAACGCGACGGCTATACCGATGTCGTGGTGCTTGGCGCCACCGGAAAACGACTCGACCACACGCTGAAGAACCTCTCGGTGCTCAAGCAACACAGACCACGCTTCGACAGCCTGCGCTACCGCATGAACGACGGCTGGCTGATGCTGTCGGAAGGAGACATCGCGCTGTCGGTGCGTCCAGGCCAGATCGTGTCGATCTTCCCGCTCTCCGGTCGTGTGGACGGCATCATCACCGACGGACTCAAATATCCCCTCTACCGCGAAACCTTGGAGAACGGAGTTCGGGACGGATCGTCGAATGAAGCCACCGAATACCGCGTGCGCATTCAGCACGCCAAAGGCGACCTCATCGTGATGGTGTATGACCTGGCTTGACGGTGCCCTGCTGATCGCCTACCTGTTCGCGATGGTCGCGATCAGCCTGTACAAGCGCCCATCCGAACACGATGAATCCGGATTCCTTCTCAGCGGACGCACACTCAGCCTTCCTGCGTTCGTCGCCACCTTGGTGAGCACGTGGTATGGCGGCATCCTCGGTGTGGGCGAATTCGGGTACACCTATGGCGTGTCGCAATGGGTCGTGTTCGCGTTGCCCTATTATGTGTTCGCCGTGCTGTTCGCCTGGTTCCTGGCGCCGAGGATCCGGGCGGCGACGCATGTCACCATTCCGGATGCGGTCGGCGCGACGTTCGGTCCATCGGCCGGGAAAGCCGCGGCAGTAGGCATCGCGATACTTGTGAATCCGGCGCCATACCTGCTCATGGGCAGCCTGGTGGTGCTCTTCTTCCTCCCTTCACTC
The DNA here is from genome assembly GCA_964454075.1 of uncultured Chitinophagales bacterium. Taxonomy (GTDB): domain Bacteria; phylum Bacteroidota; class Rhodothermia; order Balneolales; family HLUCCA01; genus CAMTWZ01. Next base: position 3,044 of record CAYVRS010000048.1, read on the forward strand.
TCTTTGTCTCTTGTCTCTCTCACCTTGTCTCTCCTCACCGCGGGGTACGTGATGCTGGGCGGATTCCGAGCGGTGGTGAACACCGACCGGGTCCAGTTCGTGCTGATGTACCTCGGCTTCGTTCTTTTGGTCGCGAGCGCGTGGATGCGGTTCGGCTCTCCGCTCGAGATGTGGGCGGCCTTGCCGGAGACGCACCGTGATCCGTCCGGCGGACACACCACCGGCTACATCCTCGTCTGGTTCTTCATCGCGCTGTGGACTTTCGTCGATCCCGGCTTCCATCAGCGCTGCGCCGCGGCGAAGTCGCCCGAGATCGCTCGGAAGGGGATTTTCGTGTCGGTCGGGTTCTGGGCCGTGTTCGACCTGCTCACGGTCACGGCGGCGCTCTATGGCGCGGTGCTGTTTCCGGACTTGTCCGAGCCCGGAACCATGTATCTGACGATGGGCGTCGAGCTGCTTCCGGCCGGACTCACCGGCCTCTTCCTCATCGGCATCCTGGCCACCATCATGAGCACCCTCGACAGCTACCTGTTTCTGGCAGGGCAGACCGTGGGCCGCGATCTCTTCCCCATCGGAACGCGGAAGGGGATCGCAGTGAGCGCGGCGGGGGCGTTGGGGCTCATCGCGCTGGTTCCGGACGTCATCGGCCTATGGTACACCATCGGAACCCTTGTGATACCGGGATTGCTGATTCCGGTGCTCGGCGTGTATTCGCCGATGTTCCGTGTGAAAAGAATGGCAGGGCTGATGGTGGCCGCCAGCGGGACGAGCCTGGTTTGGATGCTCTTTTTCCAAGCGCCGACGGGCGTCGAGCCGTTTTATCCGGGCTTGGGCGTGGCGTTGGCGGGGTGGGGATGGGGGCGGATTAGCTCACTTCAGTAGCAGTAGCGTCCGAACAAATACGCTTCCTTCCGTTTCCAGCCGATACAGATACATGCCAGAGGAGAGGTTTGTCGCTAGAAATCTGACCTGGTGCATCCCAGCGGTGTAGTGTCCTTCGGCAAGCAGGGCGACTTGGCGACCAAGTATATCATATACCGTCAACCGCACATTACCGGAAACCGACAACTGAAAACCGATCACCGTTGACGGATTGAACGGGTTCGGATAGTTGCCGAGCAAGGCGGTTTGAAGGGGCGTGTCGTCGTGCCGATCCAGACCGGTGGCGGTCACTCCTGAGAGGAAGTCACCCAAGCCGATCTCGTTGCGTGCGGCGATCCGGAAATCATAGGCGGTTGCAGGGAGCAACCCATCGACGACCAAGGTGGTGTCGGGTGAGTCGCCTCCATTGAACGTGGTCCATTCAGAAGCGGTGGCTTGTTTGAATTGGATGAGGTATCCCAATACGGGTCGTCCGCCATCGGATTCAGGAGCCGACCAGGTCAGACGGACGCCCACCACCGAACCAGGCTCCGGTAGGGCAGTCAGGTTTCGAGGCAGGCTGGGAACAGTCCAGTTCCAGTTGTTGGTGAGCCCGCCATCAAACAGGTGCGCCGTTGCCGTCGAATCGGACGACTCGTTGAAGCGCAAACGGACCAAGGACAATGGCATGCGGATCAAGTTCCCGATCCCATCCTGTGGAATGAACGAAAGGAGAAGCAAGTCGCCGGCTCCGATCAAGTCCTCGGTTCCTGCCATGGCGATGCGGATGTCCCGACCGATGCGTTCAGTCTGGATCGTGGCCGCCGCGGAAATCGAGGTCGTCTCCACTCCCAGCCAGGTGAACAGGGTGGTGTCGTACCGGACGATGGCCTCTGCGGATCGGATTCCTAAGCCCGTGAGGGATTCCACCATCAACGGCAGCCTCATGGTGTCGGGATAGACGACTGTCGTATCGGCGAGGCGGGCCTCGATGTCGAAGACCTGGACAGGCACCCAGGGAGAGGGAAATCCTTCGGAATCCACAGCTCGGACGCGGGTGAGCCCTCGCATGAGACCGGTAAGCACGCCATCGGCTTCGGACGCGACGCCGGCACCCTCGATCTGGAAGGTGAACGGCGCTTTGCCATCCCCAGTCACCTGAAGGGCCACGCTCCGACCGGGTGTGAGTGAGACGGGATTCGGCGAGATGCCGATCGGCGGTGCCGCCAGGATGTTGACCGTGGCCGCATCCAATCTCGGGATCAGATCTTCATTGAAGCGCGTGTTTTCCAAGCCGACCGTGGTCTGCCCGAGGTAGGTCGGCGATACCCGGAATCTGAGGGTCAGGAGCGTGCCTACGCCTTCCAGCGGGGTGTCGGCGGCGTAGGCGATGCGGATGCGGTCGGCCGTGGGTTGCACAGTGGGCGCCGGACCGGCATCCATCAAACTTCCTTCCGTGTCGACGCCGAGGAAGACCAACGCCGATGGGGCGAAGGCGACCGTCGTTTCGAAGGAGGTGGCGCCGATGCCTGTCAGGTCCGTCGTGCGCAACGGAAGACGGAGCTCGCGGGTCTGCCGGGTTGTGGTGTCGGGCAGCGCGACGCCGAGCTGTGCCAAGGCCGCCGGTTGGATGCGGAAGAAGTTGGTGCTGTCCTGGAGTCCGAGTGCGTCGCGGACGAAGACCCGGACGAAGCCCAGGGCTTGGGGTCTCAGCACACCATCCGCATCGATCGTGGCGATGTCGGTATTGCTTACGGACCACGTGTAAGGAGCCTGTCCATCGCCGGTGAGGCCGAATGCCAGGGTATCAGTAAGAAGGAGGTTGCTCACATTTCCGGGTAGCAAACTGATGCCCAGAATCCGGACGCTGCCGTCGTCCACCGTCACATCCGGGGTGCCTTCGTTGACGCGGGCCGAGGCGAAGGAGACGGGTTGGAGGGCATATTTCGTCGCATTCTGCCGCACGCGCAAGTTCAGGTGGAACAGCGTTCCGGAACCCGACAGGGTGTCTTGCAAGGCGACTGCGACCCGACGGGTGATGGACGATGCCTCGACCGTGCCGCGGCCGTCGAGCAGGGTCCCCGCCGTGGAGACGCCCACCCAGTCGAACGCGGTAGTCGGATATGCGAACGTGAATTCCGCGGACGTGACGCCGTCACCCGGACTGAATCCGGCCACACGGACCGGAATGGACAGCATCGTGCCAGGAACCCCGGAGGTGTCGGGCATCGACACTGTCCGGGTCTGTGCGGACGCGATCCCTGACGCTCCGAGGCTCAGAGCGAGGAGGAAGAGGAGCCGGTTCATGAAATCCACCTTACTTCACCAAGGTCATTTTGCCAATTCTGACTTGGTTCCCGGCCTGCAGCCGGTACATGTAGACACCGCTGGTGAGTTGGCTGGCATCGAAGGCGACCTGATGCCGTCCAGCGGGCAGCATGCCGTCCACCAAGACCGCCACTTCACGACCGAGGACGTCATAGACTCTCAGAGTCGTCTGGCGTCCGGCATCGAGCGTGAAGCCAATCTGTGTCGTAGGGTTGAAGGGATTCGGGAAGTTGGGTTCCAGGGCGAATTCAAGAGGTCTGTCATCGGTTCCCGTGGATGTGGCATACGCCCCGATCGCCTCGGTCAGGTCCGTTTCGTTGAGCTTGAAGCGGGTGGGAATAAGCAAACGGGAGGCTCCGCTTGCACCGTCATGGAGTCGGAAGCGGAGGTGGATCAATCCGCCATCGGTGATCGGTGATGTTCCGGCATAAGCCAGTTTCAACACACCGTTCTGGTCGTTGCGTTGGAGGGACCAGTCCGAGGTGGCCTCGGCGGAGATCACTTCGACACCGGAAATCAGATCAGCTGGATAAGCGAGATGAAGTTCTGTTCCGAGGATTCCGATCGGGCTGTCCAAACCGATGCGGACGTCCACCATGCCGTCGCGTTCGGAGGCATCGTACATGAAGGCGGTGGCCAGGTCGGCGGCCGGCGTTTTGCCCAATCCTGGGAATCCGGTGATGCGGCCTACCACGTATTGCAGGATGTAGGAGGCGTCGACGGTGCTGATGGTGCCGTCGCCGGTCACATCGGCGGCGGCCTGCTGGCCGGCGTCGAGGGTCACCAGGTCCACCAGGCTTTGCAACACGGTGGAGGCGTCGAAGGCGGAGATGGTGCCGTTGCGGGTCACATCACCGATTTGGATGCCGGTGCGCGCCACAAGGAACGGTCGATAGGTCACCGAGCCTCCGACCACGTTGACCCGGTTGCCTTGGCCGCCAGGGTTCAGGTCGGGACCGTTGGTCACCAGGGGACCCGTTTCACTGCCCCAGTAATTGTTGGTCGCATTGAGGGGTCCGGCGTTCGCATTGTACAGGCCCTCGTCCCGGTTGTTCCAGATGTTGTTGAGAGTGACCACGGTTCCAGCTCCATAGTTCGAGGCATAGATGCCGCGGTTGTTGGAATGGATGTCGTTGCCGCGGATCACGGGCGAGCCTGACTCGATGTAAAGCCCGGTTCCGGAGTTGGAGAAAGAGGATGAATCGACTTGGGCGGTGTTGTTCTGGAAGTACAAGCCGTTGCTTGAGTACCGTACGATGGCGTGACGCAGATGTGTCTGGTTGTTCTGTGCACCAAAGAGGTAAATGGAATCCCAGTTCCCGAGGGCGGGTACTGTTGTCGTGCTGTCCCGGTTGCTGTCGCCGCCGTAGGTGTCATCCCGCCATGACGTGAAGACCACTTTCCGGTTCGCCGTGCCTCGAACACTGAGACGACCGTACGATTGGAAGCTGCCTCCATTGATTTTCAAAATGCTCCCTGCTTGGATGATCAGTGAGTCATTGGATGCAACCCGAACCGCGTCGAGCAGATACTGAGGGCGGTCGGTGTCGGCCGTGTGGGTGCCGCCCAAAATGCCTGAGAGTGTGCCGGCAAGGAGATGGACCCCTTCGTAGGTGTTGCCAGTGATCACGTTATCCAGGTACTGGTTCCCGAGCTCGTTGATCGTGCCTGATTTCGAAAGCTGACCGGTATGGCCGATGGCGAAGGCGTTTCCATAGATGCTGTCGTTCGTGACGTAGGCACGCGAGCTGATCAAGCCTGTTCCCGCATTGTGACGGAGCACGGAATTACCGACAATCAGCAAGGTGTCCGCGGCATCGTTCTTCGCATTGTGCCAGATGCCATGATTCCGGTTGCGCTCGATGGTGTTGAAGACGAAACTTGCCGGAATAGTGGTTAACTCGGTATAGACCCCGACCTGGTTGTGATGGATGTGCGAATCCGAGATTTCACGGAATCCACCTGTCGCTGTGTTGCTATACAAGCCATGGCTGCTATGATGTGCCACTTCGGTGCGTCGGACGCTCACATCCGACTCGTTGGCAGGGGCATAGATGCCATAAGATCCGGAACGAATGATGCGGCTGTCTTCGATCACCAAGCGGTGGTTGGCGCTGATTCCTTGTGCGCTGTGGTCATGGATATCAAGATGGGAGTAGGTGGAATCCATGGGCCCGTAGAATTCGAAGGCGCGCTGCCCGTACGCGATGCGCGCATGGGCGATTCTTGAGTTTCTTGACTGATTCACATAGGTGCTGATAGACCCCCAATTCCCTGCTTTCGCCGAGACAGTGTCACTGGCCAGATTGGACTTTCCGCCTGCGAGATGGTCGCGGTAACTGGTGAAAACGATGGGGGCTTCCTGAGTTCCAACCGCATAGATGGTGCCTCGGAAAATCAGATACTGGTCGGGGAAGAATTTGAGGATGGCGCCCGGAGAGATGGTGAATTGCGCGTTGTCCGGTACGCCGACTTGATTGTGACCCACCACATGGTAGATCGGCATGGTCAGGTTGGCTGGCATCACCGTGCCCAAGGTGTCACGGAGACTATTGGCATGCAAGGCCACAGCTCGATTGTAGAGGTTGTCTTCGAAGATGTTTCCATCCACTCCGTTGTTGTCTGTGTAACGATAGCCGAGACGGTTCCAGACGCCGATGCCGTGCCGGTTCCTGGTGAACGTGTTGTCGATGAAGGTGGCCCGGCTGCTGAGAATCCCTTCACCACCATTGTCCTTGATGCGGTTTCCGACATAGGTCAACTCCTCTTTTAGAACCAGGGAATTATTGACGATGCCATGGTTCGCATTGAATTCGACGAGGTTGCCCGAATAGGTCTGCGGAATCGCCCCGTTGTCTACCTGCACACCGGTCTGGTTGCGCCGGATCTCGGAGTTGCTCACCTCACGGAACGCGGCACCTGAAGCGTACAGACCGATACTTGTGTTGGAGATGATCGAGGTGCGAACTGTGATATCCGAAGAAGACGCGGCATAGATTCCATACGAACCGATGTTTTTGATTTCGGAGTCAACGATGCGCAAGGTGGCGCCTTGGGCGATGATCCCAAAAGCGCTGTTCTCACGGATATCTAGGTTCCGGTACGGATTCGCGGCTACCGTGCTGTAAATCTCCAAGCCTCTGCCAGCAAATCGGAAGTGCGCATGCTCGAATCGCGATTGAGGGCTGCCGCTGTACATGTAAACCCCATCCCAGTCACCCCGTCGGGCGGTGGTGGTGTCACTGACGGCATGGGTCTTGCCACCGGCGCTGTTGTCCCTATACGACGTGAAGGTGATGGGGGCTTCGGCTGTGCCGATGGCGATCAAGGTCGGATTGGTTCCGCTTAACGTGATGTTCTGGCCCGCTGCGAATTTCAGGTTCACCCCAGGTTCGATGACCAACGTGGCGTTGGTCGATACCGTCGGTGAGGTGAGCACCAGATAGCTCTTGCTGGTGATGGCCGCGGGGAACCGGTTGGCCAGGGTGTCGGAGATGCTCGAACTGCGCAATGTCACCACGTTGTTGGACACATTGCCTGTGAACAGGTTGGTGTCCTCGCCGGGACCCTCCCGATACCTCAAGCCGACACGAAACCAGGTTCCCACCGGATACTGGTTTTCTTGAAAGGTGTTTCCTAGCACCAAAGCCCGCGAGCTCAACAATCCTTCCTGCCCGTTAGATCGGAACTGGTTGGCGGAAATCCGGATCTGATGGAATTCCGCAGCGGCATTGTGCAAGGCCAACCCCTGGGTTCCGTTCCTGGAGAAGGTGTTTCCGACGATGTGGTGGCCACCGGTCGAATTTTCAAGGGTCAACCCTGTCAACCGGTTGCCTTCAAACACGGACTGGGTCAATGTGTCGAGCCGACCGAAGGTCCACTGGACTCCATGACCGAGGTTCTGACGGAATTGCGAAGCCCGGATCTTCAAATTGAAATTCCCGCTCCCATAGACCCCGGTCGATCCGTTCCCATCCACAGACGTGCTGTCGATGACGAGTCCGACGGAGTTGCCTCCGCCATAATACACCCCGTAATTGCCGTTCGATCCGATCACCGAACGGTGCAGGGTCAGGGAGTTGCTGGTGCCTGAATATATCCCGTAGGTTCGGTTATTGGTGACGAACACATGGGATAGCAGGTTCCCGGACAGTTTGCCCGTCACATAGAGCGCCTGTTCACCGAACCGCACCACAGCATAGCGGATCGACGTTCCCGCAGTAGTCCCTTGAGATTGGATGTAGAGGTTTTGCCAGTCGCCTGGGGCCGGAACCGTGGCTTCTCCGTCTCCGTTGGTGTCGCCTCCGTTGGTGTCGTCTTTGAGCGAGGTGAAGACCACATACGCGTCGGGAGTGCCCTCGGCGTTCAACACGCCATTGACCGTCATGCCTTGTCCAGCCGCGAATTTGACGATGGTTCCCGGTTGCAAGGTGAGCACGCTGCCATTTGGAATGGTCACATTCGACGTGACGACGTAGACGGTATCCGCATTCCAGGAACGGATTCCGGAAATCGTTCCGGACACATTGCGGACGGGGAGGGTTCCGGAGGTCGTGGCCCAAGGGATGAAGTCGACATTGTCGCTTACCGCATCACCGGCGCCAGTCGGGTTCAAGGACGGATGGAAGGGCCCCCTGTTGCTGCCCCAGTAGTTGAAGCGAGCACGCACCGTTCCATTCATTCCGAGCATCTGAAATCCGAACACAGTGTTCCCGGAGATGGTGTTGCCTTGGATGTCGGGCTGCGATCCACCCAAGTCGCGGAACCGGATGCCCACTTGGTTGCCCTGTATCGTGTTGTTCCGGATCACAGGCACCCCGCCATTGTCTACGAAAATGCCCAACGCGCCCCCCGTGATGGTGTTTCCAATCAGGGTCGGACCGGCGTTCACCGGGACGCGGATCCCCCCTTCGCCATTGTTTTCGAAGATGTTGTCGCGCACGGTGTAGTCCAGGCTCAAGTCGGAAAAGACTCCGAAGCCCGCATTGTCGCTGAAGCGGCTGTTTTCGACCAGGACGTTGGAGGCGCGGAGATTCAAGCCATGCTTCGCACTGTGCTGGAACGTGCTATTGGTAACGGACACAGCGAAGGCCCCCGTGGTGTAGTACAGCATGGCTTCGCGAGCGGAACCTCCGCCATATTCGATCCTTACGTGATCGAAGATCGACCCGACGTTGGAGGTGTTCCGGAATTCAATTCCGTTCCAATCGCCTGAAGCCGGCGTGGCCGCCGAGGAGGTGAAAGTGATGAGATCGGTTGCCGTCCCGTCTGCCACCAAGGACCCTTCAACCAGAAGTGACACGCCGGTCCCCATCTGAACCACAACGCCGGGTTCGATAGTCAATCGGGCACCCGTCGCGATACGGAGGGTGGAATCGACAGTGTACGGACTACCCACTGCAGTCCAAGTCGTGTTGGTGGTGATGTCCGCATTGACAGCGGTTTGGGCATGCGACAATGCAGGACCAACAAGCCAAAGTGCGAGGCTTGCGAGCAAGACGTTTATTTTCATGAGTACTGAAAGTAGACCTTGGTTATTCAAGATGATAACCACCTTGATGCCTGAATACAACCCCAAAAGGAACGTCTGGTTCCTACACTTCTTTCAGCAGATGGCTCAATCCCAGCTTATGGATCGGGATCAGGTATTTCTTCTCCAGCGCGTCTTTGTGCAAGCCCGTTTCACCGGTGCCGCGGAAATCGACGATGCAGATGTGCTCGATCACCTGCTGGATCACCCCGACGCCGTAGTACTCGGGGCAGGGACCGTAATACACCAGGTCTCCCGGTTGGAGGGTGTTGTTCGACCGCCAGTGATACGGCATGATCACCGGTAGGCGGTCGGTACGGTACGTGTTCTTTTTCTTGTCGAGCGTGTTCATGAGAATCGTGAAAATACGGATTCAGACGCGTTTTTTGAAGGAAAACCGTCGAGATTCCGTTCCCGTGGCCTCGATGCGGACCTCCAGGCAATCCGTCGGAAGCAACCCCTCGATGCGCTCGGGCCATTCCACGAGACAGATCCCATCCCCGAACAGATAGTCCTCGATGCCGATCTCAACCGCTTCCTGCTCGCTTTTGAGACGATAGGCGTCGATGTGGTACACCGGTAGCCGATCTGTCTTGTATTCATGGATGAGCGTGAACGTGGGGGAGTTCACGTGCGACTCGTCCACACCGAACCCGCGCGCCACTCCCTTCACGAAATGGGTTTTCCCGGCGCCGAGCTCGCCCGAAAGGCGCACGACATCGCCGGCGTTCAGTTCCTGCGCGAACCGTTCTCCCAAAGCCAGGGTCTCGTCGACCGATCGCGTCTCTTGGGTGTTCATGCCTCGCGTCCCTTCGGCCGTAGCGTGGCCACAGGGAGGATCATTTCCTCCATGGACGCGCCGCCGTGCTGGAAGGTGTCCATGTACTTGTTCTGGTACTTGTGGTAGTTGGTGGGGTACACGAAGTAATAGTCTTCGAGGGCGAAGATATAATTGAACGCGGCGCCGCCTCGGGGAAGCCGGAACGCGCCCGGATCTTTCACGAAGATGGCGCCGTCTCGGTCGGCTTTCAGCATGCGTCCGTATTTGTAGCGGAGGCTGGTGCTGGTGTCGCGGTCGCCGATCACCTTGGTGTCACGCAGAGCGCGCACCGAGCCATGGTCCGTCGTCACGATCACGGTGACATCCTCTTTCGCCAGGGCCCGGAAGATCTGGAGCAGGTACGAATGCTCGAACCAGGTCTTGGTGAGTCCGCGGAAGGCGGCCACATCCGGCGCGATCTCTTTCAGGACGTCGGAGTCGGAGCGCGAATGCACGAGCGTGTCCACGAAGTTGAAGACGAAGGCGCTGAACGGGACCTGCGTGTAATTTCTGATGCGGTCGAAGATGCGTTTGCCTTCCTCGGAGGTCAGCACTTTCTCGTATTTCGGAACGAAACCGGTCCGCATCCGCCGGCAAAGCGCCTCAAGCAGCTTGTCTTCGTACCGGTTGAGCGAGGTTTCGTTGTCGTCTTGCAAGGTCCACAGATCCGGGTAGTCGCGTTCGATGTCGCGCGGGTACAAGCCCGAGAAAATGGCGTTCCGCGCATAAGGCGTGGCGGTGGGAAGGATGCTGCAATAGAATTCGGTCTCGATCGAGTACACATCGGCGAGCATTTCTTCGAAGACGCGCCACTGGTCGTAGCGCATGCAGTCGATCACGAACAGAAGCACAGGCTTCCCGCTCTCGAAATGAGGCTGCACGAATTCCTGAATCACATCCGGAGACAACAGCGGACGCGATTCGGCCTTGTCGTTCAGCCAGTAGACGTACTCTTCCTGGATGAACTTGCCGAAGGCGCGGTTGGCTTCCTGGAATTGGTCCATAAGCACCTGGCGCATGGTCTCGTCGCCTTTTTCAAGCTCGATGTCCCATTGCGTGAGCTGGCGGTAGATGTCGACCCAATCGTCCCAGCCGCTGCCCTTGTGCAGCCTCGCGCCGATGGTGCTGAACTGCTGGAGGTAGCTCTGCGCGGATTTTTGCGATTGGATGCGCTGCCGGTCGAGAATGCGCTTGATGGTGAGCAGCATCTGGTTCGGATGCACCGGCTTGATGAGGTAGTCCGAGATTTTCGAGCCGATGGCGTCTTCCATGATCGACTCTTCCTCGCTTTTCGTGATCATCACGACCGGAAGGCCGGGATAGGCGTCTTTGATGCGGCCCAGGGTGGTGAGTCCGTCCATGCCCGGCATCTGCTCGTCGAGAAAGACCAGGTCGAACGGCTTGGTCGGCAACAGCGCAAGGGCGTCCATCCCGTTGGTGACGTGCGTCACGGCGAACCCCTTCCCTTCCAGGAAAAGGATATGCGGACGCAATTGGTCGATTTCGTCGTCAGCCCAGAGGATGTTCGTCATTGCGTGTTGCGGGTGGTTTGTTGTTTGTTGTGCGTAGGAAGTAGGAAGTGGGGTAACGGTGAAAGGTACTGTTTTCATGCAAAGCCCCCTCTTCACAACAAACCACAAACAACGAACCACAAACAACCGTCCACTAACAACAAACTACGAACGCCCGAATCTTCTCCATGAGCGCCGGGCCGATGCCGCGGACCTTGGTGAGGTCGTCGACCGAGGTGAAGGGTCCGTGTTTCTCGCGGTATTCGATGATGCGCTTGGCGAGGGCGGGACCGATGCCGGGAAGCGCGTCGAATTGCTCCGCATCGGCGGTGTTGATGGGGACGGGGGATGAGGGTGGCGATGCGCGAGGTGCGGAGCGCGACGTGCGGGGTGCGACGTCCAAGGAGGCGGACTCAAGGCCGAGGTACAGCGAATCGAGCTTCGCCAACTCAGCGTCGGCCCGGGCGTTGCGCTCGTCGAAGGCCGCGAGGATGGGTGCGTAAAAGGCGGCATCATAGGTGCTGGGGCTGGGCCAATGCTCCGCCGCCTGGTCGAGCGCGACGCCAAGGAGGAGGAGCGTGGCGAGGGCACGGCGTTCGCCGGCGCGGATTTCGAGCCGCTCGAACAAGAAAAAGAGATGTCGTTTCCACATACTCGTATAAGGCGGAAAACGCCGGAATCTTACACGATTTGCACAGATTCCGGAACGAATCCCGTACTTTCGGCGCATGGAATTCATGTATGAAGGCAAACCGGTGGCGGTTCAGACGCTGGG
>CAYVRS010000048.1:14878-15455 GCA_964454075.1 uncultured Chitinophagales bacterium
GGGAGCGGGCCCCCCGCTGCTGGTGCTGCATGGCTGGGGATCGTCGGCCGCGGTGATGACGCCCATGGCGGCGTCGCTCAAGGTGAACCGCGAGATCCATCTGATCGACTTCCCCGGCTTCGGCCGTTCCCCATCCCCCGACCGTGCCTGGCAGATCGATGACTACGCCGATCTCGTGGCCGCCTACATCCGTCACCTTAACAAAGGTCCCGTCGACCTTCTCGCCCATTCCTTCGGCGGACGCATCACCCTCAAACTGTGCGCCCGTCCTGACAGCGCGGACCTCGTGAACCTCATCCTGATCACGGGCGGCGCCGGCATGAAACCGCGCCGCAAACCCAGCTTCTACGTCAAGAAATACACCGCGAAGTCTCTCAAGGCGCCGCTCCAGCTTCTGCCTCAACCTCTGCGCGACGCCGCGCTCGCCAAGCTACGGTCCAGCGCGCTATGGAAAGCCCTTGGCTCATCCGATTACCAGACCCTGAGCGGCACGATGCGCGAAATCTTCGTGAAGACGGTGTCCGAGTACCTGGAGGGCTGTCTTCCGCAGGTGCGCCAATCCACGTTGCTGCTGTGG
>CAYVRS010000049.1:0-15362 GCA_964454075.1 uncultured Chitinophagales bacterium
TGGTTCTAATTAAGGCATCTTGACCTTGGCGCATTCTGGGTCGTGGTCCACGTGGTGCGATCACGGTGGTCACCCCTTCCACTCGGGTCACCGGAATGGCGGCCGAATTCGGGTTGATGGCGGTGAACGCGCGCATGTTCGGGTTGAAATTCCCGACTTCGGCGTTGTCGACCGTGACCGGCACCGCGGAGATCTCGATCAGACCCAGACTGGTGCCTGCATCGATCATTCCCGGCCAGATGTGTTTTCCGGAGAGGTCGACCTCCGTGTAGTCGGCGGTCGGCTTCACGTTGTTGCCGACGAACTCGATCCGCTCGCCGTTGATCAGCACCACGCCGTTTTCAATGGTTCCGTCGGTGACGGTATGGATGGTGGCGTTGATGAGTGCGAATTTGCCGAAAGCCGGCTTCTCCGTGATTTGAGCCGTGGCTGAGGCCACCCATGCCGCGATCAGGAAGACGAAAGTAAGAAGACGCTTAGTCATGGGAATGCTCCATCGTTTCGAAGGTGAAGAAATCCAACACATCTTGCATGCAGGCGTCGGCATGACGACCTGATTCGCTGATCGAGCTGGATTCGTATTTGTCTGCCGGGTTTGCGCGCAGGCGCATGTCGGTCTTGTCGGTCGCCATGTCGAAGCGTTTGACCCCATCCACCCAAGTGCGTTCCGCGATAGCGTAGATCGACAGCGGATGCCCGTTCCAGAGTGCGAAATCGGCTTCCTTACCCACTTCGATGCTGCCCACGCGTTTGTCGATCCCGAGTTGGATCGCCGGGTTGATGGTGATCATCTTCAACGCGTCGAGTTCGGAAGCGCCGCCATAGCGCACCACTTTGGCCGCTTCATGGTTCAGGTGGCGGATCAGCTCGTCGCTGTCCGAATTGATGGAATTGATAACGCCGTAATGGTTGAGGATGGCGGCATTGTATGAGGTGCTGTAGTACACTTCGAACTTGTAGGCCCACCAGTCCGCGAACACCGAGGTATGGACGCCGTTCTTGGCCAACTCCGGAGCCACTTTGAAGGCCTCGTTCGCATGCTGCATGGTATAGTTCCTGATGCCATAGTCGTTGAAGACGCGCATGAGCATAAGGATCTCGTCGGCGCGATACGAATGGCAGTGCACCAGGATCTTTCCGTCAAGGATGTCCGAGATCACCTCAAGGCGCTCGTCTTTCGCCACTTTCGTGGGGTTGGCGGCTCGGCGGCGCTTGTAGTCTTTCGCGGCGTCGAAGTGTTCCCGGATCACTTGCTCCACACCCATCCGGGTACGCGGAGTCACGTTGTTGCCTTGACCATGCACGCGGGTCGGGTTCTCACCGAGCGCGAACTTGATCGTACGCGGCGCATTGCGCATGAGCAGCGTCTCGGCAGACTCGCCGTAATGGTGCTTGAGCGTGGCGCCTTGTCCGCCGATCACGTTCGCAGAGCCGTGCATGGCATGGCTGATGGTGACCCCACCGGCCAATGCGCGATACATGCCGATGTCGTAGGCGTTGACCGCATCCGACATGCGGACTTCCGCCGTCACCGGGCTCGTGGCTTCGTTGATGCTTGCCAAAGCCAGGTGCGAGTGCGCGTCGATGATGCCCGGAAGCAGATATTTGCCTGTGGCATCCACGGTTTCGACGCCACGCGGGGTGGCCAGGTTCTTGCCGATGCGTGCGATCAGTCCGTTCTGGACAAGCACATCGGTGTTTTCAAGGGTCTCACCGGTGATGGTGATGACCGTCGCGTTCTTGATGTGCACCGACCCTTTCGGCTGGGCGGCCAAAGGCGATGCGGCAATCACCGCGATCAGAAAAAGGAAGATGGATTTCATTGGGGCATTCTCCCGCGTGGACCTGCGGGTCCGGATGGAGTGGATTTGATTTCCGTGACCGTACCGCCGGTCACCGTGTACAGGATCTTGGAGTTCTTGGTCGTCAAGGGCTTGGTGGTGACCATCAGATCGGCGAGACGTCCGGTGCGGATGTCACCGGCCACGCTGTTCAGCCCCAGGACGGTCGCTGTCGACAAGCTCATCATCTTCACAATCTCGGCTTCGGTAAGTCCGCCATCCGACACGAGCAGATCCAGATTCTTGCGCACATCGGAGGGCTTGAGTCCGTTCGAGGCGAATCCGACCGTCACGCCGGCGTCCAACAAGGTGCGGATGTTGCGCACGTGCGAGGTCCATGCCTCCGTCTGCCGGACGTGCCATTCCGAATGCTCGCCCTCGGCGATCTTCGACGTATCGGGACGTGCCGTCAGATCGATGCTCGCCAACACGGGAACACCGCGTTTGGCCAATTCAGCGGCATGGACACCGGCGTCTTTGCCGGAAACCAGCACGAATCGGAATCCGAGTTCGTCGGAAAGTTTGAGGATGCGGGCGATGTCTTCGCGGTCGTCTGCCACGAAATAGAACGGTGCCTTCTTCTCCATCACCGGGTAAAGGGCTTCAAGAACCGCATCGCGACCCACATTGGCGTCGTTGGCCGTCTGACGAGCCTTGAGAACAGTCGCCTCATTGAACAGCTGGCGGTAGCGGGACATCACACCCATGACGGTGCCGGGATATACGCCCCTCGCTCCTGCCAGGCTGGCTTTCGGCGCGATGTCGCGGCGATAGATCGATACCGTGGTTTCCTCGCCTTTCACATGGAATACCGAAAGCTGACCAGGCAACATGAACCCTTGCGGGGCGATTGCGGCCAGGGTGAAGCCTTGGTTCCGGGCAAGGTTGAATTCTGAGGCGTCTTTTTTCAGAAGAGGCTGGACGCTGCGCTCGGGCTGGATGCCGGCCCGTTCGTACCCCGGTTCGGCAGGACGTGCTACCCGCTCGTTCGGCGAAGGGCGCGGAGCTTCAGGCGCACCCCAAGTGGCGAGGCCGTCAATGAATCCGGGGTAGACATGCAGACTGTCGCCACCATGGGTGATTCGGGCGTCGAACGGAATCGTGACGTTGGTTCCAACCGCTTCGATGACGCCATTGCGCCAAACGATGCTTGCGTTCGGAATCGACGTCCCATCCGCCAGATGCACTGAGACTCGAGTGAATGCCTGCGCGGGAACGGCTTGGGCGTGCACGGACGTGCTCAGACCAAGAAGCCCCAGCACGGCAAGACCGGCTTTAAAATGCTTCATAGAGTGGATTTGCAGACGTTGTAGAAATGGAAGCTCGTAGTTACCGTTCGATGAGACAAAAAAAAAGCCCTTTTACCATAAAAAATGTAAAGGGGCTTCCATGTGCCAGGCACTTGCCAGAGCGGTTGCGGTGGGTTGTTTCCATTTCTCAGCACGATATCATCCACAATGAAATCCCAAACCTATCCTGAATCACCCCATGTCTTGAACGGACGAAGCTCCGGACCGTGGTCGGCCGCGTCGATGAACCTCGGGTCGCAGGCCTTGATGATCACGTCACCGATCTGGGAACTCCGTTCCGGGATCGATCAGTTGGGATATGCGTTCTCAGGCTGTTTTTTTGCCTTTCTTATGCTCAATAGCGATCCGTGCCGTGCCTCCTGCCAGCTTAATCCTGGCGGCGTGTTCGTTCAGGGATTCGATCAACATGACGAGTAAATACTTCCTATTATCCGATATGCTATTCCGTTTTCTCCTATTGGCCTGTGTTTGGATCGGCGTCCTTCCCCAACTCTCCGCCCAACCCCGGCTTCCGTACGAGGCCCTTCGCTCGTCGAACCGAAATCCCGCATGGTACCGCCAATCCTACAGCATCGGATCTCCGACTGCCGATTCGATCGATGTGAGCACGGTCTTCCGAATCCCCTATTCCAGCATCGTATTCAAGAAAGCGGATGCGGCTGAGGCGGGATGGTCGGCCGAGCTGACCCTCACCTTCGACGCGATGACTGCGACACGGACGCCACAGCGGCCTCCGCGCAGATCCCGATCCGCCAAGCCCACCGAGCCTGAAACCGCCCTCGGGCGTGTGGTGTGGTCTCGCACCGTGGTTTCCGACACCTATGAGCGGACCCAATCTGACACAACGTATGTGGAAGGCACAGTGACCGTGCGGATTCCGAACCAAAGATATCGGATGGTACCCTTGATCGAAATGAACGACGTCATGAGTCCGATCACCTCGCTTCCCGCTCCGGAACCGCCTCCATCGGCCGCATTCGCCACGTTCGTGACCCCAGAATCCAGCCGCTTGCGTCTGGTCAACTTCGGGACGAACATCGTTTTCGGTCGTCAAAGCGACCTTGTGGTCGGCCTGAACAGTGATTCAACCGCCACCGTGGAGCTTTGGAGCCTGAAAGGCGCCAAAGATTCGACGCTTGTCTGGTCGTCAGAGACTTCTGCCGCACACCGCGTCGGCGCTTTCGGCGGGTTCCGAGATTCCGGCGCCGGCATCGAGATATCGACCGAAGGCTCCGGACTCGCCTTGTATCGGTTCGACGTGACGACACGGAACCTGGAGAACCAGCCGCATCGGGTGATGGTGAAGCGCGGCGATCGGATTCTGCACCGGGTGGACGTGCTTCCGCGCTGGTTCGACATCCCGACCGGACTGCTGAATCTGGAAACCGCGATCGATCTGATGCGTTTCGCGCTGAGTGCCGATGGGCTTCGTGAGTTGCGCAAAGGTAGCGCCGAGGAGCGGGAACGCCATTTCAACGCCTATTGGAAACCTCGGGATCCGACACCGGAATCGGCCTACAATGAGCTGATGGCCGTCTATTTCCAACGCATCGACCAGGCGTACGATTCGTTCACCACCCCGACTCGCCCGGGTTTCGATTCTCCCATGGGCAAGACCTGGATCCAGTACGGAAAACCGGCCTCGGTCGACCGACGTTTCCCACCCGAAGGTGGCACCGTCGTGGTTTGGGAATATCCTGGAAGGCGGTTTATATTCCGCGCAACTTCAGGATTCGGAGATTTTGAACTGGTAAGCCCGCCTTGACGAACGCGTAAATGTCTGCCACCTTAGCCCTCAGCATGGGCGACTACAACGGAGTCGGTCCCGAGATCATTCTGAAGTCCGCCCACCTCCTTCCTTCAGGTTCGGTCGTCTTCGGTTCGTCCTATGTGTTCCAGCAGGTATCGGCGCGGACGGGGATCCCACTTCGGAGCGACATCCACTGGCACGATACCGTCCCCGTCACTGCGGACGATTACCGTCCCGGTACCCTGTCCAAACAGGCCGGTGAGGCGTCGATGGCCAGCATCCGAGCCGCACTGAAGCACTGTGTCGAAGGGAAGGCGGCTGCGATGGTGACGGCTCCGATCTCGAAAGAGGCGATCGCCTTGGCCGGATATGACGTCCCGGGGCACACCGAATACCTCCAGCGGCTGACAGACTCCCCGGTTGTGGGCATGGTCTTGGCCAGTGGTGGTTTGCGTGTCGGATTGGTCACCATCCACATGGCCTTGTCATCGATTTTTTCTCACATCACGAAAGATAATGTGTTGCACCACATCGTGATGCTTCACAATTCCCTTCGTCGGGATTTCGGGATCACCCAACCGAAGATCGCGGTACTTGGGCTGAATCCGCATGCCGGAGACGGCGGGGTGCTTGGCAAGGAGGAGATCACGGTGATTGCTCCGGCCATCCGCGAAGCGCATGTCTTCGGCATCCAAGCCACTGGTCCGTTTCCTGCCGACGGATTCTTCGGCAACAAGATGTATGACTCCTACGACGGTGTGCTGGCCATGTACCACGACCAAGGCCTCATCCCGTTCAAGACGATCGCGTTCCACGGCGGTGTCAATGTCACGATCGGATTGCCGATCGTGCGAACCAGTCCGGACCACGGCACCGCCTTCGCCATCGCCGGAAAAGGCGTGGCCAACGCCGACTCCTTCCAATCCGCCATCCAAACCTCCCTTATCCTCGCCGCCAACCGTTCATGACCTTGCACAAGCACAATCAATCGATCTATACCCACCTGGCGCCGGTGTACGACGACGTCATGAAAGACGTCGACTACGAAGTCTGGGCCGATTTCATTGATGACATCATCGCCACGCATTTCGAAGAGGCGCAGACTTTGCTGGAGCTGGGATGCGGCACCGGAACGCTGTCCTTGCTTTTGGAGGAGTTCGACCTGTACGACATCACCGCCACCGACATCTCGAACGAAATGCTGGAGGTGGCCCGCTTCAAAGGCGAATTCAAGCAATCGAAGGTCGAGTTCGAGCAGGTGGATTACACCGACATCCGGCTGGACCGCACTTTCGACGCTGTCGTGCTGGTGTTCGATGGCATCAACTACATGACCGAAGACGACGGCATCGTGCGCGTGCTGAACCAGGTGAAGTCCGTGATGCACGACGACAGCCTATTCATCCTCGATTTCGCGACGGCCACCAACTCGCAGAAACACGCCGAGCTGATGAACGATGAGGGCATCACTCCCGACCACTGGCGTTTCGTGCGGGTGAGCCGGTTCCTGCCGGCGGAGAAACTTCATTACAACGACTTCACCCTCGAAAAACTCAGTGAAGACAACGCCCATGTCTTGCAGCGTTACCGTGAGGTCCACGTGCAGCGCGTGTACACCTTCGAGGAGATGAAAACCCTCGTGGCGCGCTCCGGAATGCGTATCTTGGCGGCATACAGTGGATTCGACCTGGAAGAAGCCACATCCCAAAGCGACAGAATCACCCTGGTCCTGCAAAAATGAACGAACGTCCGGTCATCGAATTCAACTCCGTCAGCGTGCGCTACGACAACCGTCTTGTGCTCAATGATGTGAATTTCAAATTGCACAACGGGGAATTCGTGTACCTCATCGGGTCGACCGGAGCCGGAAAAAGCTCCTTCCTGAAATCGATCTACCGCGATGTGATTCCGCAAGTCGGCCAGATCTGGGTGGATGGAGAGCTGATCACCTCCCTTCCCGAGCGCAAAGTGCCGTTTCTCCGCCGCAAATTGGGGATTGTCTTTCAGGATTTCCAACTGCTTCCGGACCGCAACGTCTACGACAACGTGGCATTCGCGCTGAAGGTGACGAGTTACCCGTCGGGGCAGGTCAAACAGCGCGTGATGGAAGTCCTGAACCTGGTGGGTCTGTCGAACAAACGCATGAACATGCCCAATGAGCTGTCCGGCGGCGAACAGCAGCGCGTGGTCATCGCCCGGGCCTTGGCCAACGAACCGCGCATCCTCTTGGCCGACGAGCCGACTGGGAACCTGGATCCGGAAGCTTCCAATGCGATCATGGACGTGCTCAAGACCATCAACAACCGCGGCATGGCGGTGCTGATGGTGACCCACAACTACGATCTGGTCCGCCATTATCCGTATCGGACCGTGAAGTTGGACAACGGAACCTTAATCGAAGAATCCATGCGGGTTTAATCCCGCATGGATTCACTCACTCAGATCGTTCTCGGCGCTTCCGTCGCCGAAGCCCTCGGTGGCAAGAAACTTGGCAACAAAGCCGCACTGTGGGGTGCCTTCGCCGGCACCCTTCCCGATTTGGATGTGCTGACCGCATTATTCCTCGATCCGGTCGATTATCTGGGCGCTCATCGCGGATTCAGCCATTCCGTCATCTTCCCTTTCCTCGCGGCGCCCATCCTGGCTTGGTTGGCCGCCAAGATCCATCGACGGTCCGATCTCAGCTTCCGCGACCTTCTTCCGATGTTCTTTCTCGGCGTTCTCACGCATCCACTTCTGGACCTGTTCACCGGATACGGCACGCAGATCTTCAATCCGATCTCGGATTACGCGTACGAGCTGAACACGATCTTCATCATCGATCCGCTCTACACCTTTCCCTTCCTGGGTTTCCTGATCTCGGCCTTGTTCTTCAAACCGGGCGCGTTGTGGCGCAGACGGCTGAATCTGACCGGATTGTCGATCAGCACCGGGTATCTGATCCTCACCATCGCGTTCAAACTCACAGCGATCAGCACCTTCGAAAAGGAATTCCAGCGCCAAGGCATCGAGCCGGTGCGATACATGACCATTCCGGGTCCGTTCACGTCCATCTATTGGCGGGCGTTGGTGGAGACCGAAGACGCGTTCCTCCAAGGGTACGTGTCCCTTCTCGACGACACCCCGGACATCGTCTTCCATCGCACGGAAAAGACACGTCATCTGGCCGATCCATGGAAAGACACTCCCGGCATGAAACGCCTCGAGTGGTTCAGCAAGGGCTATTATCATGTCACCCTGCGCGACGGTGTGCCCTACATCCACGATCTGCGCTTCGGAAGCATCCATGGTTGGCGGGGCGATATGGACGCGCACGTTTTCTCCTTCCGATTGAATGTGGAGGAGACCCCGGTCGGATTCACCCAGATCCGGGAAACAGTGGACATCACAGCGGACGACCTGACGGCCCTATTCCGGACGATATTCGATCACTGAATCTTGACGGCGACGTGGAGTCCGTCGCGGATGGGTAGGAACACGTTTTGAAAGTCGAGATCCTCCAAAAGCATGAGGTTGGCCCGATGCACGGAAGCGCCTTTGCGTGTCGCGGCCGCCTCCACTTCCCCCTTCCAGAACGCATTGTCCACCACGACCACGCCACCCACCCGAAGCCGCGGTTTGATCAGCTCCAGATAATCGGGGTACCGGTCCTTATCCGCGTCCAGGAACACCAGATCGAAGCCGCCGCCCAGTTCAGGAATTGACGCCAAGGCCGGACCCATCACCACGCGCACCTTCCTCCCATGCGTGTCGTCTTGCAAGATCGGAACTCCGACCCCCGCATATTTCGTGTTCGTTTCGAGCGTCACGACTTCCCCATCTTCAGGCAGCAGTTCCGCCATGCTCAGCGCGGACACTCCGGTGAACATCCCGATCTCAAGCACACGTCGCGCCCGTGTCAGGCGCACTAGAAGTCGCAGGAGTCCAGTGGTGACGCGTCCGGCGAGCAGATCGTCGTGCCGCACCGACGCGGTGGTGGCCGCGATCAGTTCGCGGACCCGTGGCGATTCGGTCTGGGTCAGGGCATCAGCGTAGTCTTGGATCATGGCGTGGAGTGGAATTCGGCGTAATTTAGGGAATGAACGCGTCCCGTTTCCTCATCTGGTTTTTCACGACCTACACGCGGTGGCTGTACTGGCGAGCCTTCGCGAAGGTCGACATCCGGAGCGAGTACATCCCCTCGGCGACCCAGAGCACCTTGTACGTGCTGAACCATCACTACTGGTTCGACGCGCTCACGCCGCTGCTGCTGAATCAGCGGTTCTTCCGGCAGAAGTTGCTGGCGATCATGGACCAAGTGCAGATCGAAAAGCGCCCGTTCTTTGCGAAACTCGGTGCCATCCCGATCGACCGGAGCAACGCACGTAACGCCATCAAGACCTTGGACCAGGCATCGGACTGGCTCAACGAGCCCGGAACCTCGGTGTACCTCTATCCTCAGGGAAAACTGACGGATTCGATCGAACCGATCGTGCTGGAAAGCGGTGTGGTGCGCCTTATCGAAAACGCCCCGATGGCCGATGTGGTGCCGATAGGGATGCACATCCATTTCAGGAGCGGGCCCAAGCCGGAGCTGGTGATCCGGATCGGCAAACCGATCGTGTTTCCCTCAAACGCACCCAAGGCCTTGGTTTTGCAGACGGTGCAACACGCGATCAGACAGGAACTGGAAAAAATCCCGGTTTCGATCTCACCACGTCAGCTTGTATAAAAACCGGAAGCGCTGCACCAGGTTGGGGCGCTTGTCGGCATAGCGCAGACGCATCTTCACGAAAGGCCAGAAGCGGCGCCAGGTGATCCGGTCGGCGTGAATGAACTCGGAAATGCCGTTCGTGCGTTCCAGGAGCTCCCCGTCGCGGTCGTGCGTGGTGGCATCGCTCAGGAAACGGTAGTAGAACGGACCGGAATCGACGGTGCTGCGCATCACCAATTCCACAGTGCGTTCCGGAAACGTGAAGGTGAACCGGGTGTCGGCGGCCAAGCCGAACGTGTTCCGGAGCGTGGCGTCGGTGCGGATGCCTTTGGCCTTCGCTTCGATTCGGGCGTTGTCGACGCGGATCCACCAGGCGTTCCAGGTTTTCACGCCTTTCTCCTCCATCAAATAGTAGACGAAGGTGCCTTCGTTGAAATGCACACGTCCCCAGTACCACTCGGTGAACTGGTTGCGAAGAGGCTCGTTTCCGATGTTGTGGTCGTGATAGCCCGTTCCTTCGAAAACGATGGGCTTTTCTTTTCGTCCGTCGCGGGAGATGCTGATGACGCCTTTGACTTTGGCCGCCGCCTGGGTGAGGTTCCATGCATGGGCGTCGGACGCGGAAACGGGTTCATCCGCGAACAAGGCCGGGTTCTGAGGGGGCGACGTGAAGCGGAGGATGGCGTTGAACCGGGTACCGTCGGGCAGGGTCTCATCCAGGCGCAAGGAGTAGGCGATCTGCTCGGCCTCTTGGAAGGCCTCCAGGCTGTGGTTGCCGATTCGGACTTTCACCTTGTGATGGTTAAATTCCGCGTCGAACGGACTGTATTGCGTGAACGAGTAAAAAACGGGCTTGCCGTGATGGTACACGCTGATGCTGACGGCCGGATGTTGCGACGCCAAGGCATCCGGGTGATGGGGCCGCTTCTTCACGCTAGACATGTAGCGTGGCGAAAACGGACATCCCTCATAGAAAATGACTACAAAATGATAGGCGCCTTTGTCGTCTCCTGCATCGAAATACCACCACTCATAACTCCCTGGGGTGGACTTTTTTTGAGGGATGTCACCGGAACCCACTGACGAAACTTTCATAAGGCCAAATATACGATGGAGATCGGTCTCGCAGTTCTTTTGTGCGCATTGATTTGGCATGGATTCACATCCTTCGTCTTCGCTTGGAACCTGCGCGTGTTCCGGGCTTTGCCTGCGGAAACGCCGACATCCACACCCAAGATCAGCGTGCTGGTTCCGGCCAGGAACGAAGAACTGAGCATCGGCATCTGTGTGGCGTCGCTGCTGGATCAGGACTATCCGGACTACGAGGTGCTCGTGCTCGACGACCAGTCGACCGACGCCACCGCCGAGCGGCTCGCCGCCTTCACCTCTCCCCGCCTCACCGTGATTCAAGGCATCGACAAGCCGGAGGGGTGGCTTGGGAAGCCGCATGCCTGCCACCGCTTGTCGATGCGGGCCAAGGGCGACATCCTGCTGTTTGTGGACGCCGACACGTGGTTCTCGCGCGACGCGCTGTCGCGCTTGGCGAGATCCTTCGAAACCCGCGAAGCGGACATGGTCACTGTCTGGCCCATGCAGCGCCTGGGCGGCTTCTGGGAGCGCATGGTCGTTCCCATGGTGTATTTCAGTCTGATGACGCTGCTGCCTGCGTACTATGTCACCGATGATCCCCAGTGGATGCCGGCGGCCTTACGGCCGAAGCTCCGTCCCCTTTTCGCCGCGGCTTGCGGTCAGTTCATCGCCATCCGCCGTGCCGCTTATGTGGCCATCGGCGGGCATGAGTCCGTGAAATCCGACATCGTCGAGGATGTGGCCTTGGCAAAGGCCGTGAAATCCATCGGAGGACGCGTCCTCATGGCGCATGGCTCGCATACCGTGGGTTGCAGGATGTACCGTTCGCCTTCCGAACTCTGGAACGGATTCAGAAAGAATTTCTTCGCCGGTTTCGGCTACAGCGTTCCGTTTTTCACAGCGGCGGCGGTGATCCATATGGTGGCGTATCTGGTGCCTTTCGCGTTTCTGACCTCCTACCCGCGTCTGGCCCTTGCCTCAATCGCGATCCCCATCGTCCAGCGGCTCATCCTCGCCCGCTGGTACGGCTGGAAGCGCCGCGACGCGGTGTTCCATGCCTTGGGAGTGCTCTGGTTCCAAGCCCTCGGAATCCGGGTCTTGGCAGACCGAATATTCCGCACAAAATTGCAGTGGAAAGGCCGTTCGGTTTGATATATTGCGGTATGCGCGAGCCCATCGACCGCTTCTTCAAGTACCTGTCCATCGAACGAAACGCCTCGCCTCACACCGTGGCGGCGTATCGTCGGGACCTGGGGCAATGCCTGCGCTTCCTTTCGGATCTGCTCGAGAGTCCGGCCGAAGACATCGACCTCGACACCATCACCAAATCGCATCTGCGCCTTTGGATCGGCGACCTCAGCGACCGGGATCTGAAGAAAACCAGCATCGCGCGGAAGGTCGCCGCGGTGAGAGCGTTCTTCCGATTCTCTCACAAGCGCGGACTCACACGGTCCAACCCGGCCGCCACCCTCCTGACTCCGAAAAAAGAGAAGCGCCTGCCGAAAACCATCCCGATGGTCGGCTTGAACGACATGATCGACGGCACGGCCGACGCGCAGGCCCGCGCCATCCTCGAACTCTTTTATGGAACCGGCATGCGATTGAGCGAGCTGGTTTCATTGAATGTCACCGATGTGGATTTCAGGCTCAAGCAAGTGACCGTGATCGGCAAAGGTGCGAAACAGCGGATCATCCCGTTCGGAGCGAAAGCGGACAGCGCGCTCCGGAATTGGTTGGATGCGCGCGTCGCTCACGACACTCCGGCCCTGTTCGTGACGCCGAAAGGCCGACGGATCTATCCGAAAGCCGTTCAACGCCTGGTCGGAACCGCCTTGCTGCCGATCGCCGAAGGCGCGCAGAAGAGTCCGCACGTGCTCAGGCACAGTTTCGCGACGCATCTGCTCGACCGCGGCGCCGACATCCGCATCATCAAAGACCTCTTGGGTCACTCAAATCTTGCCGCCACCCAGGTCTACACGCACAACAGCGTGGAGCGCCTGAAAGACCTCTATCAACACGCCCATCCAAGGGCACAACGAAAGGAGAACCTATGAACATCCGTATCACCGCCCGTCATTTCAACGCCAGCGAACGCCTTCAGACCTTCGCCACCGAATCGGCCGGCAAACTCACCAAGTATTACGACGGCATCCTCGATACCGACGTCATTTTCTCGCCTTACGAATCTCACGACGAGCCGCAGCAGACCGAGCTTGTGGTTTCAGTGATCGGACAGGTTCTCAAAGCCACCGAGCGCGCCAGCACCTATGAGATCGCCTTGAACAAGGCCATCGACAACATGTCCCGCCAACTGCTCCGCTACAAAGAGAAACGCCACAACAAATCCTGAGTCCAGCGCATGCCATTAGGGTCCCACACTCCGATTCCCCGGAAAGACAAGATCAGCGTTGAATTCCTGATCGAGAAGCTGCGCAAGAAAGTGCAGATCGAGTTGGAAGCCTGCATCAACGACGGCGCCTGCGCCAACCGCTTCATCGTTGAGCAGGAACTCCACCGCCCCGGCTTGGCCATGGCCGGGTTCGTGGAGCTCTACACGCACCAGCGCATCCAGATCCTTGGAAACACGGAGTGTGAGTACCTCAGGCAACTGCCGGTGGACGCTCAGAAAAAAGCCTTCTCCAACCTGCTGCAATTCGATGTTCCCGTCATCTTCCTGACGCACGGAAACACCATCCCGCAGTATCTGATGGACATGGCCGGCGAATTCTCCATCCCCATCTTCCGGACTCCGGTGGAGACCACCAAGTTCATGTTCCAGCTGCGGGACTTCCTCGACGACCAGTTCGCGCTGCAGACCGTGGTGCACGGATCGATGGTGGATGTGTACGGCATCGGCATCCTCATCACCGGAAAATCGGGCATCGGCAAAAGCGAAGTGGCGTTGGACCTTGTGGAACGGGGTCATCGCCTCGTGGCCGACGACGTGGTGATGCTCACCAAGAAGAACAACAACATCATGGCCGCGGCCACAGACATGAACAAGCATTTCATGGAGATCCGCGGCTTGGGCATCATCGAAGTGCTGTCGATGTTCGGCATCCGATCCATCCGCTATCAGAAACGCTTGGAAGTGATCGTGGAGCTCTTCCTGTGGGAGGAAGGCCGCCAGGTGAACCGCACCGGACTCGAAAAAGACCACGTGTCGCTGATGGATGTGAACATCCCCATCGTGCATCTCCCCATCTCTCCGGGCAAGAACATCACCGTGATCGCGGAAGTGATCGCGATGAACCACCTGCTTTCCAACTACGGGTACGATGCCGCGCAGGCCTTCCAAGAGAAGATCCAACAGAAGATCGCCGAGAAGAAAGGAAAATCGTCGTACCCGGGTCGCGCGGTCGACTACTTCGAAGGGGACATGGAATAAGCGCTGTTTTTCCTATCTTTATGGTCCATGTCCAAATTCTACTATTACGACGCGGAGGCTTGTGAATTCAAGCACATCCAGTACACGACCACCGAAAAGCTCGTGCATGCCACGAGCCAGTGGTTGCTGTTCGGCGTCGTGATCGCGGGTCTTCTGGTGATCGGATTGAGCATGGTGGCGGGTTCTCCCGCCGAAATGGCGCTCAAAGCCGAGAACAAAGTCTTGCTTCAGCAGTTGCGCATGAATCGCCAGACCTTGGAAGAGCTCGACACCAAGATCAACCTGTTGGCTGAGACCGACAATGAAATCTACCGCCAGGTCTTGGGACTCGATCCCATCAGTTACGACCAACGCATGGCCGGCGTCGGCGGAACCGCGATGTACGAGGAATTCGACGTCTTCAAGAGCGAGACGGCCGAGATCCTGAAATGGACCAACATGACGCTCGACAACTTGCAGCGCCGTGTGAACCTTCAGCTCGAGAGCTTCAAGGAAGTTCAAGCCTATTACAATGAGAACCAGGAGAAAATGCGTCAGATTCCGGCCATCCGGCCTATCGGCACACTCATTTCCAGCGGTTTCGGCATGCGGATGCACCCTGTTCTCAACTACCGACGCATGCACGAAGGCATCGATTTCCGCGCATCGATCGGCACCGAGATCTACGCCACCGGCGACGGGGTGATCCGCCAGGCCGGCATCGAAAGCTCGTTCGGACGAATGATCAAGATCGACCATGGCTTCGGCTACGAAACCATCTACGCCCACATGAGCCGGTTCGCCCCGAACATGCGGCCCGGCCGCAAAGTGAAACGCGGAGAGCTTATCGGCTACAGCGGCGACAGCGGCTTGGTCGAAGCCCCGCACCTGCATTACGAGGTGCATAAAGACGGACGCGCCGTGAACCCGATCTTCTATCTGTTCGCCGACATCACTCCAGAAGAATATCTCACGTTCCGACGCATCTCCGAAGAAAATGAAAACTCGCTCGATTAAGTCCGGCCTCCTGGCCGCCCTCCTTCTCTCCTTCACCCTTCCCGCCACCGCACAGACCACGAAGGTCTCCGTCGACCAGATGCTGCGTCTGGGTCCATTCCCGACGCCCTATCCCGCCTTCAGCGGAGACACATTCAAGGCGGCGGATTTGCTTTCGCAACGGCAACTGGACATCTCCGACTGGTGGCCGTCGGATGGAGACCGACTCATGGTGTTCGGTCAGCCGAGCGTGTTCAGTATCCGCGAATCCGCGTCTGTCATCGCCACAGCGCCGTCAAGCGTGCCTCAAACCTCC
>CAYVRS010000050.1:0-15231 GCA_964454075.1 uncultured Chitinophagales bacterium
TGATCATAAGTCGGCATGCTGCGAAAAATCACCCGAAGGGCAAAAGGGAATGTGTTCAGTTGCCGGTTGTCAGTTGTCGGTTTGAAACCCCTCACTGAAAACAGAGAACGGTAAACCGAAAACAGTCACTTTTTAAAAATGAAGTACACCGCGAGCACCAGGAAGCCGAACCCGCTCATCTCTTTGAACTTGAGATGCCCGTACCAGGCCAAGGTCATGAAGGTGTTGGAGATGACCAAGAGCAGGATGGTGAGAAGGGCTTTGCTCATTGGACAAATTTTAAATGAACAATTTTAAATTTTAAGTGACGGAGTTAGGTCATACCACGATGCCAAACATTTAAAATTCAACATTTAAAATTGCGGTACTCCGTTCAAGAGCCTCTCCAAGATCGGTCCGCTTTCCTCGAACTGCATCAGCTCGATGCGGAGCTGCTTCCCGCCCTGCAGGTTTTTCAGGTAGTTGCCATACTGCTTTTTCATCATGATGACGCCTTTGCGTTCGCCATGGTGCGCCACGGAAGCACGCAGGTGCTCGGCGCACAGCTCGAAGCGCTCTTCGGTGGTCGGAGGCGGGAGGTGTTCGCCGGTGGCCAGATAATGCTTGATTTCGCGGAAGATCCATGGATTTCCGATCGCGGCGCGGCCGATCATCACACCGTCGACCCCGTAGTTGTCGAACAGATCCTTCACATGCTCCGGGGTGGTGATGTCGCCGTTGGCGATGATCGGAATATGCAACCCCTTGGTCTGTTTCAGGATCTTGAAATACTCCCAGCGTGCCGAGCCCTGGTAGCCCTGGGCGCGAGTGCGCGCATGAACGGTGAGGGCTTGGATGCCGACCGATTGCAACATCAGCGCCACCTGGTCGATCTTGATGGTGGCCTCGTCCCAGCCCAGGCGGGTTTTGGCGGTCACCGGTTTGGATTTCACCGCATCGACCACGGTTCCTGCCATGCGCTCCATCAAGCCGAGGTCGCGCAAGCATGCCGAACCGGCGTTCTTGTTCACGACTTTATAAACGGGACATCCGAAATTGATGTCGACCAAGTCCGGGTGATTGGCTTCCGCGATCTGCGCGGCGCCAGCCATGGCTTCTTCGCGTCCGCCGAAGATCTGGATGCCGAACGGACGTTCAATTTCTTCGAACTCCATCTTGAACAGGGATTTCGGCGCATCTCGGATCATCGCCTCCGAGGAAATGAATTCGGTGTACACCACATCCGCCCCGAACTTCTTGCACATCTGGCGGAAGGGGGAATCGCTCACATCCTCCATGGGAGCGAGCACGACAGGGTTTTCACCGAGAGGGATTGGACCGATGTTCATTACCAAAGATACGTAGATCGCAGGTCGTTGGCCGTAGACCGAATCTGCACGACCTACGGTCTACCGTCTACGACCTACGTGATTGTTTATACTACGTGGAAACGCTTCCATACTGTTTAAAAACAACGGTTTGTAGGAATTATGTTTATATTGCGCGAACGTTCTTTATTCATTGAACCCACCAGAGGAAGTTTATGTCCAAATCGATCGAAGCACTATTGGGCGCGGAAGCGTCCTACTTGCTTGACCACACCTGCACCACCATTCCGAAAGAATCGATCCACCTGCCGGGTCCGGATTTCGTTGACCGCATTTTCATTCCGACCAACCGCAACCAGCGTGTGCTCAACAACCTCGAGTGGCTGTATCAGTCGGGTCGACTTGCCGGAACCGGGTACCTCTCCATCTTGCCGGTCGACCAAGGCATCGAACACTCCGCCGGGGCTTCGTTCGCTAAAAACCCGATCTATTTTGATGGCGAGAACATCGTCAAACTCGCGATCGAAGCCGGTTGCAACGGTGTGGCGTCGACCTTCGGCGTTCTCGGATCCGTCTCGCGCAAATACGCGCACAAGATTCCGTTCATCGTGAAGGTGAACCATAACGAGCTGCTGACCTATCCGAACAAGGCCGAGCAGATCATGTTCGGCACGATTGACGACGCCTACAACATGGGCGCCGCCGCCATCGGAGCCACCATCTATTTCGGTTCCGACGGGGCCACCCGACAGATCATCGAAGTGGCTGAAGCCTTCGCGTATGCGCACGAGCTGGGCATGGCCACCATCCTCTGGTGCTACACCCGCAACAACGCGTTCAAGAAAGACGGTGTCGATTACCACGTGTCAGCGGATCTGACCGGCCAAGCCAACCACCTTGGTGTCACCATCCAGGCGGACATCATCAAGCAGAAACTTCCTGAGAACAACGGAGGCTACAAAGCCATCAACTCCGGCAGTTCCTCCTATGGCAAGCTGGATGAGCGGATGTACACCAAACTGAGTTCCGACCATCCGATCGACCTCACCCGTTACCAAGTGGCCAACTGCTACATGGGTCGCCAAGGCCTGATCAACTCGGGTGGCGCTTCGGGCGACAACGACTTCGCGGATGCGGCCAAAACGGCGGTCATCAACAAGCGCGCTGGCGGCATGGGTCTGATTTCGGGCCGCAAAGCCTTCCAGCGTCCGATGGCCGAAGGGGTTCAGATCCTGAATCTGATCCAGGACGTGTATCTTGACGAGACGATTACGATTGCGTAAGTAGTCGGTTCGTTGCTAGTTGTTTGTTGTGGGTGGATGTTTGTCTGGAAGTGATTTCCTGAAGTTGATGATTTTTGGAATCAATTCGTCGACAAGCAAGAAAATGGGAGTGGCTGAATCGATCGTCAATAATCGATTGGCCACTGCCAGTTCCAGTTGGGTTTGAAACTCAAACAATGATCCCAAGGCGTAATCCAGAAATAGTCGAAAGGCATTCGGGTTACGCCTTCCATATCCTTCCGCTATATTGGAAGCTACAGAGAGGCAGCTTCTGGTCATCTGATCCCGATACGAAAAATCCTTCATCGAACGTATCAGTGGATAGGACTCAATATTGAGTCGTTTTGATAGTGTATAGATGTCCAGTGAGTCAATATTGTAACTCGGCATAGGGTTTCCTTGGATGGTGATATCTTCAAGGAGGAGGAATCGGCGAATTTCTTACATGAAATGAACAGATTTCGTAACGAACCTCAACGAACAACAAACAACTGACGACGCTTCTTGTCAAAAGCGGAAAACATATTCACCTCCACCGACCCCCGCAGCCTGGTCTCGCGCCGCTATCTGTGGTTCTCCATCGGTCTGAGTGTCGTGGCCATGGCGCTGGTGATCTGGTGGACGGGTGCCCCTGAGGGGTTCCATCACCTCAAACCGAAGCGATGGCCCGGTTTGGCGATCGCATTCTCCGTGGCTTTGCTCCGCATCGGGTTGAGCGCCGCGAAAATCCGATATCTGGCCGACCGCACGCTGAGTTGGATGGCCTCGTTCCGCATCGTCCTGTTCTGGGACTTCGCCAGCGCCATTACGCCATCCACCATCGGTGGAGCGCCAGTGGCCACCTATGTGATGACGAAAGAGGGCATTTCCCTCGGCAAATCGGGTGCCATCATGCTCTATTCGATGTTGCTGGATCAGTTGCTGTATGTGGCGCTGATCCCCATCCTGATCGTCGCCGGCATGTATTACGAGATCATCCCGGTTGGAGCGGGAGCGTTCGGCACAGGCGCCTTGCTCTTCGGCTTCGCCATCCTGATGGCATACTCCCTGCTGCTGGCGTACGGCATCCTGCGCAATCCGAATGCGTTGCGTGTGGTGTTCGACTATGTCACCCGTCTACCCGGCCTGAAGCGTGTGCGACTGACCGTCATGAACGAGCTGGACCGTCTCGTCGGCTTCTCCATCGCTCAATCAGAAGCCGCCTTCGTTCGTCTTGAACGCGTTTCTTATCTCGACGCTCAGCTGGGTCGCCAAATTCGCGGTACCGACCATCGTCGTGCTGAGCTTCCTTCCGGCGGATTGGCTGCTCTCGTTCGTGCGCTCCATCGGCATGACGCTCGCCGGATTCTTCATGCCCACCCCGGGAGGCAGTGGCGGTGTGGAAGGCTTGTTCGCCTTGTTCCAGGGTCCGTTGTTCGACCGGCCTCAGTTCATCGGCATCGCGATCTTCGTCTGGCGCATGTTCACGTTTTATGTCAGCATCGGATTGGGAATGCTAGTGCTCACCTGGTATGTGAACCCGGCCAACCGGTTGTTTCACATGCGTAAGAGACCGACCGATGGCTAAGTCGAAACGCGTCCACTATTGCACCGCTTGCGGATACGAATCTGCGAAATGGCTGGGGAAATGCCCGTCCTGCGAGGCTTGGAACACCTTCGAGGAGCATGTGGTGGCCGCCAAGGCCGACGATCACAAAGCCAAGACAGGTTCTGGCCTGTCGAAGCGGCCTGTGCGCTTGTCCGATGTCGCCCCGGATGAGGCTCGCCGTTGGAGCACGGGCTCGGCGGAGCTCGACCGTGTGCTGGGCGGCGGCTTGGTCCGAGGATCCTTCGTGCTGCTCGGCGGAGACCCCGGTATCGGGAAAAGCACGCTCGCGCTGCAATTGGCCTCGCACCTGGCGGAGCTCTCCGTCTGGTACATCTCCGGGGAGGAAAGCGGCGCTCAGTTGCGCCAGCGCGCCGACCGGCTCGGAGTGTCCGCCTCGCGGGTCCTCATTTCCCACGAGACCGACATGCTTCAGCTGGCCGAGATCGTAAAATCAGACCCGCCTGAAGTGCTCATTGTCGACTCCATCCAAACCGTCTTCCGGTCGGATCTGGATCCGCTGCCGGGTTCGGTGACCCAGATCCGCGAATCGGCCGCCATCCTGCAGCGCATCGCCAAACAACAAGGAATTACGGTCATCATCATCGGCCATGTCACCAAAGACGGCGATTTGGCCGGTCCGCGCGTGTTGGAACATATGGTCGACGCAGTGATCCAGTTCGAGGGCGACAACCAGGCCATGTACCGACTCCTCCGCACGTCCAAGAACCGGTTCGGACCTTCAGGCGAAATCGGGGTATTCCGCATGGTCGAAGCCGGACTCGAGGATGTCGACCAGCCGTCGGACATCTTCCTGGCGGACTACGATCCCGGGTCGAGCGGCACCGCGCTGACCGTGGTTTTGGAAGGCACACGTCCTTTGGTGATCGAAGTGCAAGCCTTGGTGACCGCATCCACCTATTCGACGCCGCAGCGTACCGCCACAGGCATCGACCAACGCCGTGTCCAGATGCTGCTGGCCGTGCTTGAGCAGCGCGTGAAAATCGCCTTCGGGCAGAAAGACGTCTTCGTGAACGTGGTCGGCGGACTCAAGATCAGCGATCCGTCTCTGGATCTGGCCATCTGCATGGCCTTGGTATCGGCTTGGATGGACCAGCCCCTCAAGAAAGGCAGCGTGTACATCGGAGAAGTGGGCTTGGGTGGAGAGGTGCGTGCGGTTCCGATGTTGGAGCGCCGTGTGAACGAAGCCAAACGAGCTGGTTTCGGAACGGTGGTGGTTCCCGGCAAACGACTCAGTGAGATCGTCAAAGCCATCTAAACGTTTTTTTACATGCGGAAGGGGATAGGTCGCGAAACCTAACAAAAGCGGATGGCGTTGGGTCAGTATCTTGCCCGCTCTTCTCTAAAGCACCTCTATGGTTCCCATTGTCTTTGCCGCATTGCTCTCTGGTCTGTCCGGTTCCATCTCCGATACGCCTCTGGTTACTCGGGATACGGATCAGACATACATCTCCACGGCGTTCCGACTCTCCGGATCTTCCTCCATCCGTATCGATGGCGTGGTGGACGAGGCCGTATGGAAATCCCATCCGGAGATCATCCGGCAGCGGTTCCGGCAGATCAAGCCCGATTACGGGGTGCCTTCCAGGAACGACACCGAATATGCCCTCTATTATGACGATTCGGCCCTGTATTTGGCCATCCGTCTGTTTGATGATGCGCCGAATCTCATTCCCAGGGAATTGACCCCGCGGGATGGGAGGGATGCCATGGCGGATGTGGTCGCGGTCGCCATCGATCCGTACAAGAAAGCGCAGACCGGCTATGGGTTTTTCGTTTCGTCGGCCGGTGTTCAAACCGACATCCTGTTTTCAGGGAACGGAAGCGAAGACGGAGGTTGGAACGCCGTTTGGGAAAGCGCAACCACCATCGATGAGTACGGATGGGTGGTTGAAATGAGAATCCCATTCGCCGCGATCCGTTTTCCGGCGGTTCCGGTGCAGGAATGGGGATTCGTGCTTTACCGAGTCAACAAGAGGTACAACGAGGAAAGTTTCAATGTGCCGTTCAATGTGAAAGTTTCCGGTCTGTTGAACCAGTTCGGCACCTTGACCGGCATCCGGGATGTCGAACCCCCGATGCGCCTCGAATTGTACCCGTATGCGTCGACCGTGCGTTCGAGCTACGGCTCGAGCAGCTCCTCCCTCGGATACAATTTCGGGACGGATCTGCGCTATGGAATCAACGAAGCGTTCACCCTCGATCTGACGCTGGTCCCGGATTTCAGCCAGATTCAATCTGATAACGTGATCTTGAACCTGTCGCCCTTCGACGTCCGGTATCAGGAAAACCGACCGTTCTTCACCGAAGGCACCGAGCTCTTCGACCAGGGAAATCTGTTCTATTCGCGCCGGATCGGTGAATCTTTCCGCACTTCCGGCGACGTGGCCAGAACCGGTGAGTCCGTCGCCCGCTCCGCGGAAGATCCCGCCTTGCTGAATGCGTTCAAAATCACGGGCCGCGCCTCGAACGGCGTCGGTGTCGGTTTCCTCAACGCTGTGACCCGTCCCACCCACGCCCGGTTCACCGATGCCATGGGCCATTCTAGCGAACGCCGCGTCGACCCGTGGATGAACTTCAACATTCTCTCCGTCGACAAGACGTTTTCCGGACGGAACCGCATCGGCATGCTCAACACGAATGTGTGGCGTGGAGATGGTCTCCGGAAGGCCAACGTCACCAACCTTTCCGTGGAGCTCTTCGACAAGTCCGACACCTACACGGCACAGCTGAATGGATTCATATCGAGCATATCGGACAACGGCACTGCGAACGGCACCGGATTCCGTGGCGAAATCGAGCTGGGCAAGATCAGCGGAACGTTCACGTCCGACTATGAGCTGGATGTGGTCTCGACGGAGTATGACATCAATGATTTCGGCTTTCAAGATGCGCCTAATTATGTGCGCCAGGAATTTCAGATCCGATATAACCGCCCTGAGGGTCTGAGCTTGTATCAATCCACGGAGGCTTGGATCGAAATGGATCTTGAACATCGTCTGGAACCCTTCACCTACGACCAATACGGAGTGGAAGTTGGCGGACGGGGCATGTCCAATAATAATCACAGGATGTTCGGATGGTTGTGGGCGCGACCTTGGGGACAAAACGATTTCTATGACGCGCGTCAAGCCGGCTACATCGTCCATCGTCCCGGCATGTGGATGACTGGAACGGGATACACCACCGATGATCGGAAATCCGTCCGCTTCAACGTGAACCACCGCTATGGCTATGTTCCCGGATGGAAGCAGCACATCCTTGAGACCTCGTTTTCGACTCGGTTCAGAATCTCGGAGCGCCTGAATCTCTCCCATCAGATCGACCGGAATCTCAGTCTGAACGGGCGAGGCGGATTTGGTGGGAATCTTGTGAACGGGGAGGTGCTTATCGGCGGACGGGATGTGCGTCGGTTGAACAATAGACTGACCATGAATTATACCATCAGTGTGAAACAGAGTGCCACGATGAGGGTGTACCACAACTGGAGCCGTGTGAGCTATAACGGCTTTTACCGTCTGAATTCGGATAAATCCATGGTTCAGACCACTACCGTTCCCACCAACAAACCGCAGACCAATTTCAATTTCCTCTCGGTCGACATCAATTACCAGTTCCAATTCGCGCCGGGCAGCTTCCTGAATCTGAACGCCAAGACGAACCTGAATGCGAGCAGTCAGGATGTCTCGGTGGCCTTCTCGGAAAATTTCAGGGATGTGCTTGATCAGCCGCGTTTCACCTCGGTCTCGGCCAAGGTGATCTGGTTCTTCAACCGTTGGTGATCATTCGTCATCTGCGGTGATGCGAAAGACACCGTCGCTGACGCTGGCGTAATAGCCAGCGGGACGATCCAATGGCCCGTAGACCTTCAGATCGAACCGTTCACCGTTGCCCACTTTCCAGACACGCAGCGCTTTTCCGCTTCTGCTCCATGTGAGGGGGATGCCGTCGGTCAGCGTCTCAGGTCCGCCAAGACCCGCATCCGGAAGGTAGAACCAGACGAAACCGAGGCCATGCACGGTTCCGATACCGTCCGCATCGATCACCAAGGCGGTTTTCTCATCGATGCCGATGCCGTTCAGAGGCGCTTCCGCAGAGTAAGAGCGGGCCAGGAACACCATCAATCGGCCTTCGCGGTCTCGTTCGCTGAAATGGGTGTCGATCAGGTAAGGCTGCAGATGGGCGCTGGAACCGAAGAGTCCGGTGCGCAGACTCACTTTGGGATTGAAGGGATTGGCCAACGCCTCGGCACTGGTCACGCTGCCGTTCGACGCGTCGAACATGCGTCCGCCCCAGATCATCGCGCCGGCGCTGGTGCCGCCGAAAGGCACTCTTTTGATGTCTTTCAGGGTGCGGAGGGTGGCATCGAGAGGTGTTCCACTCCAGTGGGTCACGTAGTTCCACTGATCCCCACCGGCCACGAACAGGGCTTCCGATTGGGAGAGCAGGTGGTTGGTGGTCGGGTTGGATGCGGCGTCGCGGCTGGCGAGAAGGAAGGTCTCCGCGGAGTGGATGCGGCTCAAGCCGGTCATGTAGTCGTTGTATCCGTTGGAGCCGGAAGCGCGGATCACAGCCACATCCCCGCCGGAGGCCGCATCCAGGAACCGGCGCATCGCGACGTCCTGGTCAGTGGAACCGCCGCCGAGGAAGATCAGAGGGATTGGGGTTGTCGTGGTATCTGCAGGCAATCCTGATATACCTATGGATCCAGGTCGACTTTCAGGATCTGTCAGAGCGGTGGAAGGCGTTGCCCCGCAAGCCACAGATAGCATCAAGATGGTAGAAACCGTCTGTATTTTCATGTGTACATTGATCATGGTAGGATAAATATCCGATTCTGCCGTTCAACAAGCCAACCTCCTATGAAACACCTACTGTTTGCTCTCACGTTCATTATTCTTACGCCGGTCTTCGTAACCGCCCAGGAATTCGATCCTGCGAAAACCTACATCGTCACCAAAAACGACGGAACCAAGTTCACTGGAAACATCCTCTCGAGTGATGCGCGTGAAGTCTTGCTCAAAACCGCCACGATCGGGGAGATTCTGATTCCCAAGCATGAGATCCGTTCGATTGTGGAATTCAAGGAAGGCGATGACAAATTCAAGGAGATCTTCGCGTCGCGTTATTTCATCACCACGAACGGCCTTCCTGTGGAGAAGGGAGACAGTTATGTGCAATGGACCTTGCTCGGACCGGACATCCAGTTCGGTGTGAGCGACAATGTCGGAATCGGGATAATGACCACCTGGGTCGCCAATCCTGTGGCCGTTTCCTTCAAATATTCCGGAAACCTGGGTCACAAGATCAATTTCGCGGTCGGTGCCTTGGCCGGCTCGACATTGTGGAGTGCGGAAGGGGTGAGATTTGCCCTGCCCTTTGCGGCGGTGACCGTCGGGGATGAGAACGGAAACGTGAACGCGGCCATTGGCTACGGGGCCATTTCCTCTCCGGATTATGATGGCGGCCAGTCCATGTTCTCGCTGGGTGCGATGAAGAAAGTGACCCGTTCAGGCTCGCTGGTCTTCGACTCTCTCGTCTTCCCGTCCGAAGGCGAATCGGTGGCGCTGATTGTGCCAGGTTTCCGAATCCAGACGCAAGAGAAATCCGCCTTCCAATTCGGATTCCCCGGTTTCGTGACCTCGGGCGACAGCTCTCCGGTCGGCTTTCCGATGGTAAGCTGGTTCCGGAAGTTCTGAGGAGTCAGCAACCGGATCGACCGCATCAGTTCAGCAATACACCGCTGGCTTCAAACAGGTATTCCAACTTCGGCTCGGTGATCGCGGCGATCTCCTCAGCGGATTTCTTCGCGTCCTCCGCATAATGCCGAAGCTCCTCGACCGACGTCTCTTTGCGGAAACCGACTCCCTCAGCGACCATCTGCCGGCCGGCGGCATCGGTGGGAAGGAAGAAACCGTAATCTTGGAAGGTGATGCGGACGGTGCGTCCGTCTTCGGTCTGAACCTCGGTCCAGCATCCTTTTTTCGCACAGACCTCATGCAAGGTGCCCGAGATCTTGAACGGTTTCTCTGTGGCGAGTTCGAACTGATCGACTACCTGGCTCACTGGTACCGCGTTTTCAGAGGTGAGTTGGGCTCCAAACGACTCCCATGCGCGGCGCTCCGGGTCAGGGAACCCGGTATCCGCTTCGCTATCCGGCATAAAAAAAGCCGTGTCGGCGAACCGGCACGGCTTGAATTCTGGATCGGCGGATCAACGGATCAATAATCTTCGCGCTGACGACGACGCTCTTCGCGGACGCTCTTCTTCATCTGCTCGCGCTTCTCTTCGGAAGGCTTGAGGAATTGCTGACGCTCTTTGTAATCCATGAGGATACGGGAGCGGGTCATCATTTTTTTGAAGCGGTTAATCGCGCGGTCGATGCTTTCGTTGTCTTTGATTTTAATGCCGATCATAAATCCGTTTAGGTTTGGTAAATTTGGGGCTAGTCAAATTCATATGCTTAGCCTCGTAAATATAACGTTTTTTTTGGGAAGTCGCTCCCTCTTTTCAAACCTGAATCTTCAGGTCGTCAAGGGAGACCGTGTGGGCCTGATCGGTCCGAACGGCGCCGGTAAAACCACGCTCCTTCGTCTGATTTCAGGGAAATTCAAGCCTGAGGAAGGCACCGTGGAACTGCAATCGGGTGCCACGGTCGGCTTTCTGGAGCAAGACGTGCTCGAGGTGAGTCTGAACATGACCGTGCGCGAACTGGCCATGCAGGCCTTCACCGAGGTGCTTGCCTTGGAGAAAAAGCTGGACCATATCGGTCATGAGCTGGCCACCCGCACTGATTACGAGTCGGCCTCCTACATGAAGCTGCTGGAAGACCTGGAGAAAACCCAGCAGCGATTCTTCCTGTTGGATGGCGACCGCATCGAAGCCAAAGCCTCGGAGGTTCTTGCCGGGCTTGGATTCTCCGAAGCCGCCCAGAACGAGCCCATCGAGAATTTCTCAGGGGGATGGAGGATGCGCGTGCTTTTGGCCCAATTGCTGCTCAAAAAGCCGGATGTGCTGCTTCTCGACGAACCGACCAACCACTTGGACATCGACACTATCGAATGGCTGCAGAAATACCTGTCGGCCTACGACGGCGCTGTGATCATCGTTTCTCACGACCGGTATTTCATCGACCGTATGGTCAACCGCATCGCCGAACTGCGTAACTCCCGCATCTACTCCTACACCGGCAACTACGAGAAGTACCTGGTGCAGCGCGAGGAGATGATCGAGCTGCAGCAGAACGCCTACGACAACCAGCAGAAGAAAATCGCCGAGACCGAGCGCTTCATAGAGCGGTTCAAGGCCAAAGCCACGAAGGCGCGTCAGGCGCAGAGCCGGGTGAAGCAGCTTGAGAAACTCGAAAGGGTGGAGGCGCCCGAAGGCGATACCGCATCGGTCAGCTTCAAATTTCCGAATCCCCCACGCGCCGGAAACGTGATTATGACGATCGATTCGCTCAAGAAGGATTATGACGGGATGAAGGTTTTCACCTCCGGACAGGATCTTCACATCAACCGAGGCGACAAGATCGCGCTGATCGGTCCGAACGGCTCCGGCAAATCGACCCTGGCGCGGATTCTCGACGGCATCGAACCGTTTTCCGGGAAGCGCACCATCGGCCACAATGTGCTTACGGGTTTTTTCGCGCAGCACTTGGCCGAAGTGCTGTCCACCGACATCACCATCCTCGAATCGATGGAGGAAGTGGCCAAGACCGCCGATTCACGCCGCATGATCCGCACCCTCTTGGGCAATTTCCTGTTCACGGGCGATGATGTCTTCAAGCCGATCAAAGTCTTGAGCGGGGGAGAGAGGAGCCGTGTGGCCCTGGCCCGGACCCTGCTCGAACCGGTGAATTTCATGGTCTTGGATGAACCGACCAACCACTTGGATATCGCGTCGAAAGACGTGCTCGTACAGGCGCTCAAGTCCTGGGAAGGCACCTTGCTCGTGGTTTCACACGACCGTCATTTCATCGAACAGTTCGCCACCAAGGTCTGGCGCACCGGCAACGGGCGCGTCGAAGAGTACGACGGAGGCTTCGATTACTACCTCTGGAAAACGCAGACCGAAACCGCTCCCGCCGAGCTGGCCAAAGAACCCAGCCGCTCTGAGAAAAAGAAAGAGACTCCACCTTCTGAAAACCATAAACCGACAACTGAAAACGTTGTTCAGAAAACCGACAACGCCGAGCTTAAAAAGCTCGAGAAACGCATCGGCGACCTGGAGAAAGACAAGGTTCGGATGGAAGCCGAGCTGGCCGACCCCTTGGCCTACGGGCTGCCCGACTATCCGCACAAGGTGAAGGCCTACAAAGACTTGGAAGTCGAACTGGAGCGGGTCACGGACCGCTGGCTTCTGCTTCAGGAATGATCCCGAGTCCGAACAAGGCGTAATCGAATTTCGCCGGATCGTCGGGGTCGATCCGCTTCAGGCGCTCTGTGAGTTCGACCACACTTTTCCAGTCGTCCTGAGTGCGGGTGAGTAGTCCGTATTTGCGGGCATATCGTCCCACATGCACATCCAGGGGAATGTACAGTTCGGAGAGGGGCATGAACGACATCAGCGGCATGTCCACGCAGGAATCGCGTCGCATGGTCCATCTCAGGAAGAGATAGAGCCGTTTGCAGCTTCCGCCGTTCTCGTTGTTGGAGAGGTGTTTGCGTACCCGATGGGGCGCTTCGGGGATGCGGGCGAAGAAGTCCTCATGAAACACGCCCATGAGCAGGCGCTCTTCCCGGATCGCTCGGGAGTACGCCGCGAGCCACAGGCTCTCGAAGCGTCCGTGAGCGGCGAGTCCGCGGCGTAGGGAGAGGCAGAGCCAGTGGATGTCGTCTGCGGTGAAAGTGCGGTGCTTCCACCGGGCGAACGTTTCGGATCCGGCTTCGGGATACGTGCGGATGAAGGCGGCGGGCGACGGACCGAAGGAAAGCAGCAGTTCGCCCACCTTGCGGATGACGATGTCGCGTCGCCCCCAAGCCAGGATGGCGGCGAAGAACGCGGCGATGATACGGTCTTCGTTGTCGTCGTAGGCATGCATGAACTGCACCGGATCCGAGTCGATGTACCCGGGCACCTCCACCTTTCGAACCAACTCCTCCATCCAGCGGTCAAGATCGGTCATCACTCAAGGCCAAGGTCAGTGTCCGGTTCGCCTTCGGGAAGGGATGATGTTTCAACTCTTCGATGGTCACCCATTTCAACTCTTTGCTTGCCAATGGTTTGGGCATTCCATAAGACAAGGTGGACCTATATGCCGACAGGGTGATCTTGAAATGGCTGTAGGCGTGCTTGAGGGTATGGAAGGCCGTCAGCGGGCCGACGTCGATCCCCAGTTCCTCCCTCAGTTCCCGTCGCAGCGCCTGCTCGTCACCTTCTCCGGGCTCCACTTTTCCGCCGGGAAATTCCCACAATCCGCCAAGCATGGCCTCGTCGGGACGTCGGGCGATGAGCACGCGTCCATCCGCATCCGACACAATGCCGACGACGATGCGGTGATGCGGGACAGCCGCTTTGGGCGACTTGAACGGAACGTCCGCGACGATCCCATCCCGCAGGGCGACACAATCGTCCGAGAGAGGGCAGGATCCGCACATCGGTTTTTTCGGGGTGCAGACGGTCGCCCCAAGCTCCATCATGGCTTGATTGAAATCCGCCGGATGGTCGCTCGGGATGGCGGCGTCGACGAAGGCTTGGATTCGGCGGGGCACCGTCGCCGATCGGATGTCGTCTCTGATTCCCATGAACCGGGTCACCACACGCATCACATTGCCGTCAATCACGGCCAGACGCCGCCCGAAGGCGATGCTCAGCACAGCGGCCGTGGTGTAGGGTCCCACGCCTTTCAGGGCTCGGAAGGCCGTCTCCTCGGAGGGGATACGGCCTCCATGTTCGTGGCAGATCTGCTTGGCCGCGGCGTGCAGATTCCGGGCGCGGCTGTAATACCCGAGTCCTTCCCAAAGATGGAGCAAGTCGTGCTGGGAGGCCTCAGCCAGCGCGCACACATCGGGAAAGCGCTCCAAAAAGCGATGGTAATAGGGGATGACGGTGTCGACACGCGTCTGCTGCGACATCACTTCCGAAATCCAGATGGCGTACGGATCGGTGGTGGAGCGCCACGGAAGATCGCGTTTCGCCGTGCGATACCACGCGATCAAGGCATCGACATTCATGGGCTGCCGGTGGCGATGGCTCTGACCGTGATCTGCACGCTGGTCTCCGCACTCACGCCCATCGCGTCGGTGGCCACCACCCGGAAAGTGTTGATGCCGACTTGACGCTGATCGGGCGTCCAATTGAACAGGCCGGTGCGTTCGCTCAGGGTGGCGCCGGAAGGAAGCTCGAAGCCGGCATAGCGCACAAGGTCGGAAGATGCCCCATCCGGATCGATCGCCAGGATCGGAAGCTGATAAGGCTCGCCAACAGGTATCGTGATGGCTCTCAACGGGTTGAAACGTGGTGGCTGATTAAATGTATGAACAGTCACCTGGAAGGAGGTGGAGTCGCGGCTGCCGTTCTCCGCGATGGCGTACACATGGATGGTGTGGCGGCCGGCTTGAGTCGCCGTCGGATGCCAGACCAGGCCTTTGCCACGGACGTCCGGCTTCGCGGTCTCGCTGCGCACCTCGAATCGGACCTGGTCCGGGGACGAAGGCTCCAGCTCCAAAGTCATCAGCAGGGGGCGGGGCACCAGCACATTTTGGGCGGCGATCGGCCGCAGTCTCACCGGCGAGTTGTTCGGTCGCGCGGTGGTGGATTCGGAGACGGTGACGCGTCCGAAGAGCTCGTGATGCGACATCCAGACCCGTCCGTTCACCAGGACGGCATGGTTGCCGGATTCCGCATTTGGCCGGTGCAGAAGTGTGCGGTTTTCGCCCAGCATCACCCAGGATTTTCCCGATTCGGCGCGGATGAACCACTGGTTGCCGGCCAAGATCGCCGTTTGGATGGGTTCGCGCACGTCTAGGATCTTGCGGAGGCTGCCGCCCCTGCGTACCTCGAACAGTTCGCCACGGGCGGAAGAGACGTGAAG
>CAYVRS010000051.1:0-15207 GCA_964454075.1 uncultured Chitinophagales bacterium
GGCTTGCAGCGACACACTGGCTTTTCCATGCTCCACTTTGGCGATCACAGCGAGTTTTTTCCCATCCCGCGCGGCGGCCGTCCGCACGGCGTCAAGCTCGGCATCGGCTTGGGGAAGCATGCTCCAGAACGCCTCCACGCTCTCCGCCTCAAAGAAGGTCTCCGACAAGGGCGGCGTGACGGCCACATCCGACAATTCCATGTCGAAACCGGCCTCACGGGCCAGAATGAGAATCTTGCGCGCGGCGTCGAGTCCGTTCAGGTCGTCGCGCGGATCCGGTTCGGTGTACCCGGCTTCGAACGCTTCTTTGAGCGCTTGGCTGAAACTGGCGCCTTCCGAGAAGCGGTTGAACACATACCCGAGCGTGCCGCTGAGAACGCCTTCCATGCGGGTGATGGTGTCGCCGCTGTGCGCGATGTCACGAACGGTTTTCACAACCGGAAGCGCGGCGCCCACATTGGTCTCATAAAAGAACGGCGTCTGCGATTTGCGCGAAATGGCGCGCAAGCGGTGCCACTCGGCCATCGGACCCGCGTTCGTGGTCTTGTTCGGCGTCACCACGGCCACGGAATGGGCGAGCAGATCCGCATAATGCGCATTGACCTGGGTTCCGGCGGTGCAGTCGACCAGCACCAGATTCGGAAGGTCGAGCGAGCGCATGTGCGCGAGATACGCGTCGAGATCCATCGCTCCGCCCGATTCGGTCAGATGCGTGAACCAATCGGCGTCGTCGATCCCGTTCAGGTCGAAGAACATTTTTTTAGAATTCGCCACGCCGACAAGGCGCACATCCACGCCCATTTTGTCGGCGATGGTGGCGCGTTGCGTGCGGATGAGCTCGACCAAGGCGTTTCCGACGCGGCCCAAGCCGATCAGGAACACGTTCAACGTGCGGCTGTGCGGCGAGAAGAAGGCATCGTGGATCACCTTCAAGGCTTTGGCTTCGTCTTTCCTCGAGATCACGATGGAGATGTTCAGCTCGGACGAGCCCTGCGCGATGGCCATGATGTTCACCCCGTTCTTGCCGAGCGAGGAGAAGACGCGTCCGGCGATGCCCGGCACATTGCGCATGTTCTCACCGACGATGGCGATGATGGAGGTGTCTGTATCGGCAGTGATGCGCGCGATGCGTCCCAGCTGCCGCTCATAGGAAAACGCCTGTTCGAGCACATCGACCGCTTTTTGCGCGGCGTCCGGTGCGACGGCAAAGCAGACCGACTGCTCCGAGCTGGCCTGCGAAATGAGGATCACGCTGATGCCGTGCTGCGCGAGGGTTCCGAAAATGCGTTGCGCCACACCGGCCACGCCGATCATGCCGGCGCCTTCGACTTTGAGCAGGCCGACCTGTCCGATCGACGTGATGCCGCGGATCGGATCCGGATTCGGCGGCGCCTCATGCGAAATGTACGTGCCCGTGCCCTGCGGGAAGAACGTGTTCCGGATGCGGATGGGGATATTGGCCTGCATCAGGGGTTGGATGGTCGGCGGATAGATTACCTTCGCGCCAAAGTGTGACATTTCGAGTGCCTCGATGTAGGTCATCTCCGGCTGGGTGAAGGCATCGGGCACTTTGCGAGGATCGGCGGTAAGCACGCCATCGACATCGGTCCAGATATGCACTTCGCCGGCCTGGAGTGCCGCTCCGAAAATAGACGCGGTATAGTCGGAGCCGCCCCGTCCCAAGGTCGTGGTTTCTCCGTGTTCGGTGGAGCCGATGAATCCGGTCACGACCTGCAGGAGCGGATGCGTCTCGAAATGCGAGCGGATGAGGGGGTTTGTGACGTCGAAATTGACCACGGCCGAGCCGAACGACGCGTCGGTACGCACCACGGTGCGGGCGTCAAGGTATTCGCAGGGGAGGTTTGCGGAGATCAGCGCCCGGGAGATGATGAAGTTCGAAAGACGCTCACCGAAGCTTTGCACGAAATCCAGCGTTTTCGGGCTGCATTCGCGGATCAGAAACACACCTTGGAGAATGT
This sequence comes from uncultured Chitinophagales bacterium, assembly GCA_964454075.1. Taxonomy (GTDB): domain Bacteria; phylum Bacteroidota; class Rhodothermia; order Balneolales; family HLUCCA01; genus CAMTWZ01. The sequence continues at coordinate 1,980 of CAYVRS010000051.1, forward strand.
CTTCGAGTTCGTTCAGCGTCATCTTCACCACAGCGGTGGTATTGCTCTGCTGGTGCACATTCACGAGCTCACGGATCGCGTCCAAGTGCCGGCGTTCGATGTGCGCAAGGTCTTCCGCGTACTCGGGAATTCCTGCCGCGGCACGTTTGGCCGTGGAAATCAGCTGGTCCGTGATTCCCGAAAACGCCGAGAACACCACGGCGCGAACCGGGTGTTCTTTGAGAAGCGCGATGATTCCTTTGATGCGGTCGGGCGTACCGACCGACGATCCGCCGAACTTATATACGATCATGTGTCTGACATCCCTAAATGCGAACCGGCAAAATACGCATCAAGGATCAGAATCAGAACTCGACAATGAAACCGATACTGGGCAGGAAGAAGGGGTCGTCGTTGGGAAGAAGCAAAGGGATGGCGTTCGATCCGTCGGCGCGGATGGGCTGCCCGTCGGTGGTCACGTAGTTTCCGTCCGCATCGCGGTCGAGGGTGTAGGTGGCCAGGGCCGGACTCTTCGCCCGAAGCAGGTTCTGGATGTCCAGGAACAGATCGACCGTGAGGTTCTCGAAGTTCCACTTCTTGTCGATGCGCACATCCAACTGCGAGAAGGCGCGGAGGCGCTCCGAATTCAGGCGCGAAAAATCGAAGACGGCGTTGCCGGTGCTCAGGTAATTGGCTTGGGAGGCGGCCAGGTCGTAAGGAGTGTATGGGAAGCCGGCCAAGTAGCGGTATTTCACACCCAGTTCGTAGCCTCGACCCATCTTCCATCCGAACAAGGTCGACAGGATGTGGCGGCTGTCCCAAGACGATGCCCGATAGACTCCATCCAAGCCGGCGAACTCGCTTTTCACCCAGGTGTAGGCCAGAACGCCGTAGATCTTGCCGTTGAATTTCTGCTGGGCGAGGAATTCGGCGCCGTAGGCCCGACCCTCGCCGAAGGTGACCGTGCGCTCGTTGCCGATCGCGCCGGTTTCCGCTCCCGCATTGGCCAATGAGATACCATCCCGGACCGACACCGGATAGCGGCTGTAGTTCTTATAAAACCCTTCCAGGGTGAGTCGAACGCCGCTCTTCGGAAGATGCTCGATGCCGGCCACCACATGGTCGGAGCGGGTATAGCGGTTGTCTTTGTTGGCAAAGCTGCCATTGGCGTCGCGATAGCCGAGAATGGTGTACACCGGCATCTTGTGGTAGCGGCCAACCGACCCGTTCAGGAAGGTCTTGGATGTGAGCTGATAGGAGAACGACATCCGTGGCGAGAGGGTCTGCAACGGATTCATCCCCTCATCGGTGAAGCTGTCCAGATCAGTCCGGATGCCGGCCGACACCGTAAGCCGGTCGTCGAAGAAAGGACGGGAAGCCTGTACGAAGCCACCCATCCGCCAGAAGGCCACATCGGTGCTGAAGCTGGCTTCCACCAATGGCACTTTGCGGATGCGGCCGAAATAATCGGAGGTGTACTCGGAGCGCTGAAGGTTGAATCCGCCGGCGATTTTCCACCCATTTTTGAACAAATTGATGTCGGTGCGGAGTTTGGTCTCGGTTTCGCGGGAGTCGGCGTCCAAGGCCAGCGCGTCGGGGTCGCCGGTTCGGGCGTCTTCCCAGCGCACCAGGCTGTTGTCGAACTCGTTGCGGCTCAAGGCCATATTCACGTACCCGTCGGTGATCAGCCGACGCACCGACGTGCCGAGCGTGTAGTTCCACTGGTTGATGATCGGATTGCCGCGCAGCACGGCCTCTTTTTCCGGTGTGGATTCGGACGGCGCGGCGAAGAAGAATTCGTCGAGCGCGCCGACACCCAGCACGGTGACCCGAGTTTTCGGATCCGGCTCCCAGGAGACTTTGAATTGGGAATCCCAGTAATCCGGGCGGATCGGAAGATCGATGGCTTCGAACAGAAAGCGCAGGTAGGATCGGCGCACCGAGGCGAGGTAGGTACCGGTCTCGCCGACCGGACCCTCACTGGTCAGCGCCACTTCGGTGCCGCTCAGGCGGAAGTTGCCTTGGCGCTGCTCGCGGTTTCCGTCACGTTGACGGAAATCGAATACGGCGGCGAGGGCATTGTCATAGCGCGCGTCGAAGGCGGAGGTGGACATGGTCAGGTCTTCGATGAAGGAGACGTTGAGCAGGCCTTGCGGTCCGCCCGAAGACCCCTGGGTCGCGAAGTGGTTGATCACCGGTATTTCAATCCCATCCAGATAATAGACGTTCTCGTTGGGGGCGCCGCCGCGGATGATCAGGTCGTTGCGCGGACCCGCACCGACCGAAGCACCGACACCGGGCAAGGTCTGCACCACCTTCGAGATGTCGAAATTCCCGCCCGGGTTGCTTCGGATTTCTTCCAAGGTGAGGCGCTGGATCGAAAGCGGGGTTTCCACCGTGGCGGCGGATGTGGCCCGGTCGGCCGTCACCTGGACTTCACCGAGGGAGACACGGTCCTCATCCATTTCCACAGTGATCACGGTTGCGTTGCCCGTGGAGAGAACCAGGTTGAATCGCACTTCCGTCCGGAAGCCCACGTAGCTGAAGCGGGCGTTGTAGGAGGAGGCCGGTGCGGCGATCCGGAAGCGTCCGTTCACATCGGTGACGGTTCCGATGAGCGGATCGGTGCCGTCGAGCACCACGGTGACGCCGGACAAGGGTTCTTGAGATGCCCGGTCTCGGACGGTGCCTTGAAGGACGGCTTGTTGGGCGGATGCGGCCAATGGCCATGCCACCAGGGAAAGTAGGAAGAGCAAACGCATAGGTGGGGATGTCAGGTGTACCGGATGAAACTCGGAACCGGCATCATGCCGTTCCAAAATGTTTCCTGGAAAATTGCGAATCCCCCTTGCCGGATTCACGAAGGCCTCCGTATATTTGTGGCCCACGCGGGAATAGCTCAGTTGGTAGAGCATAACCTTGCCAAGGTTAGGGTCGCGAGTTCGAGTCTCGTTTCCCGCTCAACGAAGCCCGGTTCTGATCAAGAGCCGGGCTTTTTTGTTTTACGGAATGCCCAAGACGAGCGTCAAAGCTCGCCCGCCGTTCGAGAAACGGACGTCTTTGCAATACATTTTCATCAGATAGACGCCTCTCCCCCCTTGGCGGAGCAGATTCTCCGACTCGACCGGACTCGGAATCATCTCAGGATTGAATCCGTCGCCTTCGTCTTCCACGGTCACCTCGAGATCGTCGCCCACACGGACGGCACGCACATGCACCCATTTGCTGGGATCCTGCTTGTTGCCGTGCATGATGGCATTGGTGACCGCCTCAGACAGAGACAACAGCAAGGCGCCATGCGACTCCTCGCTGAGTCCCTGTGTGCGGGTCAGCTCATCAACCATCCGGTCGACCTGCTCCATGCTGTCGAAATCGGATGTCAGACGTACGTCAAGGATGGGTTTCATGCGTTGGGATTTCGATGCGTAAGAAACGAATCCTACGCGTAAATCCCACGCAGTTTGAGGGTGTCCGCCACTTTTTTGATGCTGTAGACATATGCGGCCTGACGCAGCGTGATGTTATGCTGCTCTTTGACCCCATAGATCAGGTTGAAGGCGTCGCGCATCATGCGGTTCAGACGGCGGTTCACCCGCTCCTCAGTCCAGAAATAGCCCTGACGGTCTTGCACCCATTCGAAGTACGATACCGTGACTCCGCCGGCGTTGGCGAGGATGTCCGGGATGATCAGGATGCCCTTCTCGTCCAGGATGGAGTCGGCATTGGCCGTCACCGGTCCGTTCGCCCCTTCGGCGATGATCTTCGCTTTGATGTTCGGCGCGTTGTGCTTGTTGATCTGGTCTTCTTTGGCGGCCGGAATGAGAACATCGCATTCGAGTTCGAGCAGTTCCTGGTTGGTGATGGGATCGCCGCCCTTGTACCCTTCCAAGCTGTTCTTGTTGGCTCTGCTGTACTCGATCATGGCAGGGATATCCAACCCGTTGGCGTTGTGGTAGGCGCCAGACACATCGCTGACGGCGATGATCTTCGATCCAAGCTCATGCATGAGCAAGGCCGATACCGAACCTACGTTGCCGAAACCCTGAACCACCGTGCTGGTGCGGTTGGGCATCATGCCGAGCTTGTTCAAGGCGGCAAGCGTCACCGTGACCAACCCGCGACCGGTGGCTTCGCGTCGCCCTTTGGAACCGCCGATGAGGATCGGCTTGCCGGTGACCACGCCCGTCACCGTTTTGCGGGCGTGCATGGAATACGTGTCCATGATCCAGGCCATCACCTGCTCGTTGGTGTTCATGTCTGGAGCAGGGATGTCGGTATCCGGACCGATCATGTCGATCAGCGCGGACGTGTACCGACGCGTGATGCGCTCCAATTCCCCTTGCGACAGCGTTTTCGGATCACAACGCACACCGCCTTTGGCACCTCCGAAAGGCACGTTCACCACGGCGCATTTCCAGGTCATCCACGCCGCGAGCGCCTTCACTTCGTCCAAGTTCACATCCTGCGCGAAGCGTATGCCGCCCTTACCGGGTCCCAGAACGTTCGCGTGCATCACCCGGTAGCCTTCGAAGACCTCGATGCGTCCGTCATCCATCACCACCGGGATCGACACGATGACCTGTTGCGCAGGAGAAGAAAGGTATTGGAACATGCCCTCGTCGAGTCCGAGGATGTCTGCGGCGAAGCGGAAGCGCTCCATCATGGATTCGAACGGACTTTCGGCATCGAGTTTGGGTCCGGGTTCTTTGTAATAGGGCGAACCGAGGTGGGTTTGGGTCATAAAAAGGTGGGTATGGGTGAACCGAATGACCAAAATTAGGGGGAAAAGCGCTTACACGCCAAAAATCCTTCTTAACAATCCGGTAATATTCCCCCCGTAATTTTCAAGACATCTTTCTGCGCAAATCAAATCCAATCATCCATGACTGAAGTCACCCCAGGCGGTGCTCCACGCACGTCGTTGTATCAATCCTTCAAGGCCAGCAGCTTCGCGGATGTGATCCGCAAAGAGCGGACCTTCCTTATCCTCATCGGATTCTCATTCTTCATCGCCGGAGTGGTCTTCCAACGACCCGACATCGCGATGTGGGTCGGCTTCATGTTCGCCGGGTATTCGGCCATCGCGAACGACTCCATCCAGACCATCGGAACCTTTCTGGCTTCGAACTCCAAACGACCTTGGTGGATTCTTTGGCTGTTCATCGGCGGGATTTTCCTCATCGTGACCTACACCAGTTGGACACTGTATGACGGTGACGTCTCCTGGCGCCGCCTCACATCCAAAGGATTCGAGATCGCCCCGACCAGCTTCAGTTTCCTCCAGATCGCCGCTCCGATCTTCCTGCTCATCATCACGCGTCTTCGGATGCCGGTGAGCACCACCTTCCTGATCCTGAGCTGCTTCTCGACCGATCTTCACGGCATCACGGGAATGCTCACCAAGAGTGTGGGCGGTTATTTCGTGGCCTTCTTCTCCGCCATCTTCCTGTACTCGATGTTCTCCCGCCTGATGCGCAACTGGTTCACCGGTGAGGCGGCCTGGTACTGGACCCCGATCCAATGGGTCACCTCCGGCACCTTGTGGGCCGTCTGGCTGATGCAGGATGCTGCCAACATCGCCGTCTATCTGCCACGAAGCCTCAGCGTTGGCGAATTCGCCGCGTTCTCCGGATTCATCTTCTTCGGTCTGGGCATCCTGTTCTACCTGAAAGGCGACCGCATCCAGCAGGTCGTGACGGAAAAGTCGTTCGTGACGGACATGCGTCCGGCCTCGATCATCGACTTCCTCTATGCGTTCATCCTTTATTACTTCAAAGTGGTGAGCGTGGTACCGATGAGTACGACCTGGGTCTTCATCGGATTGCTGGCCGGCCGCGAGCTCGGAATGAGCCTGACGGATATGGACGGACATGGCAAGCCGTTCAAGAAAACGTTTCAACTGATTCTGAAAGATGTGACCTATGCCGGTATCGGCCTGCTGGTCTCCATCATTCTGGCGGTCAGCATCAACCCGATCATCCGAGGCGAACTCCTGTCCTTCCTCCAATAAACAGTTGGACATCTCACGCTAAATCCGGAAGTTGGTTCGATATGGCCAACGCACACAGATACGGGCAGTTCACTTCCGGCATCGTGCCCCTGAGGCGCGACGCCGGAGATGCCTCTGAAATGGTCTCGCAGGGCTTGCTCGGCGAGACCTTTCGCGTATTGGAGGAAACGGATCGCTGGATGAGGATCGAGCTGACCCACGACGGGTACCAAGGCTGGGTCAGCCGGAACCAGATCGTGGAGACCGATGCCTCTGAACACATCTCTTGGGCGCATCACGCCGAGCGGAAACGTTCTTCCTTACACCTACCGGGTAAGCAACGGGCATGAAACCCTCCTGGTGCCTTGCGGGGCGCCGGTGATCACAACTCCGGCGGGCATCGAACTGCCGAACGGGGCCTGGGAGAGAGTCACTCCGAGACATCCCGTGCTGGAGCATTCGCTTCTCGACACCGCGCTCAATCTGCAAGGCGCGCCCTACCTTTGGGGTGGACGCTCCGATGCCGGCATCGACTGCAGTGGCTTCGTTCAGCTGGTTTTCGGTCTGCATGGGTACGAACTACCGCGCGACGCCTGGCAGCAGCACGGTTTCGCGGCGCACAAAGGAACGACCTTGGATCGAGCCGAAGCCGGCGACATCCTGTATTTCAGCTATGCGGAAGGCAAGATCCACCACGTCGGGTTCTATCTGGGCGAGGGCTACGCCCTGCATGCTTCCGGCAATCTGACCATCCACACGATCGATCCGGCGAAACGCGCTTCCGGTCGATATCTCTTCAACGAGCGGTTGGCCAACACCTTGGTCGCCGTGCAATCGACCCAAGCGCTCAAAGCGGCCGCAGCCAGGAAAAGGATGTCATGAACGGACATGTCTTGGTGCTGAATCAGGACTATCAGCCGCTGAGCGTATGCGGCGTTCGAAAATCCCTGATGTTGCTGTACCAAGAGAAAGCCGAGCTGCTTCATCCGCTTCCGCACCGGAAGATCCACACCGTCAGCGCGCAGTTCGACTTCCCTTCCGTGATCCGATTGCGCCGGTACGCACGAATTCCGTTCAAGACCATCGTCCTGTCGCGCAAGAACATCCTCAAACGTGACGGCCACCGGTGCCAGTATTGCGGAACCGGCGAAGATCTGACCATCGACCACGTGCTCCCCAGAAGCCGCGGCGGCAAAGACACGTGGGAGAATCTGGTGGCCGCCTGCAACCGATGCAACCACCGTAAGGGAGGCCATACCCCGAAGGAAGCAGGGATGCCGTTGAAGCGCGAACCGTTCCGACCGCATCACATCCTGTTCCTTCAGGAATTTGTGGGAAACGTGGACGAACAGTGGCGTCCGTACCTTTATATGAGCTGAAATCCGTATCTTCGGCCATGTCTGACAAACCCAATGACTACTGCGGCATCTTCGGGATTTTCAACCATCCCGATGCGGCTCTTCTCACCTACCTTGGGCTGCATGCCCTTCAACATCGGGGACAGGAATCCGCAGGCATCGTCACCTCCTGGGTGGATCCGGTCAAAGGCATCCCGACCATGCCGATGTACAAGGATTTCGGATTGGTCCTCACGGTCTTCGACGACCGTTCGCTGTTCACCCGGAAATTGATCGGGGAATCCGCCATCGGCCACAACCGCTATTCCACGGCCGGATCATCAGCCAACCCGGCCAACATCCAGCCTTTCCGCGTTCACTACAGCAAGGGCAACCTGGCGCTGGGTCACAACGGAAACCTGACCAACGCGCGCAAACTGCGCAACGAATTCATCAACGAAGGCGTGCTCTTCAGCAGCACGTCCGACACCGAAATCATCCTGCATCTGATCTCGCACAGCAAGAAAGTGGATCAGATCGACCAGATCGTGGATGCGGTGAGCCAGGTCACCGGTGCGTACTGCCTGGTGATCCTGACCGACGACACGCTTATCGCCGTGCGCGATCCGAACGGATTCCGTCCGCTTGCGCTCGGAAAACTGGGTGACAGCTACGTCGTGGCCAGCGAAACCTGCGCCTTCGACATCATCGGAGCGGAGTATGTGCGGGATGTGGCTCCCGGCGAAATCCTGATCATCGATCGGAACACTGTGGCCACGGGGCAGACGCAATCCCGCTTCATCCAACCTCTCCCGGGAACGGGTTCGGCAGGGTGCATTTTCGAGTATGTGTACTTCTCGCGGCCTGACAGCAAAATCTTCGGCGAGAACGTCGACAAAGTGCGCCGCCGTATCGGTCAGTATCTGGCCCGCGAATTCCCGGTCAGCAGTTTCATCAAAGACAAGAGTGGAAAAGTTCCGGTCGTGATCTCGGTCCCCGATTCGAGCAATACCGCGGCTCTCGGCTATGCCAATGAGAATGAGAAGTTGGGCGAAGAGTGCCGTTTCGAGATCGGACTGATCCGGAACCACTACGTGGGCCGAACGTTCATCTCGCCCGGACAGGAGCAGCGCGAAACCAAGGTGCGCACCAAATTCAACACCGTGCGCGGTGTGCTGGAAGGACATCCCGTCATCATCGTGGACGATTCGATCGTGCGCGGAACGACATCCCGTTATCTGGTGGATATGATCCGCAAGGCGAACCCCACGGAGATCCACTTCCTTGCCAGCTCCCCTCCCATCATCGAACCTTGCTATTACGGGATGGATTTCCCGTCGCGGAACGAACTGATCGCGAACGTGCACAACCGGGATGTGAGAAAGATCGGCGAAAGCTTGGGAGTGGATTCACTGCATTATCTCTCGTCCGAAGGCCTGGTGAATGCGGTGAAGGATGCGAACACGAGCGCGTTTGATTATTGCACGGCCTGTTTCACCGGCAAATATCCTGTGCCTGTGACCAGTGGTGTCCAGAAAGAGGAAAACGAGTTCAATTGATGCGCATCCAGACTGCCACGTTCGTGACGAGCGCACCGACGCTGAGCGAATGTCCGCCAGCCGACCGTCCTGAAATCTGTTTCGCCGGACGTTCGAACGTGGGAAAATCGTCGATCATCAACGCCATCACGGGTCGCAAGAAGCTCGCCAAAACCAGCGGCACACCCGGAAAGACGCGACTTCTGAATTATTTCGACATCGACGGTTCCTGGTATCTGGTCGACATGCCCGGTTTCGGGTTCGCCAAAGTCTCGATGGCCGAGCGTAAGAAATGGGACCAGGAGATGGCGAGGTACCTCACCGGCCGGTCCACGCTCAAGCTCATCTTCCATCTGATCGACGCGCGGCACGATCCGACGCCGCTGGACGAAGCCTTCATCAGCCAGCTGGTCGATCACCGGCTTCCATTCGCCTTGTTGCTCACCAAATCAGACACCTTGTCTGGAAACAAGATCGCGCAACGAAAAGCGCAGATCCGACGGTTCATCAAAGCGGAGCATATCGATGTCCCCATCGTGATGACTTCCGCGGTAACGGGGTTAGGCTTAGACGATGCCCGTACACTGATCGATGATTTCATCAATGACAACTTTCTCATCACACAACCGACCACATCATGACGTACAAAGTCCTTCTTCTCGACGGCATCGAAGCCATTTGCAAAACCATTCTCGAACGCCGCGGCATCGAAGCCGTTGAAGCTCCGAAACTGGCGGGAGCCGAGCTGTTCGACGCGATCAAAGACTATGACGGACTTGTGGTCCGTTCGCAGACCAAAGTGACGCTGGACCTTCTCAAAGCCGCGCCGAAACTGCAGGTGGTGGGTCGCGCCGGAGTGGGTGTCGACAACATCGACCTGGAAGCGGCCACCAAGATGGGTGTGCTCGTGATGAACACGCCGGATGGCAACACGATTTCGACGGCGGAGCATACCTGCGGACTCATCATGGCTCTGGCCCGGAACATCCCGAACGCCGTTCAATCGTTGAAAGCGGGCGCATGGGATCGCAAGAAATACACCGGCACCGAGCTTGACGGCAAAGTGCTGGGTGTGGTCGGTCTAGGCAAGATCGGTTCGGGTGTGGCCACGCGGATGCTCTCCTTCGGCATGTCCGTGATCGCGTATGATCCGTTCACTAGCGCCGAACGTGCCGCTGAACTGGGTGTCGAATTGGCGGATCTGGACACGGTCTTGGCCAAAGCCGACTTCCTGACCGTGCACACGCCACTCACCGACAAAACCCGCGGCATGGTGTCGAAAGCCACCGCTCACAAACTCAAGAAAGGCGTACGCCTGGTGAACGTGGCCCGTGGCGGCATCTTCACCGAGGCCGACCTTCTGGACCTGCTCAATGACGGCACGGTCGGCGGATTGGCTGTGGATGTGTACAGTACCGAACCCACACCTGCCGAACTGCTTCCGCTTCTGCAACATCCGAAAGTGGTCTGCACGCCGCACTTGGGCGCATCGACCGATGAGGCGCAGGAAAAAGTGGCCGAGCAGATCGCCGAGCAGATCGCCGACACGCTGGAGCGCAAGAGCTTCAAAGGCACGCTCAACGGCAAAAGCATCGCGCTGTCGACCAACCGAGAGGTGCAGCCGTTCCTCAAGCTGGCCGAGCGCCTCGGCTCGTTCGCGTCCCAACTCGCCGCCGCCAACAACGACATCCTGCACATCGAGTATTCCGGAACCTGCGCCCAGCACGCGGAAGTGCTGACCGACGCCGTGCTCAAGGGATACCTGAAGCACAGTTCCGATGAGGCTATCAACCTGATCAACGCCCGGTATAACGCGAATCAGAAAGGGTTGAAGGTCACCGAGACCATCAGCCACGAAGTGAAGACCTATGCCGACAAGATCCGGATCCAGTTGAACAAGAAAGGCCAGTACGATGATTTTTCGGGCACCTTGTTCGGTGAGAACGACTTCCGAATCGTCAAGATCGACGGCCACGCCATCGAAGTCTTGCTGATTCGGAAGTCGTTCTCACCGAACAAGGATGGCGGCATGATGCTGTATAAAAACATTGACAAGCCGGGCATGCTGGCCGCAGTGAGCTCCACCTTGGCCAAACGCGACATCAACATCGCGGCCTTGTCGCTGGGCCGCACAGGCACGCAAGCCGTGACCGCGGTCATGGTCGACACTGTGCTCAGCGCCGACGTGCTCAAGGAAGTGGACGCACTGCCGGGTGTGGATCAGGTCGTGTTTGTGCAAATCCATGGCTGATGGTATCATATCCTCTCTTCGCACCTAACGAGATACCCGATGTCACTCGCTTACCAGAGATCTGAAATTCACCAATTCGAGCGGATTCCCGTCATCACGTTCGACAACAACCTGGCCGCCTCGAAAGCCGTGGCCGCCGAAATCGCCTCACTCATCCGTCACCGCGCGGAGGTGGGACTCTTCGCGGTGCTTGGCCTGGCGACCGGCTCCACGCCGACCCGCTTGTATGCCGAGCTCGTGCGTCTGCACAAGAAAGAAGGACTCAGTTTCAAGAATGTGATCACGTTCAACCTGGACGAGTACTTCCCGATGCAGCCCGATGCCTTGCAGAGTTACGTGCGGTTCATGAACGAACAGCTGTTCGACCACGTGGACATCGACCGCGCCAACGTGCACATCCCGAATGGCACGCTTCAGCGTGACGACGTGTATGACTTCTGCCAGGAGTATGAGCGCAAAATCGACGAGGCGGGCGGCATCGACATCCAGATCCTGGGTATCGGTCGAACCGGCCATATCGGCTTCAACGAACCGGGTTCCACGAAAGACTCGAAAACCCGGATGGTGACGCTCGACATCCTCACCCGACGCGACGCTTCGGGCGATTTCTTCGGCGAAGAGAACGTGCCACGTCGCGCCATCACGATGGGGGTCGGCACCATCCACAAGGCCAAGAAAGTCTACCTCCTGGCTTGGGGTGAAGGCAAAGCCGGCATCATCCGCAAGACGGTCGAAGGACCGATCAGCGACCTCGTGCCCGCCACCTTCCTACAGGAACATGCCGACACTGTTTTCGTGCTGGATGACGCCGCCGCATCGGAGCTGACCCGCATCAAAACCCCTTGGTTGGTCGACAGCTGCATGTGGGACACCTACATGACGCGACGCGCGGTGGTCTGGCTGTGTCAGAAGATCTCCAAGCCCATCCTCAAGCTCACCGACGAGGATTACAACGAAAACGGCTTGGGCGAGCTCGTGACCGAACACGGTCCGTCGTACAGCATCAACATCCGCGTGTTCAATGAAATGCAGCGGACCATCACCGGATGGCCGGGCGGAAAGCCGAACGCGGACGACAAGAATCGTCCCGAGCGCCGCGAACCGTTCCCGAAACGCGTCATCATCTTCTCGCCTCACCCCGACGACGACGTGATTTCGATGGGAGGCACACTCTGCCGGTTGGTGGACCAGGGGCACGAGGTGCACATCGCCTACGAGGTCTCGGGCGCGGGTGCGGTTCCGGACGAGGCGCTCTGGCGGATGCTGGCCTTTGCCGGCGGCGCGGGCATCGGGGCGGGTGACGCCGGCCAGGCGTGGCGTGCCTCGTACGAACGCGGGAGCGTTCCGCCAGTCACGGAACCCGTCCTGGCGTGGAAGGCATTGATCCGGCGGCTGGAGGCAATCTCCGCCGCCCAGGTCTGCGGCGTGCCGCAGGACCGGCTGCATTTTCTTGATCTGCCGTTCTACGCCGCGGCGCCGCGCCTTCGCCGCTACGGCGAGGCGGATGTCGGTGCGATGCACGCGCTTCTGGAATCCGTGCGACCGCACCTGATCTATGCGGCGGGTGATTTGGATGATCCGCACGGCACGCACCGGCTCTGCCTGCGGATGTTGCGCGATGCGCTGGCGAGGGCGGGTCAGGCGGCCTGGCTGCGCGAGGCCGAGCTCTGGTTGTATCGCGGCGCCTGGGCGGAGTGGCCGCTCGACGAGATCGATCTGGTCGTGCCGCTCAGCCCTCAGGAAGTGCTGCGGCGGCGGCGAGCGATTTTCCGCCACGAAACCCAGAAAGACCAGGCGCTGTTCCTCGGTGAGGATCGCCGCGAATTCTGGCAGCGCACGGAGGACCGCGGCCGGCGGCTGGCGCAGGCTTACAACGCGCTCGGGCTGGCCGAATATGAGGCGATGGAGGCGTTCCGGCGTCTGTCCCCGGAGGAATTCGTTCGAACCGCGGTGATCTGAGTCCGGGAGGGTATTCGCGGGAATAACGACGAGGGGACATCCATCGTACGGGTGAACGATGGCGGGGATGACTCTTTGCCTTCGGGCCCGGCGCCCGCTTGCATGGGCGGACGCGCCTGCCGCGTTGTCGCCCATGTTCGATTACCCTCCCGCCCGGTTCCACCTTTCCGCCTCT
>CAYVRS010000052.1:0-15179 GCA_964454075.1 uncultured Chitinophagales bacterium
GCCTTGTTGGCTTCGGCCATACGGTGGGTGTCGTCTTTCTTGCGAACGGCGCCGCCTTCGTTGTTGGAGGCGTCGGTGAGTTCGCGAGCCAGACGGCTTGCCATGGATTTGTCGTTCCGCGATTTGGCGGAGTTGATGATCCAGCGCATGCCGAGGGCGGTGCTGCGGTCGGAGCGCACTTCCACAGGAACCTGGTAGGTGGAACCACCGACGCGGCGGGAGCGGACTTCAATCACCGGCGATGCGTTGTTCAGCGCGTTGCGGAACACGTCGATTCCCGGTTTGCCGGATTTCTCTTCAATGATCTCGAACGCCTGGTACACGATCTTGCGTGCCACGTTCTTGTTGCCGTCTTTCATCAGGCAGTTCACGAAGCGGGTCACCAGTTTGTCGGCGAACTGCGGATCGGGCTTGACGATGCGGATTTCTGCTTTTCTTCTACGCATGGGAGGGTCCTACCTTACTTTTTCTTGCCTTTGGTTGCGGCTGCAGCGGCGGCTCCAGCTTTCGGACGTTTCGCGCCATACAGACTGCGGCTCTTGCGGCGGTCGTTCACGCCGGAGGTATCCAGCGCACCACGGATGATGTGGTAACGAACACCCGGAAGATCTTTGACGCGGCCTCCACGGATCAGGACAATGGAGTGCTCCTGCAGGTTGTGACCCTCGCCTGGGATGTAGGCGGTCACTTCAATGGTGTTGGTAAGACGCACACGAGCCACTTTGCGAAGCGCCGAGTTCGGCTTCTTCGGAGTGGTGGTATAGACGCGGGTGCAGACGCCACGACGCTGCGGGCAGCTCTGGAGAGCGGGCGCGGTTGTCTTGGTGACTTTGCTTTTCCTACCTTTTCGGATTAACTGCTGAATCGTTGGCACGGTGTGAAAACGTTTGGTTCTTTTGTGACAGAGCTTGAAAATATACACACATTTCGGAACAAATCTCAAGCATCGCACCCATAAAGGCCTTAAAATCACCTCAGTCCGCATCGACAACCCCCTCAAATGAACGCCATGAGGGGTGGTTCTGCAAATAAGTGATTATAGTGATACATTACAGTATATCAGTTTGAAGCTCACCGACCTCCCCGGCATGACCCCTCCCCGCCTCAAGGCCCTTGCTGAGGCCGGCATCCACTCCCCCGAGGATCTGGTGGACACCTTCCCGCGCCGCTACGTCGACCGCAGCATGGTCTCGCTCATCTCCCAGGCCGGCCGCACCGACACCCCCATCACCGTTTTCGGCACCGTGTCGAAGGTGCGCACGATCGGCTTCGGGGCGAAACTGCGGCTGGAGGTCACCATCCAAGACGGCACGGGCTTTCTCAGCGGGGTCTGGTTCAAGGGCATCCCCTATTTCAAGGACCGCTTCAAGGAAGGGCAGGGCGCGGCCTTCTTCGGCCAGGCCAAGCGGTTCGGCGCGGGCGTGAGCATGGTGCATCCGGAGGTCGAGATCCTCGACAACGACGGCAAACCCAACACGCTGACCAGCATCCTTCCGATGTACCCCGGCACGGCCTTCATGAAGAAGACCTATATATCAGGAAGCGTGATGCAGAAATGGGCGCGTCAGATCCTGAACGAGACCCCGCACGAGGAGATGCTTCCGGCGGATGTGCTCTCGCGTTTCGGGTTCCCGGAGCGGCGCCACGCCTACTTCCACATTCATGCGCCCGAGACGCTCGAGCAGGCGCGCACCGCCTTACGCCGCTTCAAGTTCGAAGAGCTGTTCCTCTTCCAGATGGCGATGGTGCGGCTCAAGCGGCATGTGGTGGAAGCGCGGGAGGGTCCCAAGTTCGGCCCGCCGGGCGAATTCACACGGCGCTTTTTCAATGAATCGCTGCCCTTTCCGCTCACGGAGGGACAGAAACGCGCCCTGGCCGACATCAAGCACGACATGATGAGCGGTCGGCAGATGAACCGCCTCCTCCAGGGGGATGTGGGCTCCGGCAAAACCGTGGTGGCGATCGGGGCCATGCTCATGGCGGCCGACAGCGGGTACCAATCGGCGATGATGGCTCCCACCGAAATCTTGGCCGAGCAACATGCGCGCACCTTGGCGAAATGGCTCGATCCCATCGGCGTGACTGTGCGACTTCTGACCGGCTCGGCGAAAACCGCGCTGCGTCGGGATGTGATCGGGGATGTGAGCGGCGGAACGGCGCAGATCCTGGTCGGCACGCACGCCCTCATCCAGGATGGCGTCGACTTCCATAAGCTCGGACTGACCGTGATCGACGAGCAGCATCGCTTCGGGGTGGAGCAGCGCATGAAACTGCAGCAGAAAGGCGGGATGCCGCACCTTCTGGGCATGAGCGCGACGCCGATTCCGAGGTCGTTGGCCATGACGGTATATTCGGACATGGATGTGTCCGTCATGAAAGAACTCCCCTCCGGACGCAAACCGGTAAAAACCGCCATCCGCGGCGAGGGGAAGCGCGACGATGTGTATCGGTTTCTGGGCGAAGAGCTCGAACGCGGCGGACAGGCGTACATCATCTATCCGCTGATCGAAGAATCGGAGGCCTCCGATCTGAAAGATGCCACGCTTGGCTTCGAGCAGATCAAGGCGCGGTTCCCCGGGTTTGAGGCGGGTCTGCTGCACGGCAAGCTCTCGCAAGACGAGAAAGACGGCATCATGGCGCGGTTTGTGAAGGGCGACATCCGCCTGCTGGTGTCCACCACCGTCGTGGAAGTGGGCGTGGATGTGAGCAATGCCACGGTCATGATCGTGGAACATGCGGAGCGTTTCGGGCTGTCGCAGCTGCATCAGTTGCGCGGACGCGTGGGTCGCGGCGCGAAAGACAGTTATTGCATCTTGATGGCGGGACCGAAAGTGAGTCGCGATGGACGCGAGCGCCTCGACACCATGGCTCGAACGAACGACGGGTTCGAGATCGCTGAGGCGGATCTGAAGCTTCGGGGTCCGGGCGACTTGCTCGGAACCAAGCAAAGCGGGGTTCCGGAGTTCAAGCACGCCGATATCGTCGAGGATCAGGACATCTTACTGCTGGCCAAAGACACGGCCATCCACATCTTGGAAGCGGACCCGGAGCTTCGCAAACCGGAGCATCAAGCCCTGAAAACGGCGTTCGAGCCGTTTTTTAAACGGAAAGCGGAGCTGTTCGGGAAGTAGGTCTTACTTACTATACCGTTTCCGGTCGTTGTGATCGAGGTATTTTTTGCGGATGCGCAGGCTTTTCGGGGTCACTTCCAACAATTCGTCGTTGTCGATGAATTCGATGTTCTGCTCCAGGCTCATCTTTTTGGCGACGGCGATCTTGATGCTGTCGGCCGTTTGCGACGCCCGGTGGTTGGTGAGGTTTTTCTTCTTGACCACGTTCAGCACCATGTCTTCATTCCGGTTGTTCACACCGATCACTTGTCCGGCATATACAGGATCACCTGGCTCGACGAGCATCGTGCCGCGGTCTTGAACGCCTTCGAGGGCGTAGTGGGTCACGTTTCCGTTTTCAAGGGCGATGAGCGCACCGTTCGTACGGCCAGCAATATCGCCTTTGTAGGCTTCGTAATCCGCGAATTGCTGGTGAATCATGGCCATGCCACGGGTTTCTGTCATGATGTCGCCACGGAAACCGATCAAGCCGCGCGACGGCACTCGGAAGGCCACACGGGCGTTGTCGCCTTCTTGCGACATCGAGGTCATGATGCCTTTGCGGTTGAGCAAGATCTCAACCACTTTGCTGGAATAATCTACAGGGACATCCACCACCACTTCTTCCACCGGCTCATAGGAAACGCCGTCGACTTCGCGCAGTACCACTTCAGGACGCGATACCGAAAACTCATACCCTTCACGGCGCATGGTTTCGATGAGGATGGCCAACTGAAGTTCGCCACGACCGGCCACTTTGAACACGTCCGGGTTTTCAGTCGGCTCCACGCGCAGCGACACGTTGTTGCGGATTTCTTTCGCCAAACGGTCTTTGATCATGTTCGAGGTGACGTATTTCCCCTCGAGTCCGGCGAAGGGAGAATCGTTCACTCGGAAATACATGGCGATGGTCGGGGTGTCGATGTCGACATACTCGACCGGCGTGAGGTCTTCGGCCGCTGTGAGCGTGTCGCCAATGTTGGAACTGTCGTATCCGGCCAAGGCGATGATGTCGCCGGCGAAGGCGATGTCGACGATTTCACGGTTCAAGCCGGAGAAGGTGAAGAGCTTGGTGGCTTTTCCTTTTTCCTTGACCTTGCCGTCACGGTCGACGAGTGTGATCTCCTGGCCGCGCTGCACCTGGCCTTGCTCGACGCGTCCGACCGCGATCCGACCCACATAGTCGTTCCATTCGATGTTGCTGATGAGCATCTTGAACGGCTTGGCGGTGTCCACCTGGGGAGGCGGCACATGGTCGACCACGGTGTCGAAGAGCGGACCCAGGTCCACATTCTCATCGCTCAGGTGATGTTTGGCGAAGCCTTTGATGCCCACGGCATACAGCACGGGGAAATCGAGCTGCTCGTCGGTGGCGTCGAGCGAGACGAAGAGGTCGAACACTTCGTTCAGGACGGCATCCGGACGCGCATCTCCGCGGTCGATCTTGTTGATGACGACGATGGGGCGGTAGCCGAGTCCGAGCGATTTGCGCAGAACGAAACGGGTCTGAGGCAGCGGGCCTTCCGCGGCATCCACAAGCAGGATCACGCCGTTCACCATTTTCAGGATGCGTTCCACTTCGCCACCGAAGTCGGCGTGGCCGGGCGTGTCGACGATGTTGATCTTGGTGCCATGCCAGGTCACGGCGGTGTTCTTCGCCATGATCGTGATGCCCTTCTCACGCTCCAGGTCGTTCGAATCCATCACCCGTTCGGCGACTTCCTGGTTTTCACGGAAGGTGCCGCTTTGTTTGAGCATCTGGTCGACCAACGTCGTTTTGCCATGGTCGACGTGGGCGATGATGGCGATATTTCGGATAGGAAGCATGGGTATGATGGAATCGGATCGGTAAAATCAAAGACGCGCAAGATACGGGTTTCAGGCATCCCGAACGTGAACAAACCTTTACCGGAATCCGGGTGGCACTTTTCAGCGAATTTATTTAGATTTCGTCTACATTAGAATCCCATTGCTATGACTTTACTCCGTCGCTTCGCGCTCCTCGCGCTGATCCCCATGCTCTTCCTCACTCCGTCCTGCACCCAGGAAAAACCGACTTTGGTCGTGTATTCCGGCCGCGGGAAAGCCCTCGTCGAGCCCATTCTGGCCAAATTCACCGCTGAGACCGGCATCCAGCTGGATGTGAAATACGGCGGCACCACCCAGCTGGCCGTCGCCATGTTGGAAGAAGGCGCCGCGTCGCCGGCGGATGTCTTCTGGGCGTCGGACATCGGCGGCCTCGGTGCCCTGACCGGCGCCGGACTCCTGGCCGAGCTCGATCCGGACGTCTATGCCGGACTCGATCCCCGCTTCGTCGGCGCCAGCAAGACCTGGGTGGCAGTGAGCAACCGTTCCCGCGTGCTGGCCTACTCCTCGGAGCGGGTGAATGCGGTGACCTTGCCGGCGTCCGTCTTCGATCTGAGCAAGCCGGAGTTCGCCGGCAAAGTGGGCTGGGCGCCGACCAACGGCAGCTTCCAGTCGTTCGTCAGCGCGATGGCGCTCAAGCACGGGCGGGATACGACCTTGGCCTGGCTCAACGCCATGAAGGCGAACGGCGCCGTGGCCTACGCCAACAACAACGCCATTATCCAGGCCATCGCGGCGGGCGAGGTCGACTACGGCATCACCAACCACTATTACCTGCTGCGCGCGAAAAAAGAGAACGCGGCCTTCCCCGTCGCACAGACCTTCTTCGACGCGGGTGATATCGGCAACATGCTGAATCTGGCTGGCATCGGCATCGTGAAGACCTCCAAGCATGCGGAGGCGGCCCAAGAGCTGATCGAGTTTCTGCTGAAGGAGAGCAGCCAGGACTTCTTCGCCAACGAGACCTTCGAGTACCCGGTTGTGAAGATCGCAAACGCGGACCTCGCCGTCGATTCGATGCGCGCCTACGCGCCGGACGTGAGCCTGGAAAGCATCGCCGACCTTGAGGCGACCCTTGCGCTGCTGCGGGAGGCAGGACTCTTATAAGACGCGCGCCTTGGTTTTTCACGGTTCCGGTGTTCGCCACCGCCTTGCTGGTGGCGATGCCCGTGGTGTATCTGCTCATCCGGGCGATGGATGCCGACACCGCGCAGGCGATCGACCTCGTGTTCCGTTGGCGCAATCTCGAGCTGCTCTGGAACACCTTGGCGCTCACCGCCGGCGTGCTCGCCGTCTCCACGGTCGTGTCGTATCCGCTGGCCTGGGTCACGGCGCGCACCGACCTCCCCTTCCGGAAGACCGTCACCACGCTCGCCATCTTGCCCTTGGCCATTCCAGGGTATGTGATGGCGTACACCTTGATCAGCCTGGGTGGCGCGAACGGCACGGTGGTTCAGCTGTTCGGTGTGGACGTCCCTCGAATCAGCGGGTATCTGGGCGCCTTGCTCTCGGTGTCTTCGTATTCTTTCCCGTATCTGTATCTGAATCTGCGGGCCGGATTCCTGGGCTTGGATCCGGCGCAGGAGGAAGCCGCCCGTTCGTTGGGGATGAACACGCGGCAGATTTTTTTCAAGGTCTGGGTGCCGCATCTCAAACCGGCGTATCTGTCGGGAGCGCTGATCATCGTGCTGTATGTGCTGGGTGATTTCGGGGCGGTCTCGCTCATGCGCTATGAAACCATCAGCGTGGCGCTCTTCACGCAGTATGCCGGCTCGTACGACCGCATCTACGCCGCCTGGCTCGCGCTCATGCTCATCGCCCTCACGGCGACCTTGCTCCTGGCTGAAGCCCGGTTGCTCAAGGGCGTCCGACTCTCGCGCGTGGGCACCGGCGCACAGCGTCATCGGTCCTCGACACTCGGCCCGTGGAAGGGCGTCGTGTTCGCCGGCATCGGGGTCATCGTGCTGCTTTCCCTCGTCATTCCGATCGGGACCATCGCCTTCTGGATGGCCCGTGCGGCCACGCATGCGGGCTGGTCGGACGTGGCCACCTCCTTGCTCAATTCGGTGCGCGTGAGCGCCCCCGCCGCGCTCCTCGCCTGCGTGATGGCCGTTCCCCTCGCGTATGTCTCGGTACGCTACCCGTCGCGCATGGCCTCGTTCTTCGAGCGGACGTCCTGGTTCGGCTTCGCCACACCGCCACTCGCGCTCGGACTCGCGTTCATCTTTTTCTCCCTGTCCGCCGCGCCCTGGCTGTACCAGTCGCTCGCATTGCTGGTGACGGCCTACGCGGTCCACTATGTGGCCGAAGCCTTGGGACCGATCCGCAGCGCCCTCTACCAAGCCCCGCCAAGGCTGGAGGAAGCCGCCCGGTCGCTTGGTTTCGCGCCGTTCGCGGCGTTCCGCCGGGCGACCCTGCCCCTGCTACGGAACGGAACCATCGCAGGCTCGGCGTTTGTTTTCCTCAGCGCGATGAAGGAACTGCCCATCACCTTCATTTTGGCGCCGGTGGGGTTCGAATCGCTGGCCATGAATGTGTGGGGCTACACCAATGAGGCGATGTTCGCCGATGCGGCGCCCTTCGCCCTTATCTTGGTCCTCCTTTCGTCGCTGTTCGTCGGCTTCCTGTTCACCAGAGAACTCAACCCCTGATGTCTGTCCTGCTACGCGTCAACGCCCTGTCGAAACGCTTCACCCCGGAATCGGCCCTGGTGGTCGATGATGTCACGTTCGATGTGGGCCAGAATGAGATTTTCGCGATCCTGGGTCCCAGCGGTTGCGGAAAAACCACCACCCTGCGCATGATCGCCGGCTTCGAACGCGCCGACAAAGGCTCGGTGGAGCTGAATTCCCAAGTGGTGGAATGCGCCCACGCGCATGTGTCGCCCGACCAGCGTGGCATCGGCTTCGTCTTCCAGGAATACGCGCTGTTTCCGCACCTCGACGTGGCCGGAAACATCGGCTTCGGGCTGCATCGGCTGTCGAAAAGCGACAAGGCGCGCCGCGTGGCCGAGATGGTCGAGCTGGCAGGACTCGGCGGACTCGAATCCCGCAAACCGCACGAATTGTCGGGCGGACAGCAGCAGCGCGTGGCCCTTGCCCGTGCCTTGGCGCCCATGCCGAAGATCATCCTGCTCGATGAACCCTTTTCAAATCTGGATGCGGTCTTGCGCCAATCCACCCGTCAGGAAATCCGCCAGATGCTCAAAAAAGCGGGCATCAGCGCCATTCTGGTGACGCACGACCAGGAGGAAGCCCTCAGTTTCGCCGACCGCATCGCCGTCATGAACCAGGGACGCGTGGAGCAGGTGGGCACTCCCGAAGACGTGTACGAAACTCCGCGCACCGAATTCGTGGCGTTGTTTCTGGGTCGCACGAACCTCATCAAAGCGAAAGCCCGCGGGATGGAAGCCTGGACCGATTTCGGAGCGATGATGATCGATCGGCCGATGAACGGGGATGTGACGCTGTCCATCCGTCCGGAGCACCTCACTTTGGAGCGCGTGAACGAAAGCAATTGCAACGGCTGCTGCGGCACCATCCTGAACCGGGAGTTCAAGGGGCACGACATCACGTACACCATCCGCCTGGCGCGGACCGAGTGCCTGGTGCATACGGACAACCGGATGCCGTTCGTGGCGGGCGACCGGGTGGTGGTGAAGCCCGTCGAACCGGCGGTAGTGTTGAGTTAAATGATTTTTCCTACTGGTTTTGAAGCGCGGATGAGGCTCGATTTCGGGGTGGAGATCGCGGATCGGGTCTTGGCGTCGATCGAGTCTCACGCGTCGCCCACCTCCATCCGCCATAATCCGCTGAAGAACGCGGCGCCGCGGCGTGGAACGCCGATTCCATGGGAGCCGATGGCCGAAATCCTTCCGGAACGGCCCGACTTTTCGCTCGATCCGCTGTGGCATGCCGGCGCCTATTACGTGCAGGAAGCCTCGAGCATGCTTCTGGGCGAGGTCTTCTCTCAAGCGACCCGCGGGATGGATGCCGGCCTCAACGTGCTCGATCTATGCGGCGCGCCGGGCGGTAAGAGCACGCATCTGCTGGCCCGGATGTCGCCCGACGACCTGCTCGTGAGCAATGAGACGATCCGTTCGCGCGCGGCGGTCCTGCACGAGAATCTGACGAAGTGGGGAGCGCCGAACAAGGTCATCACGCAGCAGGATCCGGCGTATTTCGCGTCGCTGGGCGGTTTTTTCGATGTGATTGTGGTCGATGCGCCCTGTTCGGGCGAAGGCTTATGGCGCCGCGACGCCGATGCGGTGACCGAATGGTCGCCCGAGGCGGTGATCCATTGCGCCGCGCGTCAGTCTCGGATCTTGGAGGATGTGTGGCCGGCGCTGCGTCCGGGCGGCGTGCTCATCTACAGCACGTGCACCTACAACAAGGAGGAGAACGAGGCGCAGCTGGGGCGGATGGTGTCCGAGTTCGGGGCCGATGAGCTTCGCATCGATGTTCCGCCGGAATGGGGCTTTGTGAAGCCCGAGGGCTGTTCGATGTGGCGCGGACTCCCCGGCCTCACGCTGGGTGAGGGCTTCGCGATCGGTGCCGTCCGGAAGCTGGATGGCGTCCTTCGCTTCGCTCAAGATGACAGACGGGGGCAACCGACGATGCGTCGCACCAAGGAGTTGTTCTGGGGTGGGCGAGCCGCGCTCGGATCGTGTGCGGCCCGTGCGCATCCCGGATCTGCGCACGCAACTGCTGTATCTGAAGCGAGAATCCATTCCGGTCGACGGACCGAACGGACTCGTCCTCGTGATGGCCGGTGACATCCCCCTCGGCTATGGGAAAGCCGTGAACGGACGTCTCAACAACGGCTATCCGATGGAATGGCGCTTGCGCCGGTCATTTTGATCGGATCAGAACCAGTTCCTCTTGCGGAGGAATCAGGAATTCGGCGCCGATGTCGGTGATCACGACCATCTCTTCGACGGAGATGGTTTTCGTGCCTTCCGGAATCCGCCACGAGTAAAATCCATCGTAGGCGAAGGTCATGCCCGGCCGCAGGGTCTTCAGCTGAAACGGGGCCGGGGTACGTCCTTCCTGCGCGCCTCCGAGTCCGGGTCCCGCATCGTGGGCCACATATCCGACCGGATGTCCCGTGCTCCACATCACCGGAAGAGAACCGTTTTCGCGGAGCCAGTCGCGCTGTACCTTATCGACCTCGAAGCCGCTCACTCCGGGTTTCATGGCGGCATGCACGAGGCGCACGCCTTCTTTGGCGACGGACCAGAAGCGTTGGATGGAATCGGGCGGCGCGGTTTCGCCCGGAGCCAGCACGTAAGCGAAACGCTGGATGTCGGTGACCCATCGCCCATACACACGGATGCCGAAATCGGTCTGAATCACGTCTCCGGCTCGGATCACACGGTCGGTGGCGTGCGAATGGCCGCGGTCGGGACCCGAATTCACGTTCGGATTCTGATCCGGCGCCCAAGCGTCGGTCACGCCATACTCCGCCATTTTCGCTTTGAGGAAGCGGGCCACATCGGCGTCCGTGGTCTGTCCCGGCACGATGGTGGCATACGCTTCGAGCTGCCAGGCGGCGGTGAGTTCGGCGGCCTGGCGCATGATGTCGACTTCGGCGGGAAGCTTGATAGCGAGCCAATCGTCCACCAGATCTTCGGACGAGACGAGGCGGCGGGTGAATGCGGAGCCCAGCGCTTCCTTCAACGACTCGTACTGGGTGGAGCTGAGGCCGTCGGCCAACTCATTCGAGCCGCTCCGGTTGATGGCGATGCGGGCCGGATTCCGAGCGATCAGATAGTCGGACGCCTGACGGATGGC
The DNA here is from genome assembly GCA_964454075.1 of uncultured Chitinophagales bacterium. Lineage (GTDB taxonomy): Bacteria > Bacteroidota > Rhodothermia > Balneolales > HLUCCA01 > CAMTWZ01. The sequence goes on from CAYVRS010000052.1 coordinate 10,769, forward strand.
CGAGGCGCCACGTTCCACCACGGCCACGCTGTCGTGAAGGCCCACATCCCGCAGGGCGGTCGCCTCTCCGATGGGCGAGAAGACGATGGAGCGGACCCCATCCCCAGAGCGCTCGAACAGGAAGACCGCGGTGCCGCCGGCGTTTTCACCGCCGATGAACTCCGCCAACGGATCGTTGCTGTTTTCACGGCAAACGACCAGCCAGACGTCGATCTCGTTGCGCGACATGGCATCGGGTAGCAACGTGCGGATGCGCTCGGCGCGGAGTTCGGGCCAAGGGGAGGCTCCGGCGAAGGGGTTGATGACGGGCTCCGGCCGGGCGGAACACCCGGCCAGGAACGCGATGAGCAGGACAATCGGGGCAGTGTTCATGCCCCGAATATAGTTATTTGCCCGGTTCGACCTTGCAGGTGCTGATGCCCAGCACGGCATACAAGCCGCAGAAGCTGAACACGCTGGTCAGAATGGCCGCGGCGGCGACCACCAAGGCCACGATACCTAGGGTTCCGGTCGCGATGCCGGCGAAGTACAGATACAGCGCGACGGCTGCGATCACATAACGGACGATCTTGTCGTTGGTGCCTACGTTCTTTTTCATAAGGGATTGACGCTTTGGGATGAGTGTTGACAGCTGAAATGTAGCGAAATCAAAATCCGATCGACACCTGCATCATCACATGCCGGCCGGCCTGCGGATAGTAGAAATTGAAGCGCTGCTCTCCCCCGCCGATCCAACCGTAGGTGTACCCGTTCGATTCGTACTCGGCATCGAGAAGATTGTACACGATGGCCTGTAGGCGGACTCTTTCGGTGGCGGATGCGCCCAGCACAAGGTCCACCGTCGAATACGGATCCAAGCTGCGCGACACCGACATCGCGTTGTCAAGATACTGCCTCGACACGTGCTTCATCCGGGTACCGATGCTGACCTTTCCAGCCTCCCAACGCAGATTCAACGCCCCGATCACCCGTGGGGAGAACGAGATGTCGGTGTCAGTGTACCGAAATGCCGTTTGTCCGCCATCGTCATAGTTGTCCAGATACTCCACGAATTCGGGCAACACACTCCGGCTCAGCGTGAGGTTTCCATCCACAAACAGGTTGGAAAAGAGCACGGTGGCGGCTTCGAGTTCGATGCCTTGGCGCACACTTTCTCTCACGTTTTCGCGGATGTAGGCGCCCACGTCGTTCACGGCTCCGGTAAGCACGAGCTGGTTGTCGTAGCTCATCCGGTAGAGATTCACGCCGGCGGTGAGTCTGGGGGATGCGAACCGGTAGCCGAGCTCGAGATCGTACAGGGTTTCATGTTTGGGACGCTCGTCGGCGGTCGATTGGGTATAATCCCGACGCGTCGGTTCTTTGTTGCCCACGGCGAACGAGGCATACCACCGATGACGCTCTCCGAGACGGCGCACCACCCCGATCTTCGGATTCAGGAACAGCATGTCGTCGGTCTGGGTCACGTTGTTCAGATCGGTATCGAACCCGAGGAAGCTGTAGTCCACATGCCGCACCTGAAGATCGGCGAACAGGTTCGTCTCGGCGCCCAAGTCCACGTTCCATTTGGCGAAGGCGCTGGCATCCGTCTTCACACCGGTGTTGTCGTAATAGCGCGAGCGGATCTCCGCGTCGGGGATGTCCCGCGCCCAGATCACTTCCCCGAAATGGTCGCCGTCGTAGCGGTTGAGCGCACCGCCCAGGGTGAGGGTCGACCGACCGGACCGGCGCTCGGCCGAAGCGACAATCCCGTAAAAGTCATTGTCCAACCAGCGGCGGCGGATCAGGTCGCCCCCGTCGCCCGGGGCGAAGCCATAATCGGCAGGGTCCTGGGCCGTGCGGAATTCCTCGTAGTAGCCGCTCCCGAGCGTGTAGTGCAGCCCCAGATGCGTGCTCCAGGCGTCGCCGATGAGCCGACGGTAATGCGCTTGGAGGTGGGTTTGGCGGTAGCGGTCCACCTGGTCGTCGTAGGTGTAGGCGTTGTAGGTGCGGTTTCCGGACGCGAGCAGGTGCGCGCGCTCGGCGTCGGAAAGCCAATGCTGATCGGCGTAGTGGTTCATGCCGGCGACATCGCCCCGGAGCCGCGCTTCGGGAACGCCGTTCCAGGCTTGGTACGTGCGTTCGGCTCCGGACATCAGGTTCACGCTGAACACGTCGCGCGCGCCGGTGCGGGAGATCGTGAGCATGCCCGATTCTAGGTCGGAGGTGGCGCGGTCGATGAAGCCGTCGGACGTGATGCGGCTCAGGCGCCCGTCGATGGCCCATTTCGAGGGGAGGAGCCCGGTTCCGAGCGTGAGCGTGGTGCGCCCGGTGTTGAAGCTTCCATAGCCGGTGGTCAGTTCGCCGGATGGGGCGGTGGCCGCCGCGTGGGTTTCGATGTTCACGGAGGCGCCGAAGGCGGCGGGGCCGTTCACGGACGAGCCGACGCCGCGCTGGATCTGCATGGACCCGACGCTGGACGCGAAATCAGGCAGATTCACCCAGAAGACGCCGTGCGACTCGGCGTCGTTGAGGGGAATGCCGTTGATGGTGACGTTGATCCGGGTGTCGTCAGTGCCACGGATGCGGAGTCCGGTATAGCCTACGCCCATCCCGGCGTCGGAGGTGGAGACGACGGAGGGGGAGGAAAGAAGCAGGGCGGGGATGTCGCGGCCCAGATTCACGCGGCGCAGCTCGGCGCGGCTCACTTCGGTGTAGGTGACGGGAACCGTGGCGTCAACTCGCTGGCCGTACACGATGCGCTCGGGAACAACGACTTGTTTGAGGGTATCGGTCGCTTGGACCGTGAGGAAAACCAGTATCGTTAGGAACATCTTGAACTCCGGGTGGTGATGGAAATGGCCGGAGGTTCCGTGTCGCTGGAACTGGTACTCCCTACGCCGGCATGATCCGGGTCAGGTTCTTAGGGTATGATCTCAGCCCGCCGAAGCGGACACCCCCGTCCGTCAAAAAGATACGGAAAAAGGAAAAGCCCGAAGCGGTCTATCCCCGGGCGTTGGGATGGGTTCATTAGATTGGATATTTTCCATCCATGACACCCAAAAACAAGAAGCGCCTGGTCTTCGCCGGCATCGTGCTCCTCATCGGCGGCTTTCTGCTGATGGATGCGTTGCATGTGTTCGACGACGCCGACTTTTTCGAAATCCCTCACGGGTCCCATTCGCATTATGTGCCTCGCGATCGCGACCCGAACGTACCTCTGGAGAACTTCCCTTCCACCCCTCCCCGCCCGAATGAGAAAATCATGCCGAACGGCGAGGTGGTTCCGAAATGATGCGGCTTCTCCTCTTGCTGATGCTGGTATCGGCCTGCTACCGGCCCACGTTCCGCATCCTGGAGAAACCCATTCCTTTTGATTCGGAGCGCGAAGCGCTGTCGGTCGAGTACATGAAGGTGCGTCACGGATTGGAGGTCGAGCGGGCCGTGATCCGACCCAAGATCGTCGTGGTGCATTGGACCGCCATCCCAACGCTGGAGAGTTCTTACGACGCCTTCGCCCCTACCCGGCTTCGTGGACGCGCCAATCTGCAAGGCGCCAGCGCGCTGAATGTGTCGGCGCATTTTCTGGTCGACCGCGACGGCACCATCTTCCGCCTGCTTCCCGACACGGTGTTCGCCCGGCACACCATCGGATTGAATCATACCGCGATCGGCATCGAGAACATCGGCAGCGATGATGCGAAACTGACCCGTAAGCAGCTGCGGGCGAACGAAGCGCTGATCCGGTATTTGGCTCGGAAGCACAAGATCGAGCATGTGATCGGTCACCACGAATATCAGAGCTTCCGCGGACATGAGCTGTGGCTCGAGACCGATCCGAACTACCTCACGCAGAAAACCGACCCCGGCGACCGGTTCATGAAACGGCTGAGGTGGAGGTTGAGGGATGTGGTGGGGGATTAGGTCCTTCGCCGCGTTGCGGCTCAGGATGACAAGCGCATGCCATAAAAAAGAAGAGGCGGCAAGTTCCTTCGCGCTGAAAAAGCGCTCAGGATGACAAGCCGCCTTTTGATTTACGCGACGCATTGTCATCCTGAGCGAACGTAGTGAGCGATGGATCTACACCTTTTTGCGAAGCACTGTCATCCTGAGGGAGTGCGACGACCGAAGGACCTCACCCTTCGCACATCGCACATCGCACATCGCGCTATTTAACGAGAGTCACCTTCCGCACATCCCTCCCGGCGGCAGTCTCCAGCACAATCACATACATCCCGCTGGGCAAGCCCGTCGCATCGAACGTGACGGAGTGCTGGCCCGCTGGCATCCTCTCATTGACTAAAACAGCGACTTCACGGCCTAACAGGTCATGCACCTTCACGGAAACCCCACCGAAAACCGACAACTGAAAACGGACAACCGTCGACGGATTGAACGGATTGGGATAGTTGACTAAAAGTGCAGGTCCTTCGGG
>CAYVRS010000053.1:0-15156 GCA_964454075.1 uncultured Chitinophagales bacterium
AAAAGAGCGGTTCACGCGCGGCAATCTGCTCGAACAGCGGACTCTCCGATCCCGATTCCGCGCAGCTGCCCACCGCCAGGCTGTATGAAAACGCGCCCGAGGCGAAGGTCGTCGCTTTGCCTACTGCCCCGTTCACCGACCACGTGTACTCAGTGGAGGCCGCCAATCCGGGAACATCGATGCGGATGGGAGCCAGCTCGGTACCGGCTTCCACCCGTTCTTCAATCACGAGATCGGATCCATTCCGGACCTGGATGTCGAAACTACCCGCGCTCAACGGCTTGAACACGATGGCGAAGGAGCTGTCGGTGACCGCTCCGGACCATGCGAAATCCACCTGTCCAGGCTCTACCGATCGGCACGAAAGCAGCAGCAAACAAAGAATCGGAAGGAGGCGAAAGTGACGGATCAAGGTTTTCCGACGATGTCTTCCGCACGGTAGAAATGGAATGTCTTGTTGTCAGACATCGCTACGAACAAACCCATTGCAAAGTCCGCATTCAGCGGAACCGACGTGATGTCGCTGCCGTCACTTTCGGTCGCTTCCACATCCACCGATGTCACATAGGCATTGTCGCCTTCTCGGGTGTAGAGATTGAACCGGCGGCCTTGCTGATCGGAAAGAAGCACATAACCCGTTCCGTCGGCTTGCTTCCAGATGGAAATGCCTTCGTGGTCGCGAGTGACATCGGTGGTCGCGAACAGGGAGATCTGAGTGTCGCTGCTGTCGGGATGCGCATGGTATTTTCGGACGCCAACAGTTTCGTCGGAATAGTAGACGAATCCGAGCTCGTTATCGACGGCAATGGCTTCAATCTCTTTCTTGCCGGAATACATGCCGAAGTTTCGGACGATGGTTCCCGTCACCGTTCCATTCCCGGCATCGGTGAGCAGATACTGCCACAGATAGCCGCCCGTGGTCGGACCCGATTTCCTTCCAACAATCGCATAGATACGATTCGTCGCCGAATCGGTATACAGCGAGATCCCCATGGGATCGCGGTCCGTCTCACCTTCAAACACAGGGATGCCGCCATTGTCGATGGGCCGCATATCGGGAAGGGTGAACACACGGATGGAATTCTTACGGCGTACCGTGACCACCGCGACATCGACGGTGTCTGCGCCGAGCACCAATCCGTAGGCGATGTCGACATTATTGGGTCGATCAAGGCCAAGGATGCTCCTTTCCCGGTCGATGGTGCCGTCCAAACGGAATACATATAGACCTCCCTGGTCGGTATCGCCACCTTTATCGGTCCCGATCACAAGGCTTTGCGACGGGTCGGTCGGATGGATCCAGATCGCCGGATCGTCCGTGTCATGCAGCACGGTTTCGGTGATGTAGGTGGGTTGAACACGGTGGATGTCCGAACAAGACATCAACGTGGTCGCCGCGAGGGTTGGAATAATCAGTCTTAACTTCATGGGGGAGTTTACCCATGCAGTATGAACAAAGTGTTAACGGAAGGATGAGTATCTTCCCGCCAAGATGTTAGTGGTGATCAAAATCGGTTCGAATGTGCTCACAGGCGTCGACACGTTTCTCGATGTCGAACGCGTGCGTTCCCTGGTGTCGCAAGTCGCCGCACTGAAGGCGCAGGGTCACGACGTGGCGCTGGTCTCCTCCGGCGCGGTGGCATCCGGACGCTCGTTGGTGAGCATGGATTCTGTGCAAGACATTGTCTCCCGCCGGCAGGTGTTGGCCTCGGTAGGGCAGGTGAAATTGATCGCGACCTATGCCGAACTGTTCGGAGCGAACGGTCTCACCTGCGCCCAAGTACTGGTCACCAAAGAGGATTTCCGGGACAAGCGGCATTACGCCAACATGGAGAACTGCCTGCAGACCCTGTTGCGGAACAAGATCATTCCCATCATCAACGAAAACGACGTCATTTCGGTGACGGAGCTGATGTTCACGGACAATGACGAACTCGCCGGACTCGTCGCGTCGATGCTGAATGCCCAAAAACTCGTCATTCTGACGAATGTGAATGGAATTTACGACGGTCCGCCAAGCGAGCTGGGCAGTCGTCGGATCACCGATATTTCGGTGAAGGATACCACGGCCCTGCGAGGCATCACCACGGTGAAATCGAGTTTCGGCCGCGGCGGGATGCTCACGAAAAGCACGATCGCACGGAAGCTGGCTTTGCTCGGCATTCCGGTCCACATCGCCGATGGAACCATGGACAATGTGCTGCCCCGCTTGTTTTCCGGAGAGGATCTGGGCACGCGCTTTGTTCCGGAAAAGGGTAGTTCACGCCAGAAGAAATACATCGCGCATGCCGATGGCGCCGTCACAGGCGACGTCCGGATTGATGACGGCGCGAAGGAAGCCCTCTCCCGTGCCACGCCCACGTCGTTGCTGCCGGTCGGGGTGACGCGGGTGACGGGCACGTTCCGAGCCGGCGACGTCATCCGGATCTTGGATGCGACCGGCCGAGCCATCGGTTTGGGCAAAGCCCAGATGAACTCCGAAAAAGCGGACGAGCTGAAAGGACGGAAGAATCAGAAACCCTTGGTGCACTATGACTTCCTCTTTCTATTCTGAGCTCTTCGCTCATGCGAAATCCGTGACCGGCCAGGTGGCCCGGCTCTCCGAGCCGGCACGACTCGCCGTGCTCGATCAGCTGGCGGCCTCCATCCTCTCCGAGGCCGAGTCCATCCTCTCCGCGAACCGGGCCGATCTGGCGCGCATGGATCCCGCCGACGCGAGGGTCGACCGCCTGCTTCTGAATCCTGACCGCCTCGCCGCAATCGCGGCAGACATCCGGTCCCTGGCCCGCTTGGCCTCGCCCTTGGGTGTGGTGCTTGAGCAACGCACCGTGCCGAGCGGACTACGGTTGATGCGCGTGAGCGTGCCGATCGGTGTGGTCGGCATGGTCTATGAAGCCCGACCGAATGTGACGCTCGACGTCGCCGCGCTCTGTTTGAAATCCGGCAATGTGGCCGTGCTCAAAGGCGGGAGTGACGCGGCGGATACGAACGTGGCGCTGGCCAAGGTGATCGGCGATGTGCTGGAGAGGAACGGCATCGACCGAGGCGCGGTGACGATGTTGCCGACAGGGCGGGAAGCGACGCAGGCCCTTCTGACGGCGGTGGGGCTGGTCGATGTGGTGATCCCGCGTGGCAGCCAGGCACTGATCGACGCGGTGCGCCTTGAGGCGAGGGTGCCTGTGATCGAGACCGGCGCGGGGATCGTCCATGTGTTTGTGGATGCGAGCGCGGATATCGCCGCGTCGGCACGGGTGGTCTTCAATGCCAAGACACGTCGCGTGGGGGTGTGCAACGCTCTGGATACGCTGCTGGTGCATCAGAGTCTCGGATCGTCGCTGCCGGAGTTGGTCGCACCGCTTCAGGCGAAAGACGTCGTCCTGTATGCCGACGAGCCCTCGATGCGCGTCTTGAACGGCTCCTATCCGTCCCATCTGCTTGTCGCCGCATCGCCCGAACACTACGGCACGGAATTCCTGTCGAACAAGATGGCCATCCGCCAGGTGGCGTCACTCGACGAAGCGCTCGATCACATCCGGACGCATGGCTCAGGACATTCGGAATCCATCCTGACGTCGGATGAGGCCCACGCTGAGCGATTCCTGAACGACGTGGATGCCGCGGCGGTGTATGTGAACGCCTCCACCGCCTTCACGGATGGTGGAGAATTCGGGCTTGGCGCGGAGATCGGCATCTCGACACAGAAGCTGCACGCTCGCGGACCGATGGGCCTTGCCGCGCTCACATCCTCAAAATGGATCGCGAGGGGCGATTACTCGGTGCGCTGAGGCGGGAAGTCTTCGTCCGGAATAGTCGTCATCGGATGGCAGACATTCCGGGAGAAGCCTCGGCGGTTGCGTGTCATGAATCAGTGTTGGGCTTCGAGCCAGCGTTCGGCATCGATGGCGGCGGCGCAACCGGATCCGGCGGCCGTCACGGCCTGGCGGTAGACATGGTCTTGCACGTCGCCGCAAGCGAAGACGCCCTCGATGTTGGTGTAGGTGGATTTGCCATGGGTGATGAGGTATCCGTTCTCATCCATGTCCAGCACGCCTTTGAAGAGGTCGGTGTTGGGCTTGTGTCCGATCGCCAGGAAGACGCCGGTCACATCCGCCAGCACAGTGGTTTCGCCGGTCACGACGTTTTTCAATCGAACGCCTTCGACGACGTGCTCGCCAAGGACGTCATGCTCGAGAACGCGTTTTTGCATGACCTTCGAGGCGCGGAATTCATCGCGGCGGTGCACCAAAGTCACTTTCGAGGCGAAGCGGGTCAGGTAAGTGGCTTCTTCCATCGCCGTGTCGCCGCCACCGATCACGATGATGTGCTGGTTGCGGAAGAACGCGCCGTCGCAGGTGGCGCAGGCGGTCACCCCTTTGCCGCGCAAGCGCTGCTCGTTGGGAAGCCCCATCCATTTGGCGGAAGCGCCCGTGGCGACGATCACAGCCTTGGCGAAGAGCGTATGCTCCTCATCGACGACGAGTCGGAACGGACGCACATTGAAATCGACCTCGGTGACCATGCCCCACCGGCAGTCGGCGCCGAATCGGGTGGCTTGGGCACGGAATTGCTCCATCATTTCGGGTCCGGTGACGCCCTCCGGATACCCGGGAAAGTTTTCGACCTCGGTGGTGGTGGTGAGTTGCCCTCCGGGCTCGGGTCCTTCGAAGACGATCGGTGCCAGGTTGGCCCGTGCGGTGTACAAGGCTGCGGTGAGTCCGGCTGGACCGCTACCGACGATCACCACATCGAAGGTCTTGTTCGCGTAGTCGCTCATGGGTTTATTTTTTTATGGTTTGATTGTTAAAGAGATGCGATGCGTGTTGCCCAGGATGGAGGCGTTGCCGGCGAAATTGCCGAAGCCGTAATCAAATCCCAGGCGACCGATCACGAAACCGGTGCCCAACGTGGGAGAAAAGGTGAGGTCGCCCTCGAAGGTGGTGGCCACCTCGGCCACTCCGGCGCGGAACGAAAGGATGTCCATGTAGCGGAGTTCGAGTCCGGCGCGAGGGTGCACGCTGAAGGTGCCCACGTTCAGAACGAAGGCGTCGCGCCCTTCCGGAAGCACATCGAGGTCGACGCTGGCGGCCATCTCAAGGTCGCCCATGGGCTGCACCCAGGCCACGCCGGAGCGCAGATACGGCAAGGAGAGCTCGGTTCGGCCTTGGGGAAAGGCGTCATTGAGTTCCGCATCCGAAAAATAATCGCGCAGCGGTTCGAGCCGGGCTTCGTCCACCGACCAGAACTTGAGCAGGGTGGTGAGGTCGACGGCCGTGGCGCCGGCCCGGAAACGCCCGTTCCTGTACAGGACGCCCGCATCCAGGGAATACCCCCAGGCTTGGGCGAAAGGACCGAGGCGGCCGTACACCAGTTTGACATTGGTGCCCCAAGACAGGGAAGCACTGAGCGGGGCGGCATAGGAGAGCATCAGGGCCACATCCGACGCGGAGAATTCCGTGATCTGGTCGGCGGGATCGGCGACGGGACGGTCGCGTTCACGGTCCCAGGCATTGAGTGTGTTCTTGATCCCATCCACACCTTGACGGAATAGACTCAGCCCGATCACGGCATCCGAACCGGACAACCGGTGCGCCACACTCGCGAAATCGTAGTTCACCGATCCGCCGAAGCGTTGGGAATGCATGAATCCGCCTTGGGTGCCGCTGAGCTGCGTCAACCCGGCCGGGTTCCAGAACGCACCCGTGGCATCGTCGGCGATGCCGGTGAAGGCGCCGCCCATGCCCAAGGCACGGGCTCCTCCTCCCGTCGACAGGAAGTCGTTTCCGTAGCTCACCCTCGTGATCTGCGCCGCCGCCAAAGCGGGCACCGCAAGAACCAGCCCAAGGATGAGGGAACGGCGCATGATCTTACACTCCTCCGAGGATTCGGAAGAAGCTCGCCGAGGTCTTGATGCCGCGGTGGAAGTCCTTCAAGGAGAATTTCTCGTTCGGCGCGTGGATCGAGTCGCTGTTCAAACCGAAGCCCATCAGGATGGTGTCGGCATTCAGGATGGTTTTGAAACCGGCCACGATGGGGATGGATCCGCCTTCACGGGTGAAGAGCGGCTCTTTGCCATACACTTCTTGGAAGGCCTGCGCCGCGGCTTTCATCCCGTAGAAATCAAGGTCGGTGGCGGCCGGCATGCCGCCGTGATGCGCATGCACCACGACCGTAACCCCGTCCGGCACATTCGCCATCACGAAATCCGTGAATTTCTGTGAAATCACATCGGGATCCTGATTCGGGACCAGACGCATGCTGATTTTGGCTCCCGATTTGCCCGGAAGCACGGTTTTCGCGCCTTCGCCCTGGTAACCGCCCCAGATGCCGTTGCAATCGAGGGTCGGCCGCGCGGAAGCCCGCTCCAAGGTCGAATAACCGGATTCTCCGGTCACACCCTTCAGTCCCAATTCCTGCTTGTACACGTTCTCATCGAACGGAAGCTTAGCATAGGCCTCGCGTTCCATCGGCGTCAGGGCCACCACGTCGTCATAAAAGCCTGGGATGCGGATCACCCCGTTCTCGTCCTTCATTTTGGCGATGATTTCCGCCAGCGCATTGATCGGATTGGCCACCGCGCCGCCGTACACCCCGGAGTGCAGGTCACGGTTGGCACCGGTCACTTCCACTTGCATGTAGGCGAGCCCGCGCAAGCCGTAGGTGATCGACGGAACGTCTTTGGCGAACATGGATGTGTCGGACACCAGCACCATGTCGCACGCCAGTTTCTCGGTATGGGCCCTCAGGAAAGGGATGAGGTTCGGCGAACCGATCTCCTCCTCCCCTTCGATGATGATCTTCACGTTCACCGGGAGTCGCCCTTCGGTTTTCAGCCAGCTTTCCAACGCTTTGACGTGGATGTAGGCCTGGCCTTTGTCGTCGCTGGCGCCTCGCGCATACACATCCTCACCGATCACGGTGGGCTCGAAGGCGGGGTGGGTCCATAGTTCCAAGGGTTCGGCGGGCTGAACATCGTAATGGCCGTAGATCAGGACCGTAGGCTTGTCGGCGCCGGCGTGGAGGAAATCCCCGTAGACAATGGGGTGGCCGGGCGTTTCGAAAAGCTCGACGTTCTCAAGGCCGATCGACCGAAACTCCTCGAGCAGGTATTGGGCCGTTTTGCGGACTTCATCGGCGCGTCGCGAATCGGTGGACACGCTGGGGATGCGGAGCAGGTCGAAGAGTTCGTTCTTGAAGCGGTCGATATTCTGGTCGATGTACGAATGCTGTGGATGAGTCATGGTCTGGCGTTGGATGGATAGACGCGGATGGAGCCGGCGGGCAGCCAGCCGTCCGATCCGTTGATTAATGTGACATGGACCCAGCCTTCCGAGGCTTGGGACCGATCGATACGGACATCATACCCCTCGAACACCGACACGATGGCGGGAGCGTCGGAGGACGGGGTTTCCCTGAGCTGGGTCTCCTGACGGATCGCCACCCCGAGGTCGTAACGGGCTGTGAACAGCGACATCGCGACATGATGCGCGAATCCGATCAGGCTGAGGCTGAGCAAGACGGCCGCGCCGATTTTGCGCCACCGGTTCGCAACCCTGAAATGCCAAACCAAGGCGATGGCTCCGGCGTTCAGCAGAAGGATGGGAATGAGCAGCGAAAGGAACGGATCGAAGCTCGACAGGATGGAATTCTGGATGCGGTTGAGCGCCAGCACGGGCAACCCGGACGCCCGTCGCTGCAGCTGCTGGATCACATACGTGAGTCCGGCATCCGATTGGGCCGCCACTTCCGGATATGCCGCGGCGCGAGTGAAATGGAATTTGGCCAGGCCGAGGGAATCGAGCTGCGCATAGGCGATGCCCAGATTGATGAGCATGGGACCATTCTCCTCACCCGAGGCATCGATGGCGTTGAGTACCGTCGCCGCTTCCACAAACCGTTTCTGCGTGAGATGGTCTGCGGCTTCCGTGAAGAGGGCGTCCAAGCCGCTCTGGAACAGAATCAAGAGTACGGCAAGCATCATCGCGTTGCCCCCGAGATGGTTTGGATGAGGTGAAGCACCAGTTGCTGCTCACGGGCCACGTCCTTGCGCGATGCGACCGGGGCGAACCGGATGGTGGTGCAGGTCTCGAAGAGGCGTTTCGCGTCGCCCAAGGCCCGGGCGTCCACACCGGCTTGGCTCATGGCGTCGAGAAGCTGCTGGTCGGAGAGTCCGGCTTCGGGCAGCCCGTAGGTGTCGCAAATGAACCCGCTCAGCGCCGAATACAGGGCCGCGTAGGTGCCTTTCACATCCTGCTCAGGAGTGATGCCGGCCAGCTTGGCCATCGCACGGTCTTTGGCCTTCGTCTTGCGGAAGTACCCGTAGTCCGAATTCAGTTTGTCGCGGTATGCGCGGTCGCGCCAGCCCCAGATCATCAGTGCGATCGGCAGGAGGATGCCCAGCCAGAACCACCGATGCCGCCAAGCGCTGAATCCGGACCGCATCACCCAAGGGGTGGCGGCGAGGATGGGGACCATGGTGAAGCGGGTGTCGGTGGTGTACGATAGGGGCGCATTCGAATCGCGGTTCACGGTGATGCTGACAGCGCCCAAGGTGGTGGTGTGATAGCTGTTGGTCCGCGGATTGTATATGGCGATCTCCGTCGCCGGCAACGTGTAGGTGCCTCCGCGGCGGGCAATGATCACATCACGGAAGGTGCGGGTTCCGGAAAGGGATGTCGCCGTCGGCTCGAGTTTCAGATCTTCGGATGGCTGGTAGGTCTCGAAGCCGTCAGGGAGCACGTACTCGGGTTTGGTGAGCAAGGCCAGGTTTCCGGAACCGTAGATTTCAGTGACCACCTCGATGGCTTCACCCACACTCACGGTCGGATTCGAGATGCGGCGCGTGATCTTTAAATCGCCCACGGCGTTGATGGACGTTCCGACCTGCGGCTCGGGAACCGAAGCCACCCGCATCGGGATGGCTTCGGTACTCAGATCGACGGCACGCTGGTTTCCGAAGAAGACGTTGAAGGGATCGGCATAGCGACCGGCCGTGCGCACGGTCACCGTCACGGGCTGTTCGCCGATCACAAGCTCGCCGCTCCGGTTCGGGAACAGCACATTCTTCGCCAGAACGGCTTTGCGGTAACGCTCGCCACGGATCACGATGTTCTCCGCGGTCGGCGTGGAGCCGTCATCCAGCGATTCCTTCCAGAATCCGTCGGTGCGCCAACTGTTGGCGATCTGGAACTGGAGGATTTCGATGCTCGGCTTGAAATACAGGACGAGTTCCGCCAGGATCTGTTCACCCACCACCGGACGCCGTTCACTCACTTCCATCCGGATGTACATCTCCGCAGATTCCTCTGGCTCGTTCATATCTCGGTCGAGCACGGTCAGGGTGAACGAATTGGTCAGGTATTCGCGACCATCCACGGTGACGGCGAAACTCGGGATGGTGACGGCGCCGGCCCGGTCGGCCTGATACACGAAGGTGAACGTGTAGGTGCGGCTGGCCACACCGTTCACAAAGCTGTAGTTGGTGGAGGTGGACGGTTGGGCGCTCTGCAAGGCGGCGCCAGGAATGCCCGGCAAGGTCGGACGCGTCACATTCCTGAACTGGCTGCCCTTGATTTCGATGCTCAAGGCGAAGCGGTCGCCTTTGCGGACGGTGCGCTCGTCGGTGGTCGCTGTCACAGTGATGTCGTCCTGCGCCACCGAAACCGCGGGAAGAAATAGCAAAAGAAGCAGAATCAGGTCACCAATCTTTGGCATGTCGCGTTCTTGGTGGGATTTGTTTCTTCTGGAATTCCTTGAGCAACTCTTTCTCCTTATTCTCCAAGGCGTTGAGGATCTGTTCCGCTTCTTTGCGGCTCATCTGGCCTTCGCGGGACTCACTCTGTTGCGGGTCGCCATTCTGCGGCTGCTGTTGCGGCTGCTGTTGCGGATCGCCGTTCTGCTGCTGTTGTTGCTGCTGAGTGTCTTGCTGTTGCTGCTGTTCCTGCTGCTGGTCGCCGTCCTGGGGTTGCTGCTCGGGAGGAGGCTGGGTGAGCCGACGTCGTGCCAGCTCGTAATTGTATTGGGCCTGGGGGTCGGTTGGGTTCGCACGGAGCGATTCGCGGTACTTTCCGGCGGCCTTGGCCCATTCCTCTTTCGCACCGTGGATGTTGCCGATGTTGTAATCGGCGGCGGCGCGCTCGCGTGGGTCGGACGTCCGCTGTTTGAAATTCTCGTACGAGGCGATCGCCTCGTCGAACTTGCCTTGGCGGGTGAGCGCGTTGCCGAGATTGAAGTGCAGCCGGGCGTCGTCGGGTGTCACCAGCAGGGCTTCGCGATAACCGGCTTCAGCCGTGGCGTAATCTCCCTTCTCATAGGCCTCGTTGGCCTTGCGGGCGCCGTCGGTCGAGACGGCGAACAGCAGCAGGAGGAGGGCGATGACAGGATGCATCACATCGATTCGGCTACGGAGACGGCAGTTTCATCCATCTCCAGGTTGTTGAAGACATTGGCCACATCATCGAGGTCGTCCAAGCGCTCCATGAGCTTGAAATTCCCGATGAGGTGTTCCTCTGAAGCAGCAACGGTGGTCATGGGGAGGTAGTGTGTCTCGGCCGACATCGGCTTGAATCCGGCCGCCTCCAAACCGTTGCGGACGGCATAGAGGTCTTCGAATCGGGTTTCGATCTCGAAGACGTCGTCTTCGGAACGGATGTCCTCGGCGCCGATGTCGATCGCGGCCAGGGTAAGGGCGTCTTCATCGGCGCCCTCCTTGGCCAACTGGATGATGCCTTTGCGTTCAAAAAGGTAAGACACCGAGCCGCTGGTGCCGAGGTTGCCACCGTATTTGTTGAACAGGGGTCGGATGTCTCCCACAGTGCGCGTCGGATTGTCGGTGGTGGCCAAAATCAGATAGGCGATGCCTCCGGGGCCGTAGCCTTCATACACCAGCTCCTGGAATGCGGCGGCGTCTTTACCGTCACCGGAGCCTTTTTTAATGGCGCGGTCGATGTTGTCTTTGGGCATGTTCGCGGCTTTCGCATTGTCGATGGCCAGAGACAGGCGCGGGTTTCCCGACGGATCGCCACCGCCATCGCGCGCGGCGACGGTCAACTCACGGATGATCTTGGTCCAAGCTTTCGACCGGGCCGCATCCACCAGCGCTTTTTTCCGCTTGATGGTGGCCCATTTGGAATGTCCTGACATAGGAAAGGCGTTG
The DNA here is from genome assembly GCA_964454075.1 of uncultured Chitinophagales bacterium. Taxonomy (GTDB): domain Bacteria; phylum Bacteroidota; class Rhodothermia; order Balneolales; family HLUCCA01; genus CAMTWZ01. Next base: position 11,153 of record CAYVRS010000053.1, read on the forward strand.
GGTTCGTTGTCTTTTTACAAACTGGCCTTGAATATACGAAGCTCCCGAATCCCAAAAGTCCGTACCATCAAACTATGAACATCGGAATCGTCGGTTATCCCACCTATGGAGGCAGCGGTGTCGTTGCCACCGAATTGAGCAAAGGTCTTGCGGCACGCGGACACAAGGTCCATTTCCTGAGCTATGCCCGACCGCAGCGTCTCGACGCCTTCAACACGAACATCATGTTCCATGAGGTCACCGTCAACGCCTATCCGCTGTTCGAATTCCCGCCTTATGATCTGGCCCTGGCCAGCCACATGGCGAACCTCATCGAGCACCAGAAGCTCGACCTACTGCACGTGCATTATGCCATACCGCACACCACGAGCGCGTATCTCGCCAAACAGATCATGGGCGAATGCGCCCGGAAGGTGCCCATCATCACCACCTTGCACGGCACCGACATCACCATCGTGGGCAGCGATCCGAGCTATCTGCCCGTCGTGAACTTCTCGATCAACCAGAGCGACGGCGTCACCGCGGTCTCCGATTATCTGCGTGATGAGACCTATGCCAGGTTCGACATCCACAACGAGATCGAGGTCATTCCGAACTTCGTGGATCTGAACGTGTTCAAGCGGAGCAACAAATCGCATTTCCGGAAGGCCATTTGCAACGACGACGAGATGATCGTGACGCATGTCTCGAATTTCCGCAAAGTGAAGCGGGTCGAGGATGTGGTCAAGACCTTCGCATACCTGCGCAACGCCGGTGTGAAAGCCAAATTGCTGATGCTGGGTGACGGACCCGAGCGCATCCCTCTCGAAGCCTTATGTCGCGAACTCGGCGTGTGCGGTGATACGCGTTTCCTCGGCAAGCAAGACAATGTCGAAGAGATTCTCTCCGTCACCGACCTCTTCCTGATGCCGTCCGGCTCGGAGACCTTCGGCTTGGCCGCTCTGGAAGCCATGAGCTGCAGCGTGCCGGTGGTCAGTTCGGATGTGGGTGGATTGCCCGAACTCAACCGGGACGGCGTGACGGGCTACGTCTGCGCCCTGGGGGATACCGACGCCATGGGCGCGGCGGCGGTGAAGATGCTCACCGACAAGGCGCTGCACTCGAAAATGGCCAAAGCCGCACGTCATCGCGCCGAAGACTTCGAGCAGGAAAAAGTGATCGCGCAGTATGAGGCGTATTACATGAAGGTGTTGAAGAAGCTGGCTTAAAGCACCCCTTCCATCGTCTCCCGGATCAACTGATCCACCACGGCTTTCGGGTCGCCCGTTGAATTGAAGGTATGCAGCTGACGGTCGGCGGAGGTGCCGTGACGCAGGATCCGGTGGATGACCGCGATCTCTTCGCGGGCGCCGATATCGTCGACCACATCATCCACAAAGCTCAGCAGCTCGAAGATGAGCGCGCGGGCGTCCACTTCTTTTTTCTTTCCGAGATCCAGCAGTTTCCCGTCCAAGCCCCATCGCACGGCGCGCCATTTGTTTTCCTGGATGAGCTCTTTGCGGTAGACTCTCCAGCTCATGTTGTTTCGGCGCAATTTCATGAGTTTGGCCACCAGAGCCACTTTGAGCGCGCAGATGGCGATGGCTTCGTCCAGGCGTGTCACCACGTCGGTGATGCGGAACTCGAGCGTCGGATAACGCGGTGAGGGACGCAGATCCCAACGGATCTTCGTCGGCTCGTCGAAGCAGTTCGTGGAGATGGCCACATCCAGATACTCCATGTAATCGCCCCAACTGCGCAATGTCGGTGGAATTCCGGTGCGGGGAAGCGCCTCGAAGACCACGGACCGGTACGATTTGAGTCCGGTGTCGTAGCCGTCCCAAAACGGTGAGCTGGTCGATAAGGCGAGAAGGTGCGGGCAGAAATAACTCAGTTGGTTCATCAGATCGATGCGGAGGTCATCGTCTTCGATGCCGATGTGCATGTGCATCCCGCAGATGAGCAGCTGCCGGGCAAGGACTTTGTTCTCCAGCACCAATCCCTCATAGCGGGTTCGTTCGGTGATGGCTTGGTTCGTCCATTTCGAGAAAGGATGGGTGCCGCAAGCGATGATGTTGAGTCCGTTCGCCTGGGCGATCTCATGCACCGTTTTTCGGGCGTGCTTGAGGTGCGTGTGCGCCTCTTGGATGGAGTGGCAGACCGGTGTGCCCACTTCCACCTGGCATTGAAGCATTTCGGTGGCGATCTGGTTGCCGAGTTTGTCTTTTCCGTCTTTCAGGAAAATCTCGACCGCAGAGCTGAGCTCACCCGTCGCCGGGTCCACGATCATGTACTCTTCTTCGACGCCGATGGTGAAAGGGAAGGTGGGTTTATCCATAATTCGGGAAAGTACACCGCCGTTATCTAACTTCAAGAAAAAAGTGACGCCATGAAACCCATTCTCCTCATTTTCATCACACTGATCTCGTTCAACACGTTAAACGCGCAGGTGATGGGCCTTCGCGACCAAGCCGCTTGGCGCGATTCCATCCTTGAGAAGCGCCTGACCATCTTGTTGCCGGACCTGATGGAGCGCGCCTCGATCGATGTGTGGGTGGTCATCGGTGCCGAATACAATGAGGATCCCGTGCTGCGGACCCTGCTTCCGGCCACCTGGATCAGCGCTCGGCGCACCACGATGCTGGTGATGGCCCGCAACCGGGTGACGGGAGGCATCGACCGAATGGCTGTGGCCCGGTACGATGTGGGGCGCAGTTTCAAATCGGCCTGGAACCCGGACACCGATCCCGACCAGTTCAAACGCCTGGCTCAGATCGTGTCGAGTTACCAGCCGGAGCGCATCGGTATCAACACGTCGCTTCATTTCGACCACGCCAATGGAATCACCCATACCGAGCATGCCCGTTTCATGGACGCCTTGCCGTCACGGCTGCGGCGCAGTGTGGTGAGCGCAGAGGCCTTGGCCGTGGGCTGGCTCGAAACGCGGATTCCCGAGGAGATGGCGATGTACACGCATGTGAACGAGACGGCACATGCCATCATCGAGCGTGGATTGTCGAGGGAGGCGATCGCGCCCGGGGTCACTACGACCAAGGAGCTGGAGTGGTGGTTCAGGGAGACGGTCCGCGGGATGGGGCTGGATGTGTGGTTCCATCCGAGCGTGAGCGTCCAACGTGGCGGGGCTCCGGAGCACGCGGGCGATTTCTCCACGAAGCCGGGGGAGGAGGTGATCCGCGCCGGCGACCTGGTGCATCTGGATTTCGGCATCCAGTACCTCGGCCTTCACACCGACACGCAGAGGATGGTCTACATCCTGAAAGAGGGGGAGACGGAACCTCCGAAAGGACTCATCACGGCGTTCGCCAGAGGCAATCGGCTTCAGGACATCCTGACATCGAATTTCGCCACCGGCCGAACCGGCAACGATGTGCTGAAGCGGTCTCGTGCGCAAGCCATCGCCGAGGGACTGAGGCCGAGCATCTACACGCATCCGATCGGCTTGCACGGCCATGCGGCGGGAGCCACCATCGGGATGTGGGACAAACAGGATGGCGTTCCAGGCGACGGCGATTATCCGCTGTATCCGAACGCCTGTTGGAGCATTGAGCTCAACGTGACCGAATCCGTGCCTGAATGGGGCAAGGATGTGCGCATCATGCTCGAAGAAGACGCCTTCTTCGATGGACGCACGGTGCGCTACATCGCCGGACGGCAGGAAGCCCTGTACGTTATCCGATAGCCTGGGTCACGGCTTCGGCCGCTTCTTTCAGCAGAACCGCCGACACCACGTTCAGTCCGGAGTTGTCGATGATCACCTTCGCTTCTTCGGCATTGGTGCCTTGCAGACGCACGATGATCGGTACCCGGCTCACTTTCTCCGCGATCTCGGGATCTTTCACCGCTTCGACGATGCCATTGGCCACGCGGTCGCAACGGACGATGCCGCCGAAGATGTTGATGAGGATGGCTTTCACGTTCGGATCGCTCAAGATGATCTTGAAGCCGTTCTTCACGGTTTCCACGTTCGCTCCGCCGCCCACATCGAGGAAGTTCGCGGGTTCGCC
>CAYVRS010000054.1:0-10753 GCA_964454075.1 uncultured Chitinophagales bacterium
GACCGAAGGACTCCTTGCGGTCCTCAAATCCTCGAATCCCTTGCCGGATCTGCCTCATTTCGCCTTCCACATCAAAGACGCGTTCAACCGCTTTCCCACGCTTTGGCCGAAAAGCGCCGCGTTTCCATGGCCCCCATTTCCGGATGAAGGGCATTACACGTTCGCCTTCGCCATGCCGGTGGGGTATAAACTCGCGACTGGCGCCATCAGTGTGGAAGACGCCGCAGATTGGCTGAAAAGCTTCCCTACGGTTTCCATCGTCTGGCAGCAGGGCACCTGGGTCTATCTGCGCTTGCTGGCGTGGATGTTCGAGCATTCGGCCCAAGGCTTCGCCAAGGGGCTGTTTCTGACCAAAGCGCTGATGTTCGTCGACGAAGCGGAAGCATATTTCCCGCACGACTTCAAACTGAAACGTCGCATGCAGAGCATCCAGCCGTTGATGGACGGTCCGCTTGAAGCGGTCGCCGCCACCTGCGGGGATGTCAACATCGCGGCGGAGAACATCATCAGCGTGGTCGGAGCGGTGTTCTACCAACATCCCGACTCTTACCAGGACGCGATTCTGGCCGGCGCGAACCTCGGAGGAAGCACCGGTGCCGTCACCTTCTATCTCGGAAGCCTCCTCGGTGCGTTGCATGGTCCGGATGTCTTTCCAGATGCCTGGCTTGAAAAGCTTCGTGTGCGGGATAGTGTGGAGCATGCTGGGAAGAGTTACGTGGGACGATGAACGATGGACGTGGGACGAACAACTGAAAACTGAAAACCGATGACCGTAAACCTGAACTTAGTCAACGACGCCTACCACATGGTGGCCACCAACGACACCGGAAACGAGGTCCACATTGACGGAAGCGTGGATATCGGTGGCTCGAACCTCGGTGTGCGTCCCATGAGTCTGCTCCTGATGGGCTTGGGCGGATGCAGCGCCATCGACGTGATTTCCATCCTAAAAAAGATGAAACAGCCCATCGACGACCTTCAGGTGGCCGTGAACGGGGAGCGTGAGCCGGTGAAAGACGCCAAACCGTTCAACGCGTTTCATGTGACGTACAAGCTCAAAGGGGAGATCGATCCGGCGAAGGCCATCCGCGCGGCGCAGTTGTCGATGGAGAAGTATTGCTCGGCTTCCCTTACCTTGGCCCATGCGGGTCCGGTGACTTGGGACCTCTATCTGAACGACGAGAAAATCGCATAGGGATGCTCCATAAAGACACGTTGGCTATCCGCGCCCAGAACGAGCGCGCTGAAAGGGAACATTCCGTTCCCCTGTTTTTGACGTCCAGTTTCGTCTTCGAGGATGCCGAGCAGGCACGCGCCCTGTTTGCGGACGAAATGCCCGGAAACATCTATACCCGGTTCTCCAATCCCAATGCGAACGAGTTCGTTCAGAAGATGTGTCTGTTGGAAGGTGCGGAAGATGGCATCGCGACCGCATCGGGAATGTCGGCCGTATACACCTCCATGGCAGGGTTGCTCCGCGCCGGAGATCACATTCTTGCATCACGCGCCTTGTTCGGCTCCTCGGTGCAGATCCTGACGCAGATCATGCCGCGTTTCGGCATCGAATTCACTTACATCGACGGACTGGATGCGGCGTCGTGGTCGGCCGCTCTACGCCCGAACACGAAGATGATGTTCGTGGAGACGCCATCGAACCCCGGTTTGGTTCTCATCGACCTGGCCGCCGCCGGACGGTTCTGCGCCGAGCATCAGCTCATCCTGAACGTCGACAACTGTTTCGCGACACCGGTGATCCAGACGCCGATCGCGTACGGCGCGCACATCGTCACCCATTCGGCCACGAAATGGATCGACGGGCAGGGAAGGGGCGTTGGCGGAGTGATCGTCGGACGCAAAGACCTGATCAAGGAGCTGCGGTTCTTCGCACGGCATACCGGTCCCGCCATGAGTCCGTTCAATGCCTGGATGTTCTCGAAAAGCCTCGAAACGCTGGCCGTGCGCATGCGGGCGCATTGTGCCAACGCGCTCGAACTGGCCACGCGTCTGGAGGCTCATCCGGAGGTGGAGTGGGTGAGGTACCCGCATTTGCCTTCGCATCCTCAGCATGCGCTCGCCAAAGAGCAGATGAGCCTTGGCGGAGGCATCGTGAGTTTCGCCGTGAAAGGCGGCATCGAGCGTGGACGTGTGTTTCTGAATTCCCTCAAGCTCATCTCCCATACCGCGAATCTGGGAGACACGCGCACCATCGCCACGCATCCGGCGTCCACCACGCATTCGAAGCTCTCAGAAGCCGACCGCCTGGCCGTGGGCATCCATCCCGGCATGATCCGCATCAGCGTCGGGTTGGAACACATCGATGATGTGTGGGCGGATATCGAGGGTGCGCTGTAAGGGCACATCACTGATGTGCCCCTTCTAGCGCACCAACGTCATTCGGCGCGTTGTGGAGACCCCATCCACCGTGAGCCGGTAGACGTAGGTGCCGGAAGCCAGATCGGTGCCATCGAAGCGTACCGAATACTCGCCAGGGGCCATGGCTTGGTTCGAAATGACGGCAGAGACCAAACGACCCATCGTGTCGTAGACGTTCAGGTCCACGGTTCCGGTCACCGACAACTGGAAACCGATCACCGTGTTCGGGTTGAACGGATTGGGATAGTTCTGATGGAGGCGGATATCGTCGGCGATCTGTGCTCTGTCATCCACCGACGTGACGGCCCGTGTCTGCACGAAGCGGACGCCATCGGCCACCACATAGGTGCCCCCGGTGGCTTTATTGGAGATGATGACTTGGTCGGCGGCGGTTCCGGTGAACTCGAATTTTCCGAGTGACACCCACTGCGCGTTTTTCGAGGTCTGGTTGACCCGAACTGTGTCGCGTCCGTTCTTATGCACGATGACGTAGGGCGTGTCGATCGCGCGGTTGAAGGAGGCCGACCACCAACCGAAGACTTCATATTCTGTGGTTTTCAGTGTCGGATTGTAGGTGATGAACCGGCTTCCATCGCCTTTCTCAGACAGCCAGGACCCTGTGCCACCGTAGGAATCGTTCAGGTTGGCCGATTGGAACCAACCGTTGTTGCACAAGGCGCCGCAGATCGTGCCGTTGAAGACGGTCGATTCGCGCTCGGTGTCCGTCACGATCTCTTCAGGCGGTGGTGGAGGGAGTTTGAGTGAATCTTTGTGGACGATGGCAAAGATGGTGGGAACCGGACGCTGCGTCGTTCCGCCATTCGGACGGTTGTACAAAGTGGATCCGATGGCCATGGTCGATGAACCGCCGCCATCCAGGTTCATCGCTTCCACGCAGCCTAGATTGATCATGAACTGAGCCATCTGGTTCAGCGTGGCACCGCTGGAAAAGATAAAATCGCTGTTGGGAATCATGCCGCCACCCTCTGCGATGAGCAGGATCACTTTGCCCGTGGCTGTATAGCCGATGGCGGTGCGCGGACGGTTGGAACCTCCATCCAGTCCCGATCCGCCAAAGAAGACTTCCTGGTCGTAGGTCACATCAATCTGACCGTTGCTGACCAGATTCGGTCCGCCAGCCAAGCCCATAAGCACATTGTTGTACAACGTACCGTCCGATTTGGAAGGGGTGGATGCAGGTAAGCCGATCACGTTGTCCAAGGTGTTGTTTAAGCGGTAGAAATCGTTGATGGAGTTCGAGAAATGGTAGGTCCAGTCGATGCGCATGCTCTTATCGGGCAGGATGCCGAAGAAGGCGCGGGCCACCGGATAATTGATCCCGTCGCGATTGAGTACCTGAATGCTTTGGGATTTGACCTGTCCACCGGGTTCGATCATGGTCGATACCGAGGCGCTGGTGGAGAAGAAGCCGCCGTTGACCGCGGCTATGGCTCCCACATCCCGTGCGAAAGTGGTCGTGGCTTTGTAATTGGAGCTCCAATACGGATGCAAAATGAAATCCTGCACGTTCGAGTCGAACTCGATGTAATGAAGAAGGTACGCCGGCGAATTCTGGTATCCCGTGAAGACCTTGACACCTTGCGGAAGGTTGAACTCGGCGGAACGTTCGTTCCAGACGAACTGGGCGTGGGCGGACGTCGCAATGAGAGCGACGAAGGCCAAAAGAAGCAAATGTTTCATGATGGTGAATTTACAAAACGAAGACGGAATGTGGAACCCTTGCCAAGTTCCGATTCAACATCGATGGTCGCACCTATGGAATCGACCAATTCTTTGCTGGAAAACAGACCGATGCCCAAGCCCTTGGTTTTGGTGGATTGGAACGGTTTGAAAAGGCGGTTCCGGAGGAAATCGTCCGTCATGCCAGGTCCTTCATCCATCACGAAGAGTTCGGTGGTCGGTCCGACATGCTGGGCTGTCACACGCACCATTTGAGACGGCGTGGTGGCCTCGATGGCGTTCCGGATCAGGTTTTCTAGGATTCGTTCGATGGGCTCGAGACGGATGCGGATCCGCATCGTGTCAGGGATGTCTACAACTACGCGTCGGTCGGTGCCTGCCGTCACCCGTTTGGCGACATCATCGCAAAGCCGCTTCAGGAAGATGTCTTGGGCCAATGTGTCGCTGGATGAGGGTTTATCCTGCAAACGGTTGATCAAGGTCGACAGGTAGATGAAGCTCGACTCGATGGTCTCGATGGCGTCTTTACGGAACTCAGGATTGTCGAATCGCTTTTCAAGGTTTTTGGCCAGCAGACTCAGGCTGAACACGGTGTTCTTTATGTCGTGAGAGATCGATGCGCCGATCCGCTGGATTGCTTCGAACTGCTTTTGTTCATTCCGCTTCACGATCTCTGCACGGATTTGCCTCAACCGCCAACGGATACCGGCCACCAAGGCGCCAGTGGCCGCCAACATCATAACCACCAACACGATCGGATGCATCCACCATGGCGGGTAGATGGTGACCGTAACCCTGGCCGGTTCGGCGCTCAGGCTCCCGTCCACATTGATCGCTCGAACTTCAAAGGTATAGGTTCCAGGTGCGACGTTCGCGATTCGAACGCTGCGTTGTCGCTGAGGAACCGACCAACGGTCGTCGATTCCAATCAGACGGTAGGTGAAACGGGTTTCCGCGTCGCTGAGGTAGGTGAGTCCGGCGAAGCTGAACTCCAATGTCGCCGAAGATTTTCGGACGCCAACATCGGTGTCTGACCAGTCTTTGAATTCCGAGCTGTCGATCGAGACGGTCAAAATGGACACCTTTGGAGGAGGGATGCTCCTTGATGTCCGGCCAAGGTCATATTTGACCAAACCTTCTGTGGTGCCGATCAGTGCGCTGCGGTATCCATCATCCGCCTCCATCCAATGGGCTCCTGACAAAGGTGTACGCAACGTGGCCAGCGTGTTGCCTGGCAGAAGGGTGTACCCCACGAGCTGATGCATGCGGGATGGTGTGGCAACCCAATATCCGGAACGTTCTCCGGTAGGGTTTGCCATTGGGAAAATGCCAATGACGGGCGAGCCGACCAGACCCAGACGCCCGTCATAGAGGGTCTTTTTGCCTTCGGGTGTGATTTTGACCAATCCGGCAGACGTCCCGATGAGGATCCCATTCTGATCCTCATGGAGACTCCAGACCGCATCCGATGGAAGCTCTCCTGAGGCTTTGGAGACGTGCCGGATGTCCCCGTTCTCGTGTCTGAACGCTCCATCGCTGGACGTGAGGGCCCACATGGCGTTTCCGGCCCGGACCAACCGTTCGGCACCGTTCTTAACCGGATATGTGGTCAGGCTGCCATTCGGATCCAGTTTGTATAGTTTGGATCCGGCCGAGGCGATCCATAGGGATCTGTCGGAGGCGAGCTTCAGATCGTTGATGCCGTCTCCGATATCCAATATTCGGATCAATGGTCCGATTTCATCCTTTCGGGAATCGTAGGAATGGATCCGGAGATCTCCCAGTGTTCCCACATAAACCCGGTCTTCGGCGAATTGGAGGCCTCGCACCGCTCTAAGTGTGGTGGGAAGGCCGGGCAATCGAACGGCTCTTCCTTCCACGATGCGTTGTACTCCCGCCACGCCCATGGCAAGGGGGTTTCCTTGATACGTGGAGACACGCCAGACATTGCGTTCGGCCAATCCATCCTTTTCCGTGTAGATCAAAGCGTTCCACGTCGTGATTTTCTCGACCCCTTGCCCGAAATGCCCGACCCACAGATTCCCTTCATAATCCAGGAATTGGGCGCTGATGAAATTCCGATCGCTCCCCGGCGAGGTCGATATCGGGGTCAACGATCCATCCACCAGCATTTCCAAGCCATTGTTACGACTTCCCAAGATCAGGCGATGCTCATAGCCATACGGAATCACCGACATGGTGGTATGGAGACCGGTCCGCAACCACGTGATCGGTTCCAAACGAGAACCTGCGAACCGGTATTTGCCTATGCCGCGCTTTCCCGTAATGTACACTGTGGAATCGGGAGCTTGCTTGATATAGGTGAAGGCGTTCAACACCGGAAGCACGAGCAAAGTGTCAAGACGCAGGTGGGTCCCCGAGTCCAGGCGTATGGCAAGGACATGCGTGTTGTCTGAAAAAACGACGCGTCCATCTGCCAACCTCTCCAGATTCGATTCCTTCGCTGTACTCAAGACCATGGGATGGAACTGGTAGTCGTCTCCATTCAAGACTCCCAGCCCGTCCGAGAATCGGAAGAAGACGCGGTTGTTGCGGTCCATGGCGATGGCCGCAATCGCGCTGCGACTCCCTGTCGAGTCTCTCAACAGATGGATCTTCCCGTTTTTGAGGTAGGTGAGCACGGGAGCCGGCGTTCCAAACCAAGTGCGGCCCTGCGCATCTTCCAGAATGTCATACACCAGATTGTGGGGAAGTCCGTCGTCGGTGGTGTAGGTTGTGAATGATTGGCCGTCGTACCTCGACGCACCGCGTTCGGTACCGAACCACATGAAGCCACCGGGTGATTGGGTGATCCGCATCACATAGTCGGAGGGGAGACCATCGGCTTTGGCATAGCGTGTATATGGACGCGACTGGGCCATGCAGGTCTCCGCACTCCATAACCCAGCCAGAAAGATCAAACCGACAAGAAATTGTGCCAGACGCATGGCGCAAGGTAGGGGAGAGTTCGTATCTTTGAAAGATGCCGGCGTGGCGGAACTGGTAGACGCGCACGACTCAAAATCGTGTTCTTCACTGAGTGCCGGTTCGATTCCGGCCGCCGGTACACATGCAAGAAGCCCGTTTTCTGAAAAGAGGACGGGCTTTTTTGTTGGGGGGGTGCCATGCAAGATGAACTCATTTCTATACATATCAGAAAAGACATGTATAGAAAATGACAATAAGTATACATGTCACGCAGTCTATTCGAGATGATTCTTGTCACACCTGGTGCTACCACTTGATTCATGTATTGACATTGTACATACATCTTGTTACGTTCAACGGAATGAACTACGATTGGAACCAAGAGAAGAACGATGCTTTGAAAAGAGACCGCGACATCTCTTTCGAACGCATATTGGTGGCCATTGAACAAGGTGGACTGCTCGATATTCTGGAGCATCACAATCCCGAGAAATATGGTGGACAGCGTTTGCTTGTTGTAGACATCGACGGATATTGTTGGATTGTACCGTTTCGAGATGAGGTGGATCAGGACCGTCGCATGCTCATCACCGCATTCCCCAGTCGAAAACTCACGAAGCATTATTTCCCATGAAAAAGCTCACACTGGATTCGTATGAATCCTCGATTCTACAAGACATTGAAAACGATGAATTCAGCTCGGTGAATCACCTTGCGAATGAAATCGAAGAAGCCCGTGCGATGGTCATCCGCCGTCAGCAAAAAGATCTGAGAATGAACCTGCGCATATCCCGGTATGATTTGGAGCTTATCAAAACCCGAGCCATGGAAGAAGGGGTTCCCTATCAAACATTGGTCACTAGCATCGTTCACAAATACGCGCAGGGGAAGCTGAAGGAAGAGGGTTGAGTCTTTTTTGCCCAATCCTTTAAACCCCATCGACATCCGAAGTCAAGGCGAAGTTTCTATATTCTCTTTGAAACCTAGTCATCTGCTCCATGTCCCGTCTCGCCCGGATCCTTCTCCTCATTCTCTCGCTCGCGCCCCTTGCGGCCTCCGCCCAGCTGCGTGAGTTCGAGATCACGCCGGTGCAGAACAATCGAATCCCTGTGTTCCGCGACCATCCTGAGATGGCGGCGGTGATCATCAATTCGAGTCTGACGAACCTGCGCTTCGATTCCAACTTGGAGATCGTGGCCACGCTGGGCAATCCGAATCAAGGGGAGTACATCCTCATAGTGCGGCCGGTCCGGCAGATCCTGACCGTCAACGCGCCGGGGTATCAGCAAGGACGGATTCAGATTTCGTTGACTGAAGCACGCCAAGTCGCCTATTACACAGTGGAGCCCAAACCGGAAGTGGCCACGAATATTGTCCCGACCAATTTTCAGATTACACCCACCGACGCTCTGGTGAGTATAAATGGAAACCGTGTAGACGCATCAAAACCCGTTTCGATTGAGATCGGATCTCACATGCTGAAGGTGGAGAAGCAAGGCTATCGCACCATCGAAAAGGAAATTCGGGTCAGCGCTGAACAGAACCTGTTCCGCGAGACCATGATGGCCATCGAGCCGGTGCCGCTCACCATCCGGACCCAGCCCGCCGGCGCGACGGTGTTGCTGGATGGGGTGCAGGTCGGTATGACGGACCGCAGTGGCGCATTGGGCTTGTTCCGCTTTCCAGGGACCTATGAGCTCAGCATTCAACTCAGCGGCTATGTGCCGGACACGCGGACGATCACGGTGAATGAATCCGGTGCGAACACGATATCCGCGTCCCTGGTTCGCAATGCAGGTACATTGAGACTGACCGTGATGCCTGCCGATGCGACGGTGCTGGTAAACCGGCAGACGGTGGATTTTAGCCAACCGATCGAACTCGCCCCCGGCATGGTCCGGATCGAGGTGAGCAAAGACGGGTTCGAGCCCTTCGCCGAGACGGTGGAGATCCAGCGTGGACAGACCGCGTCACGCACCTTCTCGTTGACCGCCCATGTGGGCGGGTTGCAGATTACTACGACACCTTTTGAAGCTGTGTGGACGTTGACGGACGCCACCGGCCGGATCGCGGCCAGCGGCACGGGCCTGGCTCGCAAGACGGGAATTCCGGTTGGTACCTACACCCTTTCGGTGAAGGCCACCGGGCATCAGGACTTTTCTGAAACCATTCGAATCGGTCGAGACGAAGTGCTGGAAAAGAGTGTCGCGCTGAGAGAAGGACCGCCTCCTTGTGGCGCTACCTTGATCGACATCGAGGGAAACACCTACAAGACGGTTCAAATAGGTGACCAATGCTGGATGGCTGAGAACCTGCGTACCTCCAAATACCGCGATGGCACCGCGATTCCGAAAGTGACCGGCAACTCGCAATGGGGCGGTCTCACAAGGGGTGCCTGGGCCCATTACGATAATCAAGCGACCAACGAGACCAAGTACGGGAAGCTGTACAACTGGCACGCGGTGGCCAATCGGCGGAACGTCTGTCCGGTGGGCTGGCATGTGCCCACGGATGCCGAATGGACGGTCTTAGGGAACCACCTCGGTTCCGAGCCCGGACACAAGATGAAATCCACATCCGGTTGGGCCAACAACGGCAACGGCTCGAACGCCAGCGGCTTCAACGGCCTCCCAGGCGGCTTCCGCGACCTCGACGGCACGTTCTACTACGTCGGCAGGTACGGCTACTTCTGGAGTTCTTCCGAGAGCAATTCAGTCGGCGCGTGGTTCCGGTTCCTGTCCAATGACCTTCGTGATCTCTTCAGGAGCTTCAACCATAAGAGAAATGGCTTCTCTGTGCGTTGTCTCCGGGATTGACTCTTTGCCTCTTCGACTATTTGACCGTTTCCCGCGTTCGCGCAGCGGGCGCGGGATGTATAAGCAAGTACTCACCCCGCCTAATTCCTTTTTTGCCCAATCCTTCACCTCTATTGCGGTTTCGGCAGGGATCACTTCCGCGGCGTCGCCTCCGGTTGTAATTTCCTCCCATGATCACTCTACACGAAGCCGTATCCCTCATCCAATCCGACAGCCGCGTGTTCATCCACGGCAGCGCGGCGTCACCCATCGCCCTCATGCGCGCTCTCGCCGAACGCGCCGGCGAACTGCGGAATGTCGAACTCGTCGGCATCACCAACCTGGGCGATACACCGCTCACCGATGCCCGTTTCAAAGACAGCTTTTAATTCAACTCGCTGTTCGTGTCCAATTCCGTCCGTCCTGCGGTGGCCGAACGACGCGGCGATTATGTCCCCGTTTTCCTGAGCGAAATCTCGCGCCTGTTCGACCGCGGCTATCTGCCGCTGGATGTGGCCATGGTGATGGTCTCACCACCCGACCGACACGGTTTCTGCTCGCTGGGTCCCTCAGTGGATGTGGCCCGATCCGCCGTGCGCAACGCCAAGACGGTGATCGCTCAGGTGAACCCGAAACTGCCGCGCACCCATGGCGACGGCATCTTCCACATCCGCGACATCACCGCGCTCTGCCTGCATGAGGAAGACCTGCGCATCGGGCCATACATCGCCGAGCTGATCGAAGACGGCGCCACGCTTCAGATGGGCATCGAAAGCATCCCCGACCATCGCGAGGCCTTGGATAAAGCGATCTTCGAGCGATTTGGTTAGATTGCGGGATGAAACTTTACCTGCTCTCCACATTTTCCGCCATCCTGTCGATGCTGGCCATCGATTCGGTCTGGCTCAACACCATGTACAGCCGCTTCTACAAGCCGAATATCGGTCATCTGCTTG